>JBKPHP010000119.1:0-13791 GCA_046729895.1 Actinomycetota bacterium
GTGTGGCAGCGGCCGCCTCGCCGGTAAGCAATCCGGCGACGACTAGCGCAAGGGCAAACGAGACGAGCCCCAGCTTGACCTGCAAACCGGCATGATGAGCACAACGCCCGAGCCGGACCAATGGCATCCACCTCTCATGGCCGACGTTAGGTCCGGCACGCCGCGGCTGTCAAGGGGCCGCGCCTGGGCGCGAGGCCCGCGAGTCGGATCGGCGGGCGCTCACGCAGCCCCGGCGGCTCAGTTCTCCAGCCGCCGGGCGAACGCCCGCAGGCCGGCCCCCCAGCCGTCCGGGGAGCCGACCGCGTCCCGCATCCTCTCCCAACCATCGCCGTGGCGGTCCAGGTTCCGGTGCTCGAGCTCGACGCGCGTCCGCTCCGGCCCCTCTGAGACGAACCGCACCTCCACCTCGCTGGTCTTCTCGAGATCCGTCTCGAGCTGCCACTGGGTATTGATGTCCCAGGTGATTACCAGCCGGTTGGGCGGGTCGTAAGCGAGCACCCGAGCCCAGCGGCACTCGCTGCCGTCCATCCCGCGGTCGTAGACATGGCCGCCCTCCCGAGGCTCGAACACCATCTCGGCAAGCTCCGCCTCGAGGATGTGGTGGTTGGGATCCCACCAGCTGCCGATGTCAGCTGTAAACACGCTGAACGCGCGCTCGATCGGCGCCTCGACGACGATCGACGTACGGATGGAAGTGTCCGTTACCTGCGTGGTCATGAGACCTCCTCGTCTCCCTGCTCAACGGCCGCCTTGAAGGCCGCCAGGGCTCGATTCCAGAACCGGTCGAGGTATTCGCGAAGCTCGCCCACCCCGTCGGGGTCGAGTTGGTAGATGCGGCGGTTGCCCGCCGGCTGGTCGATCACCAAGCCCGCCTCCTTCAGCACCTTCAGGTGCTGCGAGACCGCGGGCCGGCTGACCGGCAGCTGGCGCGCTAGCTCCCCGACCGCACTTGGACCGCCGGCAAGGCGCTCGAAGATCGCCCGCCTGGTCGGGTCGCCGAGTGCGGTGAGTCCTCCGGCTCGGTTAGTCATAACTTACGGTAAGCGTACACTTACAAGGCCCGCAAGTCATGGTGAGCGCCGGGGGGCGGAGGGACCCGGGAGAGCCGCCTCCCGGGCACTGCCGGGAGGCGGCTCACCAGCGGCCGCACGACCTACACCTGCGCCTGGTAGGTGCGGAAGGCGCGGGTCGCGAGGCTCGTGCAGGCGACCGCGAACACCACGAGCAGGCCGCAGTAGCCGGCGACGGTGCCCCAATCGGGGTTGCTCTGGACCGCCTCGCGGCCGGCCACGATCGCCCAGTTGACCGGGTTGTAGTCCGCCACGGTCGCAACCCAGTCGGGGATCAGTTGCTTCTGCATGAACGCCGTGGACAGGAACGTGAGGGGCAGCTGCAGGAACGTGACGGCGCCGATGAGGCTCTCCTCCTGCCGCGCCACCAGGGCGAGGGCATTGGAGAGCGCCGCGAAGCCCGTGCCGAGCAGGAGCGCCGCAAGCACCAGCGCCACCACGCCGAGCGGGCCGCCGTCGAACGACACGCCGATCGCGAGCGCCATCCCGACGATCACGAGCGACTGGATCAGCGCTTGGACGGCGTTCTGCCCAAGCCGGCCGACGATCAGCGGCCAGCGCCGCGCGGGCGTCACGAGAAGCCGGTCGGTGACGCCGCGCTCGAGGTCCTCGATCGTCGACATCCCGTTCCAACCGCTCGAGAAGAACGCGGTCATCACCAGCACCCCCGGGACGAGGTACTGCTTGTAGTCGCTCCCCTGGAAGCCGGGGATGTCCACCACGCGCTGGAACAGGTCCCCGAACAGGAGCAGCCAGATGATCGGCTGCACCAACACGATGGCGATGAACCAGGGCTGGCGCCAGAGCCGCAGCAGGTCGCGGACCGTGAGCGCCCAGGTGTCGGAAAGGGCTGTCATTGGTCGTCCTCCTTCTTGTCCTCGTGCTTGTCCGCTGCCGCGAAGGACCGCCCCGCGTAGCGGAGGTAGACGTCGTCCAGCGATGGCCGCGCCACGGTGACCGTCGCGACCGGTACCGAGTGCGCGTCGAGCGCCGCCAGCACCGCCGGCACCGCTCGGGCGCCGTCGTCGACCCGGGCGTGCAAGCCGCGTCCCTCGACCAGCACTTCGTGAAGTCCGGGGACTCCACGCAGCGCCGCCTGGACGCTGCCATTCACGTTCGCGCCCTCGAGCTCGACGTGCACCGCGTCCCCGTGCAGGCTCGCCTTCAGCTCTGCCGGGGAGCCCTCGGCCACTACGCGGCCGCGGTCGACGATCGCGACCTGGGAGGCCAGCCGGTCGGCCTCCTCCATGTAATGCGTCGTGAGCAGGATCGTCAGGCCCTCGTCCTCCTTGAGACGCGCGATCTCCTGCCACATGGCGGCCCGCACCTCGGGGTCGAGCCCGGTCGTGGGCTCGTCGAGGAACAGCACCCGCGGCCGGTGGACCAGCCCGATGGCGATGTCCAGCCTCCGCTGCATCCCCCCCGAGTAGGTGCGGGCCACCCGGCGAGCGGCCTCGGACAGGCCCAGCTGCTCTAGCAGCTCGTCGGTTCGGCGTTCCAGCTCGCGACCGCGCATCCCCTGCAGCTGGCCCTGAAGCTTGACGTTCTCGCGGCCGGTGAGGTCGCGGTCCATGCCCGAGCGCTGCGCGACCACTCCGATCGCGCGGCGCACCTCCGCCGCCTCGCGCAGGACGTCGTGCCCCGCCACGCTCGCCTCACCCGAATCGGGGCGGGCGAGGGTGGTCAGCAGCTTCACGGTCGTCGACTTCCCGGCGCCGTTGGGACCGAGCAGGCCGAAGATCGTGCCGGGCGGCACCTCGAAGCTGAGGCCGTCGAGTGCTCGGACGCTGCCGTAGCCCTTCCTCAAGTCGGTTGCTTCGATCATCGAGACCTCCTACAATCGTCTAGTACGGGAATTATCTAATCAGATTAGAGATCAATATGTCAAGAGAGACTAAGGAAGAACTCGTCTGGCAGGTGATCCACCTGGCGCGGGCCCACCAGGCGGCCAACGACGCGTTCGACGAGGTCGCGTACCAGAAGCTCGGCATCAATCGGACCGACGGGCGCTGCCTGGACATCGTCGAGAACCAGGGGCCGATGACGGCCGGGCGCTTGGCGGAGCTGAGCGGGCTGACCACCGCCGCCGTCACCGCGGTCCTCGACCGGCTCGAGCGAGCCGGCTACGCGAGACGAGTCCGGGACCGCGACGATCGTCGCCAGGTGATCGTAGAGCTCACACCGCTGATGAGCGAGCGGGGCGGGCAGATCTGGGGCCCCCTGGGGGAGGAGGCCGTCAAGGAGATCGGCCGCCTGTCGGCAGACGAGCTCAGGCTCGTGATGGAGTTCTTCCGGCGCGGGCGCGAGGTGAACGAGCGCCACATCGAGCGCGTTCGCAACCTCAGCTTCGGGTAGGCGAGCTCCGCCGACGTATGGCGGCCTGGGTGGGCGTCCCGGGCCTGCGCTCGCCCACAAAGGCATTTTGCACACCTCCTGGGGGTGCTGGATGCCTTTTTAGGCGCAGCGATGTATCGGCGCCGGAACTGCCTCGTTACCCAGCTGCCGTTCGCCGAGAGTTAGCTGGCGAAGCACCCGCGCTCAGGCGGCGGAAGAAAGCGCTCAGGCCGCGGCGACGAAAGGCGTACTCAGGCGGCGGCGCGGGGACCGGCGTTCAGCACGGCGCCTCGTGGATGCTATCCTGATATCAGGATATGGCAAGGCAATCGGATCCGGAGCTGGCGGCGCTGTTCGTGAGGCTGCCGATCGAGCAGGCGGAGAAACTCGATCGGGCCGCCTTCGAGCTGAAGGTCCCCAAGCAGCAGCTGGTCAACGCCCTCCTCGAGCGCTACTCGCCCGAGGAGCTCGCTCGGCTCCCCGGACTCGGGGCCGGCCGCAGGCGCGTCGTCGTCGAGTCGGAGTTCGACGACATGACCGTCGGGAGCCATTCGTTCCGGCCCTACGAGCCGGCCGAGGTTCTCTCGCCGCGCGAGGTGGCCGAGCTGCTGCAGGTGGACGAATCGATGGTGCAGGAGCTCGCCGAGGCCGGCGAGCTGCCCGGCCGAAAGATCGGTGGCGAGTGGCGCTTCTCCCGCACCGCGGTGCTCGAGTGGCTGGGCACGGCGGCCGAGGAAACCTCCGCCCACCCGCCGCACAAGGAGGAGAGCTGATGCCACTGGTCCCGGTGGTCGTAGAGCAGGACTCCCGAGGCGAGCGCTCATTCGACATCTACTCACGGCTGCTGCGCGAGCGGGTCATCTTCCTCGGGCAGCAGATCGACGACGAGGTTGCGAATCTCGTGGTCGCGCAGCTCTTGCATCTCGAGTCCGAGGACCCCGAGAAGGACGTCTCCATCTACATCAACTCGCCTGGAGGATCGATGTACGCCGGCCTGGCGATCTACGACACGATGCAGTTCATAAAGCCCGATGTGCAGACGACCTGCGTCGGTATGGCGATGTCGATGGGGTCGCTGCTGCTGGCCGGCGGCAGCGATGGCAAGCGCGCCACGCTGCCCAACAGCAGGATCCTGATCCATCAGCCCTCCGGTGCCTTCGAGGGCACCTCCTCGGACATCGAGATCCACGCGAGGGAGGTGCTGAGCCTGCGCCGCCGCGTGGACGAGATCTACTCCAAGCACACGGGTCAGCCGATGGAGCGCGTAACCGAGGACATGGAGCGCGATCGCTTCTTCACCGCGGAGGAGGCGGTGGAGTACGGCCTCGCCGACCGCGTCCTCGACTCGCGAAGGGGCTAGCTCGGCCCGTTTCCAAAGCGCGTTGCTGCTCAGGCGTGGCGGCCGCTCAGGCGGCGCTCCAAGCCCAGGTAATCGAGCTCGGCTGCTCGAAGGGCCCTCATCGCTCGAGCAGCATGAGGTCGCCGAACTCGTGCCGCAGGTAGCCGGCCTCCGAGGCGGCTTGGTAGGCCTCCGTTATCAGCGCCGGCCCGGCGATCGCCTCGAGCATCCTCAGATGGGAGGAATTGCGGTCGTGGAAGCCGGTCAGGAGTGCGTCGATCACGCGCATCTGCCGCTCCGGTCCGATGACCAGGTCGGTCCAGCCCGCGCTGGGGCGCACGATGCCGTGCTCTGAGGCCGCCGACTCCAGGGCCCGGACCACCGTGGTTCCCACCGCGATCACCCGCCGCGCGACATTCACACGCTCGGCCGTCCACGAGGGCACCCGGTAGCGCTCGGGGTAGGGCGCCTCGCCGGCCTCCAGCGACGACACGCCGGTGTGGAGCACGATGGGCGCCACGTCCACCCCCGAAGCCACAAGCTGCGTGATGAGCTCGGGGGTGAACGGACGGCCGGCGCTCGCCGGCTCCGCGCTGCCTGGCTCGGTCGCGTAGACGTTTTGGTGGCGATCGAGCGGCCGATCGCCGTCGAGGTGGGGGTAGCGAATGGGCGCACCGTGCCGGGCCAGGTACTCGGGCAACGTCTCGGGCAGCCTGAAGGTCGCCACCCAAAGCCGCGTCCCCATGTACGGGGCGAGGAGCCGTGCCCCCGCTCCGCCGGGCAGCGAAAGCTCTTCACCGGGGCGGACGGTCCGGAAGCGCCGGCCTCCGCGCCGCAACTCGACGACCCAGCGGCCGTCGTCCGCGGATGGGGTCGGTGTGGAGAGGTGCAGCGTGAGCTCGGTGCCGTCGCCGCGCCGCGCCGACAGTGCCGCCGGCAACGTTCGCGAGGTGTTGACCACGAGGACGTCGCCCGGCACCAGCAACCCGGGCAGGTCGGTGAAACGCCTGTGCCAGAGCCGTGCGCGAGACGCAACCAGCAGGCGTACCCCGTCGCGGCGAAGTCCGCGTTCCTCCGGCGGGCGGCGGGCCGCCGCGGGCTCCGGGAGGGTGGCGGAGAGCGCGCTCACGCCCGGACTCTCGCCATCTCCCGGGCCCGGTAGCGACCGCTCGGCAGCTCACCCTCGATCAGCTCGAGCAGGCCGGGGACGCTCTCCTCGGGTGGTGGCCGGTCGGAGATGTCCTCGCCCGGGAAGGCCTCCTGCTGCATGCGGGTCCGCATGTCCCCGGGATCGACCGAGTAGACCCGCAGCTCCGGATGCTCGGCGGCCAGCACCGCCGTGAGCTGCTCGAGAGCCGCCTTTGAGGATCCGTAGCCACCCCAGCCCTCGTAGCTCTCGATGGCGGCGTCGGACGTGATGTTGATGATCCGCGCACCCTCGCCGAGGAGCGGCAGCGTCAGCTGGATCAGCCGCAGCGGAGCGAAGACGTTGACGCGGTAGACCGCCTCGAGCGAGTCGAGTGGATACTCGCCAACGCCGGGCTGGGGGCTGGGACCGAGCAGGCTCGCGTTGTTGACCAGGACCTGGACCGGGCCGCCCGCCGCGGCGACCAGAGCGCGTCGGTGTCGCTCTTCGGCCACGTCCCCGACAAACGCCGCCACGTCCGTCCTGCGCGCGAGCTCCGCGCGGGCGGCAGCCAGCTCCTCGCCGCCTCGGGCGTCGATCACGAGCGAATATCCGTGGTCGGCGAGCGCGCGTGCGAGCGCCAGGCCCAGTCCGCGGGAGGCACCGGTGAGGAGGGCCGTGAGCATGCCCCCGAAGCTAGGCAGCGGAGCCCGCGGCGACCATTGGGAATTCGGCCTAGGACCCGGGACCTAGCGGGCTAGTCGATCTCCACCCATCGCTCGCGGACGGCGTGCATCGCCACCTGCGTGCGATCACTGAGGTCGAGCTTGGTGAGGATGTTGCTGACGTGCGCCTTGACGGTCTTCTGGGAGATCCCCAGCTCGACCGCGATGCGCTTGTTGGAGAGGCCGCGCGCGATCAGGTCCACCACCTCCCGCTCCCTCGGAGTAAGCGGATCCCGTGCGTCGTGGGCGCCGCTTCCCGCCACCTCCTCCATGAGCCGGGCGGCCACCGCCGGGTGCAAGAGCGCCTCGCCCGCATGAACCGCACGGATCGCCCTGACGAGCTCCTGAGGCTCGACGTCCTTGAGGAGGTAGCCGGCCGCGCCCGCCCGCACCGCAGGGAAGAGCTTGTCGTCGTCGAGGAAGCTGGTCAGGGCGATCACTCGCGTCGCGGGCCTCTCCGCAGCGATGCGACGGATCGCCTCCACCCCGTCCACGACGGGCAGCACGAGGTCCATGAGCACGACGTCCGGCTCGTGCTCGGCCACGGCATCGAGGGCCCGCGCGCCATCCGCGACGTCTGCCACCACCTCTACGTCGTCCTGCAGTTCAAGGAAGGTGCGCAGGCCCTGGCGGACAACCGCATGGTCGTCAGCGACGAGGACGCGAATTTTCGCCAAGCGGCACCTCCAGCCTGATCGTCGTTCCTGCTCCCGGCCTCGAGTCGATCACGAGCGATGCGCCCAGCGACCTGGCCCGCTCCTCCATCGAGGTAAGGCCGAGCCGCCGGGAGCGATGGGTCGCCGAGTGCGGATCGAAGCCCGCGCCGTCGTCGCGCACCCTCAAGAAGAGCCGGTGTTCCTCCTCGTCGAGCCGCACCTCCAGGTGAGCGGCCCCTGAGTGCCTGAGAGCGTTGTGCATGGCTTCCTGCGCGATACGGAACACCTCGTCGTCGACCCCGGGGCGCATGCGAGGCTCACCGGCCGTGCGCAGCTCGATCTCCTGCCCGTGCACGCGGCGCAGCACCTGCACGTGCTTCGACAGCGCGGCAGCCAGCCCCTCGCTCTCAACCGCTGCCGGGCGCAGCTGGAAGATCAGCGAGCGAAGCTCCTGGATCGCGTCCTGGGTCAGCTCCTGCAGCTTCTGTACCTGCCCGTGCGCGCCGCTGGGATCGCGTTCGAGCAGCGTGGCGGCGGACTGCGCCACGAGCACCACGCCGAAGAGCTTCTGCACCACCGAGTCGTGGAGGTCCCGGGCCAGCCGGGTGCGCTCCTCGACGAAGCTCAGCTCACGTCCGCGCTCGTACAGGCGAGCGTTCTCGATGGCGATCGAGGCGTGGGCGGCCAGCATCTCGATTAGCCGCTCGTCCTCCTGCGTAAACGCGGGGCCGCCCTCCTTCTCCGTGAGGTAGAGCGCGCCCAGCACGGCGTCGGGCGAGCGGATCGGCACGCCAAGGAACGAGCTCATCTGCGGATGTGCCTGGGGCCACCAGCCGCGGAACCGGGAGTCCTGCCGGATGTCCTCGGTTCGGTACGGGCTGTCCGCGTCGAGCATCGCCCCGAGCAGCCCATGGGTCCGCGGGAGCGGCCCCATCGCGGCGATCAACTCCTCGCTCATCCCGGAGGTAATGAACTGCGCGAAGTTCCCCTCCCCATCGGGGATGCCAAGGGCAGCGTAGCGGGCGCCGGCTAGCTGGCGGGAGGCGTTGACGATTCGCTGCAGGACGGGCTCCACCGAGCGCTCGGCGGCGATCGCCCGCACGGCGTCGCCCATCGCCTCGAGCGCGATGCTCGACCTGTCTTCCATGCCCGGACAACATTAGGCGCCCCCAGGGGCGGGCGACTGCCTAACTCAGGCTCATCTGCAGACGAACTACGTTCCCGTCGGGGAGCGAGCGGATCTGCGCCAGGTCGCAGAGCTGGTTTGCGAGCCACAAGCCCCGACCGGTGGGCTGGCTCGGCGCGGGGCGCCCGCGTCCCACCAGCGGATCATGGACGAGGCCGCTGTCGCGGACCTCGCACAGGAGCGAGTCATCCTCCCGCCAGACGCTCAGCGTGCCCTGCCCACCGGCGTGGCGGACGCTGTTGGTAGCGACCTCGTTTACGGCCACCAGGAGGTCCTCCGTGCGGGTGCCGTCGAGCCCGGCGCCGGCTGCCCGACGCGAGACGAGCCGCCGGACCGCGAGCAGCTCACCCAACGTGAAGGCCAGCCGGTCGGGCTTCTCCGCCGGCGGTGGAAGCGGACCGTGGAACGGATCGGGCGCGGTCAGCGGATCGGAGTAGATGCTGCTCGTGTGGCGGTGACCGTTGTCGGTCACGTGCGGGTGCGTGACGTACGCGGCCTCGAGGACGTCGGAGTCGAGCGTGGCCGCGTCATAGGGGCACAGCAGCCACCACGCCGGGGCGTCGGCGAAGGCCAGGTTGAGCAGCCATTCATGGCGCTGGCACTCGACGAGCTCCGCGGGACTGCGCTCGGGCCAGATCGGTTCCCCAATGCCCCGAACAGGGGAGCCCTCCTGCAGATGCTCCGCCACGAACTCACGCCAGACCGGGATGATGCGCGCGGGATTCCGGCCGAGCTGCGGCATGTCGGCAAAGAGAACATGCTCGGACTCGCCATTCAGCCGCGAGGAGATCAGGCCCGCCTTCTCCGCGCTGACGGCCACGAGAACAGGCTCCCCGGCGGCGACGGCGTCCCGGACGAACCGGACGGTCGCGGCCAGGAACTCCTCCTCGCTGCGATAGATCAGCGCTTCGTGCCGGAATGCGGGACTGGGAGTAGGGGCATACCGCATGCGCATCCCTTTGCCGGTTTGTACCCACAAGGGGGTACTCCGTAACCGGGCGGGCAGCGACACGGACCAAGCCCCGTAACGGGGCAGGCCTGGCGCGTGATGAGTGGACTGGCCGGGCCGCGCGGGTAGCATCGCGCCGGTGGAGCGGACGCTCTTCGGCAAGCCGGCGCGCTTCGAAGGGGGCCTGCACGAGGTGGCGCCGGGGGTCCTCGCGTGGCTGCAGCCAAACGGCGAGTGGGGAGAGTCCAACGCCGGTCTCGTCGTGGGGGACGGAGAGGCGCTGCTGGTGGACACGCTTTGGGGCCCGCGCCTAACGCGGCGCATGCTCGACGCGATCGAGACGCGGGTGGGCGCGCCGATCCGGGTGGTCGTGAACACCCACTCGGACGGCGACCACGTCTGGGGGAACCAGCTGCTGGAGGGCGCCGAGATGGTGGCCACGGAAGCGGCGATCGAGATCATTGGCGAGGAGCCACCCGCCGCCCTTCAGCGCTTCAAGTCGCTGGCTCCGCGTCTGCGGCGGCTGGGCGGGCTGCCGCTGCCGATGATCGGCACGCTAGGGCTCCCGCTCCTCCCGCGCCTGCCCCTCCGCGAGCTCGGCGCGTACCTGGAGACGATGTTCTCGCCGTACGACTTCTCGGACGTGCGGCTGACGCCGCCGACGCGCGGGTTCAGCGGCGGGCTCGTCGGCGAGGCCGGAGGGCGCGAGGTGCAACTGCTGGAGGTGGGGCCCGCACACACGCCCGGAGACCTCATTGTCCACGTGCCGGATGCCGCGGTCGTTTTCGCCGCCGACGTTCTGTTCGTGGGCGTCGTCCCCGTGATGTGGGCCGGCCCCACCTCCAACTGGATCGCCGCGCTCGACCGGATCCTGGCGCTGGAGCCGGCGGTCGTCGTGCCCGGCCACGGGCCGGTGTCCGGCGTGGCGGAGGTAAAGGTGCTGCTCGAGTACCTGGCATGGGTGGATGCCGCCGCGAGCTCCCGGCTCGCCGCCGGGCTCTCGGTGCCCGAGACTGCGCGCGAGCTGGTGTTCGGAAGCGACTATCGCGAGACGCCCTGGGCGGAGTGGGACTGTCCCGAGCGAATCGTGATCACCGTGGCGACGGTGGATCGCCACCGCCGCGGAGCGGCCGGACCGGTGGGGAGGAGGGAGCAGGTGAGGCTCTTTGCGCAAGTCGCCTCGCTCGCCGCGGAGCTGGAGGGGCGAGCCTGACCCGCCGCGCCTTCCTGCTGACGCTGTTCGTGCTCGTAGGTCTAGCCGGGCTCCCGAGCGGGACCGCGTCCGCCCGAGCACCGGTCGTGATGGTCGTCTTCGACGAGTTCCCCACGATCTCGCTGCTCGATGCCCAGGGGCGGATCGACCGGGAGCGGTATCCCAACTTCGCGTCCCTGGCGCGGCGCGGGACCTGGTTCTCGAACGCGACCGCGTCGGTAGACGAGACGGGCAGGGCGATGGAGGCGCTGCTGACCGGCCGCACCCTCGAGCGCAGACGGCCCGCGACCTTCGAGGCGAATCCCAACAACCTGTTCACGCTCCTGGGCGCCCGCTACCGCATCGACGCCTCCGAGGAGGCCACCAGCTTCTGCCCGCAATGGCTCTGCCCACAGGTCCGGGCGCAGAACCGCCGCTCCGTCTTGCGCGCGCTGGCCGGGGGCCGGGCCGGACGCTTCCGCCGCTGGGTCGCGTCGATCCGGCCGGGGCGCGAGCCGACTCTCTACTTCAAGCACGTGCTGCTCCCGCACGTGCCGCTTCGGTACCTCCCCTCCGGTCACCGCTACAGCAACCGCGCGCACGAGACGATCCGGGGGATTGCAGGGGCCTTTCACGACCCTTGGCTCGTCGAGCAGGTCTATCAGCGCCATCTGCTCCAGCTCGCGTTCACCGACCGACTCCTCGGCTCGTTGCTGCGGCGCCTCCGCGCCACGCGGCTCTACAAGCGATCGCTGATCGTGATCACGGCCGACAACGGCGAGGGCTTCGGGGTCTTCGGCGACAGGCACCAGATCACCCGCCACAAGGCAGCCAACGTCGCGCTCACGCCGCTCTTCCTGAAGCTCCCGCACCAGCGGCGCGGGCGGATCGTCAGCCGTCATGTGCGCACAGTGGACGTCCTTCCCACGATCGCCCACGTTCTGCGGCTGCGGGTCCCGTGGCCGATGGAGGGCAGTTCGGCACTTGGGCCCTCGTCCTCCCGGATCCCGTCCTCAGTGCTGTTGATCCAGCGCTCTGGGCGGCGTTTCACGCTGGGGCCGGCCGCCCTGCGCCGGGGCGCCCGTCGGGCACTGCGGAGGAAGCTGAGGCGGTTCGGCTCGGGCGACGACTCCCCGGGCATCTACGGAATCGGTCCCCATCGGGAGCTGCTCGGGACGCCGGTCTCGACCTGGCCCACGGTGAGCGCGCGGCACACCCGGGCGGTGCTGAAGGGCGGCGCCGCGCTGAGGCGCGTGAGGCGAAGCTCCGGCTTCGTACCCGCGCTCATCATGGGCCGCATCGCACGGGGCGCGCGGTCCGGCTCGCGGCCGCTGGCGATCGCCGTGAACGGCTGGCTGACCTCCACCGCGCCGACCTTCCACCTTCCCGGAAGGCACTCGGAGTTCTTTTCGGCGATGGTTCCCGAGCCCTTCCTGCACGACGGCAGGAACCGGGTGGACGTCTTCGCCATCTCGTCCGGGCGGGGCGGCCTGGAGCTGGCGCGCCTGCTTTAGGAGTACCGCCGACGGGCGGCGGGTACCAGCGCCGTATGGCCAAGAACCACGGATCGAGCGTAAAGGACGACAAGCAGTACGAGGGCCTCCGCAAGCGCGGCATGAGCAAGGAGCGCGCGGCGAAGATCGCCAACACGCCCGGCGCGTCCAAGAAGGGCGGCAAGACCAAGGCCGGGGGTGGCGGCGGCGGTTCCAAGGAAGGCCAGCGAAAGGGAGGCCGCAAGAGCGGCGGGGGCTCGTGAGGCACGAGGAGCAAGCCGCGAGGATGGAGCGCGACGCGGAGCGCCTGGAGGAGCAAAGCGACCGCGTGGAGCGCCACATAGACGAGACGCGCAGCGACTGGGAGGGCAAGGAGTCCGATACCTCCGTCCCGGGCGCGCAGCCCGACTTGGACGAGGAAGGGGAGGGTGTCGCGAGCGCCGAGTCGGAGCCCGAGGCCGAGACGGAGCCCGAGGCCGAGTCGGAGCCCGAGGAGCTGCGCGAGGAGCCGGGTCGATGATGGAGACGGGCCGCGAGGAGTCCGACCAGCTTCCGGAGGAGGGCCCTCCGCAACAGATCCCCGAGGACAAGGGGAACGGGAGTGCGCGCGACGAGGCCGAGCGCACCCCCGGCGTGCCGGACGAGGACGAGACCGCCACGGGGAATCCGGCCGCGGCCGGCGCGCAGGACCCGGACGAGGATCAGGAGCGCTAGCTACAGGCGCGTACCCTCGTATGCATGAGGGACGCGTTCCGTGCTCCGTTGAAGGCCGCCGGCGTGGCCGTCTTCGTCGTCGGCCTACTGCTGTTCCTGCTCAATCCGCCGTCGCTGTCGGGCGCGGCGGGCCTGATGGCCTTGATCGGCGGGGCGGTGGCGCTCGTCGTCATTACGGCCTGGGCCACGGTGGCCCTCACGGGCGGCGACTCGATGACCGAGCGCGAGTTCGACCGGCTGCTCGAGCGCAGCGAGAGGCTCGCCCAGGAGGGCGAGCCGCAGGCGCCCAGCGACTTCGACGTACTCGTCTCCGACGCCATCGACGCGCTGCCCCGGGAGTTCCAGCAGCTTCTCGAGCGAACCCCGGTGGTTGTCTCGACGCGCGGCGAGGAGTACCGCGCCTACGGCCATTACTGGGGCGACACCGTGGTCCGTGACAACTATCCGGACCGGATCGTCATCTACCAGGACACCCTGGAGCGGGACTTCGGGCACGACCCCGACCTGCTGCGGGCTCAGGTCGAGCGCACCCTCCGCCACGAGCTCGCCCACCACCTGGGCTGGAAGGAGCGCGGCGTACGAGAGCTGGGTCTCTAGAGGGGCTAGCCTTGAACCGGCCCCGGAGAGGTGACCGAGCGGCTTAAGGTGCGCGACTGGAAATCGCGTGGGCGGTTAACACTGCCTCGTGGGTTCGAATCCCACCCTCTCCGCTCCCCCGAGTGGACCACAGGGGGGGCGAAATCCCGGAAGCGTCCTGCTTAGAGGGGCCTATGGCCCTAAAAGGCAGCACGGTAGAGCGGGAAATGGCCCGGATCGCCGGAGCGGCCCATTGGGTTGTCTCGCGCGCGCAGTTGCTGCGTGCGGGCATCAGCGTCGATGAGATCAGGTACAGGCTGCGCACCGGAGCGCTGATCCCCGAGTTCCGCGGCGTCTATCGCGTGGGACACCGCGCCCCGAGCCTCGAGGCGCGTTACCTGGCGGCCGTGCGGGCCTGTGGCGATCGAGCG
>JBKPHP010000120.1:0-5264 GCA_046729895.1 Actinomycetota bacterium
GCGGTCGTGCCCTCGTCGACGCCGAGGACCAGGCGCTCGCTCACGCCGTGGCCGCCCTGTACTCGGCCGTGCGGCGCCACCAGGGCCGAAGCGCCTCGGGAGCTCGCGCGAAGCGCACTGGCCGTTCCTCGCCGAGGGTGACGCCCTGCTCCTTCACGAGTCCGACCACGTGCTCTGCGACGCCCAGCGAGGCGCTCAGTCCCGTCGAGCGGATCGCGGCCACGTTGATCAGCGCCGGGCAGACGGGGGAAGCGCCGATCGCATAGTTCACTCCTTGACGCCCGGCGGGGCGCAGGCCTGCGTAGGCGGCGACGGGCTCCGCGCCCTCCAGGGCGGGCAGCATGGCCATGGCCTTGGGCATCACCTCGGACCACGCCTCGTCCCGCACCGACCAATCCTCCTTGTCGTCCTGGTCGTGCGCCGTCGGGCCCGCGACCACCTTGCCGTCCAGCGTGGGGAAGACCAGCACCCCCTTGGTTCGCTTGGTCGGCACTGGGAGGAGGATCCGGTCGAGGGGCTTGTGGTCCGGCGGCTCGAAGACGAAGAACTCTCCCTTGCGGGGATAGATCTGGAAGCTGTCGTCGCCGGCCAGCCGCGCGACGTCGTCCGAGTAGAGGCCGGCGCAGTTGACCGCCACGTCGCAGCGCACGCCCTGGCCCGAGGCGAGCCCGAGCGACAGCGCTCCCTCGTTCCGCCCGATTGCGTCGACGCGCGCGCGGGTCACGACCTCCGCGCCTTGCGCGGCGGCCGAAGCGGCCATGGCAGTCGAGTACGCCACGGGATCGGTCACGGCCTCGCCGGGCACTCGCAGAGCGCCGCCGTCGTCAAGCTCGGCGGGCACCCCGTTGCGCCGCGCGCCTCGGGCGAGCCTCTCCAGGGTGCGCCGGTCGTCGTCGCCGCGAGCGCGGAGCAGTGCACCGCACCGCAGCACCGGAACGCCCAGTCCCTGGACCACGGGGTCGCGGAGCTCGGCGGAGCGCAGGATCAGCCGCGTCTCCAGCTCGTTCGGGGGCGAATCGAACCCGGTGTGGAGGATCCCGGAGTTCGTGCCGCTCGCTCCGAGCGCCAGGCGATCCTCCGCCTCTAGGAGCGTCACCGCGACGCCGCGGCGGGCGAGCGCAAGACTTGTGGCGGCGCCCACGACGCCCCCTCCGATGACTGCCACCTGGGTGTTAGGCTCGCCCTGCAAAGGCCCGCCCTCCGGACCATAAGGGAAACCATGACTCTCGACGCTCTGACTTCGATACGGCACAACCGACAAGGGGCCACGCCATGACTCTCGAGGCAACCAGACAAACAGACGGCCGGCCGGGCGGACCAGGCGGCACCGGCGGAATGCTGTCGCTGGACGAGCTCCGCAAGGAGGCCAAGGAGGGGACGATCGACACGGTCGTCGCCGCCTTCACCGACATGCAGGGCCGGTTGTTCGGCAAGCGGATCCACGTCGAATACTTCCTCGACGACGTGACCCAGCACGGGATCGAGGGCTGCAACTACCTGCTCGCCCTCGACATGGAGATGGATCCCGTTCCGGGCTACGAGATGGCCAACTGGGAGAAGGGCTACGGCGACTTCGCGATCCTTCCCGACATGGGAACGCTGCGCCGGATCCCGTGGCTCGACCGTACCGCCATGGTGCTCTGCGACGTGGCGAACCACGACGGCTCGCCGGTCGTGGCCTCGCCGCGGCAGGTACTGATCGCGCAGTACCAGCGGGCGCAGGAGATGGGCTATGTCCCGTACTGCGCTTCCGAGCTCGAGTTCTACCTCTACAAGGAGAGCTACTCCGAGGCGCACGAGAAGGACTACCAGGGCCTCACGCCGACGATTCCCTACATACTCGACTACCACATCCTCGCCACGACAATGGACGAGCAATACCTCGGGCCGATTCGCCGCGGCATGCACGAGGCCGGGATCCCCGTCGAGTTCTCAAAAGGGGAGGCCTGGTACGGCCAGCACGAAGTCAATACGCGCTACGCCGACGCCGTCACCTCCGCGGACCGGCACACGATCTACAAGAACGGGGTCAAGGAGATCGCCTTCCTGAACGGGATCTCGGCGACCTTCATGGCGAAGCCGTCGGAGAAGGACATCGGCAGCTCGTGCCACATCCACTCCAGCCTGTTCCAGGGTGACAAGAGCGCCTTCGTCGACGGCCACGAGGAGACCGACGTCTTCCGCAACTATCTGGGCGGGCAGCGGGCCCGGATCCGCGAGCTGGCGCTGTTCGTCGCACCGGCGATCAACTCCTACAAGCGCTTCGCGACCGAGAGCTGGGCGCCGACCTCCATCTCCTGGGGCCGCGACAACCGCACCTGCGGCTTCCGCATCGTCGGCCACGGCCAGTCCCGCCGGGTCGAATGCCGGATTCCCGGCGCCGACGCCAACCCGTACCTCGGCTACGCGGCGCTACTCGCTGCTGGGCTCGACGGGATCGAGAACCGCACCGATCCCGGGCCGGAGCTCGTAGGCAACGCCTACGAGGAGGGCGAAGCCGAGCCCTTCCCATCCACCCTCCGCGAGGCGGTCGACCTCTGGGAGTCGAGCGACTTCGCCAAGCGGACCTTCGGCGAGGCGGTCTGGAAGCACTACCTCAACTACGGACGCACCGAGCAGCGCCTGTTCGACGAGGTGGTCACCGACTACGAGCGGCGCCGGATGTTCGAGCGCGGCTGACGTTGCGCCACTCCGGTGATGTTGTGAGCAGCCCGGTGATCGGGATCTGTGCCGGGGTCGAGCGCGCTGCCTGGGGCTCGTGGGAGTGCGAAACCAACGTGACCCCGCGCTCCTACACGCGTGCGGTGGCGACCGCCGGCGCCCAGGCCGTGATCCTGCCGCCCGACGACGCCGTGGCTCAGTCGCCCGACCGAGTCCTCGACCTTGTCGACGGCCTGCTCCTGGCCGGCGGGAGCGACATCGACCCCTCCACCTACGGGGCCCGTCCACACCCCGAGACGCGCCGCACCCGTGCCGAGCGGGACCGCTTCGAGCTCGCCCTCGCTCACCGGGCCCTGGAGCGTGGCCTCCATCTGCTCGGAATCTGCCGCGGCATGGAGCTCCTGAACGTGGCGCTGGGCGGGACCCTCGACCAGCACCTCGAGCGCCTCGACCTGCACCGCCACAGCCCCGGTGCCTTCTGCGACCACGAGGTGCGGCTGGAGCCGGGCTCCCTCGCGGCGCGGGCGGTCGGCGCCGAGACGACCGCGGTGAGGTCCCATCATCACCAAGGCCTCGCGGAGCTCGGCGAAGGGCTCGTTGCGAGCGGGTGGTCGCTGCCGGATGGGCTCATAGAGGCGATCGAACTGCCGGAGGGCGGCTTCGTGCTCGGCGTGCTCTGGCATCCGGAGGAGGACGAGCGCGACCGCGTCGTCGGAGCTCTGGTTGAAGGGGCCCGCGTTAAGGAGGTGGCTTCGTGATTCAGGTGGTCGAGCCCGCCACCGCCGAGGTCATGGCCGAACTCCCGAAGGCGGACGTCGAGGAGACCGACGCCGCCGTGGCTCGGGCGAAGGCGGCCTTCCCGAAGTGGCGGGCCGTGGTCCCGAGCGACCGGGCCACCCTCCTCCATCGCCTGGCCGATGCGCTCGAGAGTGGCCTCGGAGAGCTCGCCCGGATCGAGGCCCGCAACGCCGGCAAGCCGATCTCGGATGCCCGCGCCGAGATGGAGATGGTGGTCGAGACCTTCCGCTACTACGCGGGCGCTCCGGAGCGCTTGCTCGGGGACACGATCCCCGTGCCCGGCGGCGTGGACATGACCTTCCGAGAGCCGCTGGGCGTGGTGGGGCTAATCGTTCCGTGGAACTTCCCGCTAGTGATCGCCTCCTGGAAGGTCGCGCCCGCTCTCGCCGCCGGCAACACGCTGGTGCTCAAGCCGGCCGAGCTGACGCCGCTCACGGCGGTGGAGCTCGAGCGGATCGCCCTCGAGGCGGGTATCCCGAAGGGGGTGGTGAACGTGGTGCCCGGGCCGGGATCGGTATGCGGGCAGCGGCTCGTGGAGCACCCGGACGTGGCCAAGATCGCCTTCACCGGCTCGACCGAGGTGGGCCGGCGGATCGCCGAGTCGGCCGCCGGGTCGATCAAGCGGGGCACGCTCGAGCTGGGCGGCAAGTCGGCCAACGTGATCTTCGCCGACGCCGACCTCGAGCGTGCCGCCGCAGCAGCGCCGATCGCAGTGTTCGGCAACGCCGGCCAGGACTGCTGCGCGCGCTCCCGGATCCTCGTGGAGCGCTCGGCTCTCGACCGCTTCATGGACGCGCTGGAGGAGGCCGTGGAGGGTCTGAAGGTAGGCGATCCCCTGGACGAGGACACCCAGATGGGCCCGCTGATCTCGGCGGACCAGCGCAGCAAGGTGGCTTCCTACCTGAACGGCGAGGCGCCGGTGGCCATCCGCGGCTCCGCTCCGGAGGGGGCGGGTTTCTGGTTCCCGCCGACGGTGCTCTGCCCGGTAGCGAACGACGACCGCGCGGCGCGCGAGGAGATCTTCGGTCCCGTCGCGTGCGTGATTCCCTTTCGCGACGAGGAGGAGGCGGTGCGGCTGGCCAACGACACCATCTATGGCCTCTCCGGCTCCATCTGGACACGCGACGGCGGAAAGGCGCTGCGGGTGGCGCGTGCGATCGAGACCGGCGTGATCTCGATCAACTCAAACACCTCGGTGCGCGTGGCCACGCCGTTCGGCGGCTTCAAGCAGTCCGGGGTCGGCCGCGAGCTCGGCCCGCACGCCCTCGAGCACTACACCGAGCTCAAGAACGTCTACTACGCGACCGAGTAGTGGGCCGGCTCGACGGAAAGGTCTGCGTGATCACCGGCGCCGCCGGCGGCATCGGCGCCTCGGCTTGCGAGCTGTTCGCCGCGGAAGGGGCGACCGTGGTGGGGGTCGACCTCAAGCCCGCCCAGCACGTGGCGATCGAGGCCGATGTGACCGACGAGGACCAGGTGCGGGACATCTACGTGCGCGTGCGCGAGGGAAACGAGGGCATCCATGTGCTGTTCAACAACGCCGGCATCTCGCCGCCGGACGACATCTCGGTGCTCGAGACCTCGCTCGACGCCTGGCAGCGGGTCCAGGACGTGAACCTCAAATCGGTGTTCCTTTGCTGCAAGCACGGCATCCCCTACCTCGTCGAGCGCGGCCGAGGCTCGGTCATCAACGTCGCTTCCTTCGTGGCCCTGGCGGGCGCTGCCACCTCGCAGATCTCCTACACGGCCTCGAAGGGCGGAGTGGCCGCCCTGTCGCGGGAGCTCGGCGTGGAGTTCGCGCGCCG
>JBKPHP010000121.1:0-12154 GCA_046729895.1 Actinomycetota bacterium
AACGCAGGCGCCAGGCACCCGAGGAGGGTCCCGAGGCCGTTCGGCGCGCCGAGCTGCGGGCTGACGTGCGCGCCGAGCGCCGGCTCGCCGAGCGCGCTCAGCGAGAGCTCCGCGAGAGGCAGCACGCGCTCGAGGCCCTTCGGGCCGGACTGACGGCAGACGAAGGACTGAAGCTGACCGCCGAGCGCGCGGCGGTCACGCTGGAGACGGCGCGCCAGTCCGTGAGCGCCCGCCACGATGCACTCGATGCTGAGCTGAAGGCGGGGGCCACGGCCGGAGAAGAGACGGCCGCCGAGCTGCGCGCATGCGCCCACGAGGAGGCCGGGCTGCAAGACCGCCTCCGCAAGGCGAGCGAGAGGGTGACCGCCGCCGAGGTCGCCGCGCAGCAGGTGCGCGACTCGGCCGCGGACTCCGAGCGGGAGCTGAGCGGGATCGCCGAGCGGCTGGGGCTCGATCCCGAGCCCCTCGACGAGGAGGCGCTGGGCGAGGAGGAGCGGGAGGCGCTTCACAGCCGCCTCGAGCGGCTGGCTCGCCGCCGCGAGCAGCTAGGGCCGGTCAACCCCCTCGCAGCGAAGGAGTACGAGGAGGCCGTCGCGCACGTGGAGGAGCTCGAGTCCCAGCGCCAGGACCTCGAGGCCGCCCTCGCCGAGCTGGAGGGACTCATCCGCGAGGCCGACCGGCAGATCCGCCAGAGCTTCGAGCACACCTTCGCGGCCGCGGCTCGCTGCGGCTGGTGCGGGCCGAGACGGGTCCGCGGCCCGTCGTGGGCGGTGAAGAGGCGCTCGACGGGGAGGCCGTCCCCGCCGAGCTGGAGGACGCCTCCGGTCCACCCCCCAGCGACCAGCTCGAGGCCGGCGTCGAGGTGGAGGTGACCCCCGCCGGCAAGGCCACCAAGCGCCTGTCGCTCTTGTCCGGCGGCGAGAAGTCGCTCGTGGCGCTGGCCTTCATGTTCGCCGTCTTTTTGGCCCGGCCGTGCCCCTTCTACATCCTCGACGAGGTCGAGGCGGCGCTCGACGACGTCAACATCGACCGCTTCCTCGAGCTCGTCCGCCGCTACTCGGATAGGGCGCAGTTCATCGTGGTCACCCACCAGAAGCGCACGATGGATGCGGCCGACACGCTGTACGGAGTCAGCATGGGCGCCGACGGCGTGTCACGGGTCGTGTCGCGCAAGCTGGTGGGCCGGCCGGCGGCCGACGAAGCCGCCGCCTGAGCGCCAAACCTCGCAACCTTTCGACGCCGCAGGAGTTATGCAACGTGAGAAACTAACCCCAGGGAGGCAATATCTCCGTGATTAGCAAGCTTCGACCGATGGGACTGCTGCTGGCGGTCCTGGCGCTTGCCGCGCTGCCGGCTGTGTCACAGGCAGGACCCGGCCACGGCAAGGGCAGGGCCCACGCAAAGAGCAACGGGCACGGCAAGTGCACAGTGAAGCGAGGCTTCACGGTACGGGGGACGTTCGTCGACGACTTCACGCAGAGCGCCACGAAGACGGCGAACAGCATCTCCATCACGGTGACGAGTGCCAACCGTCACGCGCGCAACTCCGGCGAGCTCGCCGACCAGAACGCGTCGAAGCGGGGCGTGCAGGCGAAGGGCGCCTCGTTCAGCGTCACCGGCGACAGCTTCAAGTACAAGCTGGTCGAGTTCGAGGCGGGGGAGGATCCCGCCGCGGGTGACAAGGTCAAGATCATCGGCAAGATCACGTATACGAAGAAGAAGTGCGCTCCCGGCATGAGCCTGGCGGCCCGCTACGGAGACGTGAATATCCGCAAGGTCGTGATCAAGGACGCCGACTAGCAGTTACACGGCTCGCTTACAGGCAAGCGGCCGTCCCTCGGGACGGCCGCTTGCGTTTCGTAAGCTGCGCGCGCCATGGCGCGCACCTGGCGGGAGCTCTTCGTCACCGGCGAGCCGGCTACCTCGGAGGAGCCGGCCGCGGACGACCGTGAGGGCGGGCGAGGCGGGTTCTTCCGCCGCCTGCGCGACAACATGGGGAGGACGCGCCGGGCGCTCGGCGCCGAGCTTCAGGCCACGGTGTTCGAGACGCTCGACGACGAGGCGTTCGAGCGCCTCGAGGAGACCCTGATCTACGCGGACGTCGGAGCGCCCACCACGGCCAAGATCGTGGAGCGGCTGGAGAGCGAGGCGAGCGCAGGGGAGCTGTCGGGCGGCGAGGACCTGACCCGGAGGCTGCGCGAGCTGCTGGCGGATACCTCGAGGGTGGACGGCGACACGATCGACCTGAGCCGAAGGCCCGCAGTGATCCTGGTCGTGGGCGTCAACGGCAGCGGCAAGACCACGACCATCGGCAAGATCGCCTGGCACCTCCAGCAGGAGCTCGGGCTGTCGGTGTTGCTGGCAGCCGCCGACACCTTCCGGGCAGCCGCCGCGGAGCAGCTCGAGGCGTGGGCGGAGCGTGCCGGCTGTGAGCTGGTACGCGGCGAGCCCGGCTCGGACCCGGGGGCCGTCGCCTATGACGCCATCGCGGCGGCCAAGGCGCGCGGTCAGGACGCGGTGATCTGCGACACCGCGGGCCGGCTCCACACGCAGCAGCACTTGATGGAGGAGCTCCGCAAGGTTCGCAACGTGGTCGCGGGCCAGGAGCCCGGGGCGCCGCAGGAGACGCTCCTCACGATCGACGCCACCACCGGCCAGAACGGTCTCCGCCAAGCGCTGCTCTTCCGCGAGGCTGTCGACGTCACCGGAATAGCGCTCACGAAGCTCGACGGCACCGCCAAGGGAGGGATCGCGCTGGCGATCGCCGAGGAGCTGGGGGTGCCGGTCAAGCTGATCGGAACGGGCGAAGCGCTCGAGGACCTGCGGCCGTTCGACCCGGACGACTTCGCCCGGGCGATCCTCGAATGAAGCAGGGCACGCGCGTGGTGCGCGCCGGGCTCCCCGAGGCGCGGCAGGGCAGGCCTTTCCTGCCGGCGCCGACCCTCGCCGCCCCCTACCACCTGCGCGGCGACCCCGCGGGCGTCGAATACACCTACGGCCGCTACGACAATCCGACCTGGTCGGCGTACGAGCAGGCGCTCTCGGAGCTCGAGGGCGGCGACGCGGTCCTGTTCGCCTCGGGGACGGCCGCGGCCAGCGCCGTGCTGCTCAGCACGCTTCGCCCCGGCGACGCCCTGACGTTGCCATCGGACTGCTACATGCACGTGAGGGGCCTGGCGGGCGGCCACATCGCCGAGCTGGGCGTGGAGGTCACCCAGCTGGCGACGCCGGAGCTCACCCCCGATGCGCTGCCGGAGCGAATCGACCTCCTGTGGCTGGAGACTCCCTCGAACCCGGGCCTCGAGCTGTGCGACGTGGCGGCGCTTGCCGGTGCCTCCCACGAGCGCGGCGCCGTGGTGGCGGTCGACAACACCTTTGCCACGCCGCTCGGCCAACAGCCGCTCGCCCTTGGCGCGGACCTTTCGGTCACGAGCGCCACCAAGCACCTTTCCGGCCACGCCGATCTACTGCTCGGATACGTTGCCGCGCGGGATCCGGAGCGCGTCGCGGGGCTGCGCTCCTGGCGCACGGAGACGGGGGCGATAGCCGGCCCCCTCGAGACATGGCTCGCCCACCGCTCGCTGGCTACGCTCGACCTTCGCCTCGAGCGCGGCGAGGCGAACGCTCTGGCGCTGGCGCGGCTGCTCCAGGGCCGCGCAGGCATCTCCGCATTGCGATACCCGGGGCTCGAGAGCGACCCTGCGCACCGGCTCGCCAAGCTCCAGATGCGACGCTTCGGGACTCTGCTCTGCTTCGAGCTGGGGAGCCGCGAGCGCGCCGAGGGGTTCCTCGACGCCGCTCGCCTGATCACCGACGCCACGAGCTTCGGCGGGGTGCTCACCACCGCCGAGCGGCGCGGCCGCTGGGGTGGGGACGAGGTGGCGGAGGGCTTCATCCGCGTGAGCGCCGGCTGCGAGGACACCGAGGACCTGATCGCGGACGTGGAGCAGGCCCTAACGTAGGATCGGCTCGTGGAGGACTGGGTCTGGTGGATGGTCGCCGCAGGCGCGCTGGCCGTGGGCGAGATCGTCACGCTGGGCTTCTTCCTGGGACCGATCGCGGTGGCTGCGGTGCTGGCGGCGATCGTGGCGCTGGCCGGCGCCGGGCTGGCCGCGCAGTGGATCGTCTTCATCGTGGTCGCCATCGCCTCGCTGGGCATCCTGCGCCCCATCGCCCGGCGCCACATGCGGACGCCGGGCCGCCTCCGCACGGGCACCGCCGCGCTCGTGGGCTCCAGGGCGATCGTGCTCGAGCGCGTGGACGCGGACGCCGGAAAGGTCAAGATCGGCGGCGAGGTGTGGACGGCGCGGGCGTTCGACGAGGATGAGGTGCTGGAGCCGGGCGACCGCGCCCAGGTGATGAAGATCGACGGCGCCACGGCGCTCGTCTCGGAATAATGAAATCGTGCGCAGCCGGCCGAGCCGGCTGCTTCGCAGATAGGAGGTTGGGCTCTTGGCCACCCTGATCGTGCTAATCGTCGTCGCGGCCGTCGTGCTCATCACGCTCGCCCAGGCCATCCGGATCGTTCCTCAGGCCAAGGCGGGCATCGTGGAGCGCCTCGGCCGCTATCACCGCACTCTGGACGCGGGGCTCGCATTGATCGTTCCCTATGTCGATCGGGTAAAGCCCCTGCTCGACCTTCGCGAGCAGGTGGTCTCCTTCCCGCCCCAGCCGGTGATCACCGAGGACAACCTGACCGTGAACATCGACTCGGTCATCTACTACCAGGTGACAGACCCGAAGGCCGCGACGTACGAGATCGCCAACTACATCATCGGGATCGAGCAGCTCACCGTCACCACGCTCCGCAACGTGATCGGCGGCATGACGCTGGAGGACACGCTCACCTCGCGCGACAACATCAACGCCGAGCTGCGCACCGTGCTCGACGAGGCCACGGGCAAGTGGGGAATCCGGGTCAACCGCGTGGAGCTCAAGGCCATCGACCCGCCCGGCACGATCCAGGAGGCGATGGAGAAGCAGATGCGCGCGGAGCGCGACCGCCGCGCGGCGATCCTGACCGCGGAGGGCGTCAAGCAGTCGCAGGTGCTCACCGCCGAGGGCGAGAAGCAGTCGTCGATCCTCCGGGCCGAGGGGCGCAAGCAGTCACAGATCCTCGAGGCGGAGGGTCAGTCGAAGGCGATCGAGCAGGTCTTCGATGCGATCCATCGCGGCGACGCCGATCCAAAGCTGCTCGCCTACCAGTACCTGCAGATGCTGCCGCAGATCGCCCAGGGCGAGTCGAACAAGGTCTGGATCATCCCCAGCGAGTTCACCCAGGCGCTCGGGAGCATCGGCTCGGTGCTGCCCAAGGCCGACGGGCCGCCGGCGCCGCCGCCCCCGGCTTCGCCTCCGCCGGCTCGATGAACGTCCCTTCGGCCCCTGACAGCAGGGTGGGATGGACGTTCGTCTCAACCGGGATCCAGGTCGACCCGCACCGTTAGCAGGTCGCTGCCCATCAGCCGCACGCTGGCCGAGCCCAGCTTGTTCGGCATGCGGCGCTGGCGCTCCAGCGGGTCGTCGTCGGGCAAGGCCCGCGCCGTACCGCCGCGCCAGCGGCGGCCGATCTTCACCCGCACCCGGGGATTCGCAGAGATGTTGTGAACGTAACCCGCACGTCGCCCGTGCTCGGCGACGATCCAGAGCGTGTCGCCCACGATCGCCTTACCCACCGGGTTGCGCCGTGGCCGGCCGCTCTTGCGACCGGTCGTCTCGAGGATCACGACGCCCGGTAGCGGGACACCCGCATTCGCCGCTGTCTTCACGATCGGGTTGAACAGCCTGGCGCTCAGGAAGGTGGACACGCGGCGCTTGTCGATGGACGCAGGGTACGCTGGGTTGCGTGTTCGACACCCTCTCAGACCGCCTCCAGGCCGCCTTGGGCGATGTCCGCTCGCGCGGCAAGGTGAGCGAGGACGACGTCTCGAAGGCCATGCGCCAGGTGCGGCTGGCCCTGCTCGAGGCCGACGTCAACTTCAGGGTCGTAAAGGAGTTCACGGACGCCGTCAAGGAGCGGGCCACCGGGCAGGAAGTGCTCTCATCGCTGAACCCGGGGCAGCAAGTCGTGAAGATCGTCTCCGAGGAGCTGACCGCCCTGATGGGCGGAGCGGGCCGCGACCTGGCGGTTGCCAAGCAGGGCCCCACCGTGATCCTCATGGCCGGCCTCCAGGGATCGGGCAAGACCACCGCCTGCGCGAAGCTCGCCCGTCACCTGCGTGAGGAGCAAGGCATGGACGTGGCTCTCGCGGCCTGCGACGTCTACCGGCCGGCGGCGGTGGACCAGCTCGTGAAGCTGGGCTCGCAGGCGGGCGCCACCGTCTACGAGCAGGGCACGGCCCGCGACCCGGTCGACATCGCCGAGTGGGCGCTTGACCAGGCGAAGCAG
Source organism: Actinomycetota bacterium (assembly GCA_046729895.1). GTDB lineage: Bacteria > Actinomycetota > Thermoleophilia > Solirubrobacterales > Thermoleophilaceae > DASXBA01. The sequence continues at coordinate 6,386 of JBKPHP010000121.1, forward strand.
GACCGTCGCGATGCGCTGGTCATCGACACGAGTGGCCGCCTGCACATCGACGAGGAGCTCATGAAGGAGCTCGCCCAGGTCAAGAAACGGACGCGGCCGCACGACGTGCTGCTGGTGGTCGACGCGATGACAGGCCAGGACGCCGTGAACGTGGCCGAGCAGTTCGCCGAGACGGCCAACTTCGACGGCGTCGTGATGACCAAGCTCGACGGGGACGCTCGCGGCGGCGCCGCGCTGTCGGTGAAGGCGGTCACGGGCAAGCCGATCCTCTACGCCTCGACGGGCGAGAAGCTCGCCGACTTCGAGCGCTTCCACCCCGACCGGATGGCCCAGCGGATCCTCGGCATGGGCGACGTGATGACGCTGGTGGAGAAGGCCGAGCGGCAGATCGACGAGCGCCAGGCGCAGGAGCTCGAGCGCAAGATCCGCAAGCAGGAGTTCACGCTCGACGACTTCCTCGAGCAGCTGAAGCAGGTCCGCAGGATGGGCCCGCTCAGTGGCCTGCTCAAGATGATGCCCGGAGTAGGGAAGGAGCTGGGCGCCCTCCAGGTGGACGACCGGGAGCTCGATCGCCTGGAGGCGATGATCCTGTCCATGACGCCGCAGGAGCGCCGCGATCCCAGGATCATCGACGGCTCGCGCAGGCGACGGATCGCGCGGGGGTCCGGCACCAATGTGCAGGCGGTGGGCCAGCTCGTGAAGCAGTTCGCCCAGATGAAGAAGGTCATGCGCCAGCTCTCGCAGGGAAAGATGCCGTCGCTGCAGCAGCTGGTGGGCGGCCGCTGACAGGCCATCGGAGGCGCCGAGGGCATCGTGGTGCCGGCCGGGTGCCCGCACGGGCTATCCTCTTTCGCCGCTTATGTCCGTACGAGTCCGCCTCACACGAGTGGGCAGCAAGAAGAACCCGATCTGGCGGGTGGTCGTGGCCGATCAGCGCTCGCCGCGCGACGGCCGGTTCTGCGATTCGATAGGCCACTACAACCCCCAGACCGAGCCCTCGACGATCGTGATCGACGAGGAGCGGCTCCAGCATTGGCTCGCCCGCGGGGCGCAGCCGTCCGGCACCGTCAAGCAGCTGATGAAGGCGCGCCGCACGGCCTCCGCCTGACCCGGTGGAAGCTCTGCTGGAGTACCTCGCGCGCTCATTGGTCGACGCGCCCGACGAGGTCTCGGTCGAGTCGTTCGAGGAGGAGGACGGCACGCTCGTGCTCGAGCTCCACGTGGCCGAGGACGACACCGGCAAGGTGATCGGGCGCGGAGGCCGCACGGTCGCGGCGCTCAGAACCGTGATGAAGGCGGCTTCGGCGCGCGACGGCCGCCGCGTGCTGGTGGACGTGGTGGATTGACGCTGGTCAGCGCCGGGCGCGTGGGCCGGCCCCACGGGCGGGATGGGAGCTTCTACGTCGAGGGCGCCGAGCACCCCTTCCCCGCGGACACGCTCGTGACCGTCGCAGGCAATCAATGTCGCGTGGTGCGGCGGGCCGGCACCGACCGGCGTCCGCTCGTGCGGCTCTCGGGGATCGAGGCCAGGGACACCGTCGCGGCCGTGGCGGGCGAGCCGCTCATGGTCGAGGCCACGCTGTCCCGCGACGAGTGGCTCGCCGCCCACCTCCTGGGGCGGGAGGTCGCTGGCCTGGGGATCGTCCGGCGGGTGCTGGACGGGCGCTCCTGCGACCTGCTCGAGCTCGACGACGGGACCCTCGTGCCGTTCGTGTCTGACGCGATCCGCTCCGTCGGCGAGGTCATCGAGGTCGATAGGGACTTCCTCGGGCTGTGAAGATCGACGTCTTCACGCTCTTTCCGAGCTGGTTCGACTGGTTCCTCGGTCAGCGGCACGTCCGCAACGCCCTCGGGCAGGGTCACGTGCTCGAGACAGTCGACCTGCGCGCCACCACCCCGCTCGGAGCCGGCCAGGTCGACGACACCCCCTACGGCGGCGGGGCCGGGATGGTCCTCAGGGTCGACGTCGTGGAGGCCGCGCTCCGGGCCCGCTACGGGGTGGACCCGCTCGACCTGCCGGCGCGCCGCCGCGTCATCGCCCTCGCTGCGGGCGGGCACCCGTTCGACGACGCGCTGGCAGCGGAGCTCGCCGGGGAGCCCGAGCTCACCCTGCTCTGCGGCCGCTACGAGGGTTTCGACGAGCGCGTGCACGAGCACCTGGCGAGCGACATCGTCTCGATCGGTCCCTACGTGCTCTCGGGAGGGGAGCTCGCGGCAATGGTCGTCTGCGACGCCGTCATCCGGAAGCTGCCTGGGGCGCTCGGCCATGAGGAGAGCGCGCTCGAGGAGTCGTTCAGCGATGCCCTCGAAGGAGCCCCGGAGTACCCCCACTACACCCGCCCGCCGGAATGGCGTGGTCACCGCGTGCCCGAGGTCCTGCTCTCGGGCGACCACGGGAAGATCCGCGAGTGGCGCCTGCAGCAGAGCCGCGAGCGAGCCTGAGCTACCATTCGCGGCCGCGCGGGGCCCCGGGGACTCGCACCTTCCTTCGCCCCGGGCGCGGCGCCATCTTCTCAATGTCCGGCGTGATCGACAGCCTCGAGCGTGCTCAGCTGCGCCGTGTGCCCGCCTTCAGGGCCGGGGACCGCGTGCGTGTTCACTTCCAGGTGGTGGAAGGAACGCGCCGCCGAACCCAGGTGTTCGAGGGGATCGTCCTGAAGCGGCAGGGCAGCGGCGCCCGGGAGACCTTCACCGTGCGCAAGCAGTCGTTCGGGGTGGGCGTTGAGCGCACCTTCCCGGTGCACTCCCCCAAGGTCGAGCGGATCGAGATCGTGAGTCGCGGCGACGTTCGCCGCGCCAAGCTCTACTACTTGCGGGAGCGGGTGGGCCGCGGGGCGCGGGTCCGCGAGCGGCGCTGGGTCGCCGGCGAGGAAGAGGAGGCCTTCGAGGCGGGGGCGATGCCGGCGGAGGACGAGGCTGCCCGACCGGGCGAGGAGGAGCTCGCCGGGGAGGTGGCGGAGGAAGAGGAGGCGGAGGCGGTGGCCGCCGGCGAGGAGCAGCCCGCCGATCCGGCTCACGGGGAGGCGTCCTCCGAGGAAGGGCCCGCCGCCGATGAGGCGGCCGCCCAGGAGCCGCCGGCCACGGAGCCGCCCGGCGGCGAGGAGCAGACCGCGGAGGACGAGTCCTCCGGCACCGGCGACCCCGATTCCCGCTCCTAGTCGGGGGGGCGCGTTCCCGTTCGCCGCACAGTGGCTCGCACCGGTAAGCAAAGCGCCCGCGGCTCGCTCGTCGAGCTGGTCACGATCGTGGCCGTGGCCCTCGGCCTCGCGCTCGGGATCCAGGCCTTCCTTGTGAAGCCCTTCAGGATCCCCAGCGAGTCCATGGAGCCGACCCTCGACGTGGGCCAGCGCGTGCTCGTCAACCGGGTGGGAGTGAGGCTCGGCACCCCGGACCGCGGCGACATCATGGTTTTCAAGCCGCCGAAGGGAGCCAACGACAACGTCTGCGGGGCGCGCCACTCGAACCAGTCGCCCTGCCCGACCCCGACCCGGCAGCGGTCCTCGACCAACTTCATCAAGCGCGTGGTCGCCGTGGGCGGGGACCGGCTCAAGGTCATCGACGGGCGCGTGTACCTGAACGGCCGGCGCCAGCGGGAGCCCTTCATCCGCCCCAACTCGAGCTGCGGGATCTGCAACCTGCCCCACGAGATCACGATTCCGAAGGGCTACTTCTTCATGATGGGAGACAACCGGGGCGAGAGCGCGGACAGTCGCGAGTGGGGGCCGATCCCCGAGAAGTGGATGATCGGGAAGGCGTTCGTGACCTACTGGCCACCGGGGCGCGTCGGACCCCTCTAGCGCTTCCGCCGTGTGCCGTCCTATGATCGCCGCAAGAGTGGCGGGATCCCAGCGAACCGGCAGGCGGCTGTTCGCCTTCGATCGCAAGCTGGGCTGTCGTTTCGTCGCCGGGGCCGACGAGGCGGGGCGTGGTTCCTTGGCCGGGCCGCTCGTGGCCGCTGCCGTCCTCTTCGACCTCGAGCGGCTGACCCTGAGCGACCGGCGCGCCCTGTCCCGCCTCAACGACTCCAAGCAGCACACCACCGAGACGCGCGAGGAGCTCTACCCGCTGGTGCTGCGCGCCGCCGCCCGGTCCACGATCGTCACCCGCTGCGTGCGCGGCATCGACGCCCGGGGACTGCACGTGACGAACCTCGAGGCGCTCCGCTCGGCGCTCGCGAGCGTGGCCTGCGAAGGGTGCCTCTGCCTGGTGGACGGGTTCAAGGTGCAGGACTTCGGCTTCGAGCAACGGGCCGTCGTGGACGGCGACTGTCGCAGCGCAGCGATCGCCGGCGCCTCGGTGCTGGCCAAGGTGACCAGGGACCGCTACATGCGACGGGTAGCCGAGCGGCATCGGGACTGGGAGTTCGACACCAACGTCGGCTACTCCACGCCCGAGCACCGGGCGGCCATCCGCCAGCACGGTGTGTCGCCCATCCACCGCCTCTCCTTCCAGTCGATCGCCTACAACCAGCTCGCGCTCGAGGGCTAGGGCACCGATCAGAAGGCGTCCTCGACGTGCTCGAGCGAGAGCACCCGGCCCGCCCGGTCGAGGGTGATGCCGATGGCGTCGAAGCGCGTGCTGGCCGTGCCTGGGCCACCGCTTCGCTCGTGTAGCCACTGCGCTGCGATGCGCCGCAGCTGAGCGCGCTTCCGCGGACCAACCGAGCTCAGCGGCCCGAAGGGCCCCGCCGGGTCCGCCGCGAGCCTCGTCTTCACCTCGCAGAAGACGAGGAACCGGCCTCGCCGCGCCACGAGATCCAGCTCGCCGAAGCGAGTCCTGAAGTTGCGCTCCATCACCTGGTAGCCGAGGGCCTCGAGGTGGTCGGCGGCCAGCCGCTCACCGCGTGCCCCGACCCGCCTGCGGGGGTCGTCCGCCATGCGGAGCGAGGCTAAGCGGGTACGCCGCACCGGTGTGCGACGCAAGTGACGAAACCGTCACGAACGCGTCTTCATTCGTTACGGGCCCGCCCGTAGCGTGCCTGGCGTGCTCGCAAGTGTGGCCACGTTCACCATCGAGGGCGTCGACAGCCGGGAGGTAGCCGTAGAGGTCGACGTCCGGCGCGGGCTGCCGGCGTTCACTCTGGTCGGACTCCCGGATCGCGCCATCCGGGAGGCCCGCGAGCGCGTGCGTGCGGCGTTGCTCAACTCCGGGCTCGACTTCCCGATGCAGCGACTCACGGTGAACCTGGCGCCGGCGCATGTCCGCAAGGCGGGGCCCGGGTTCGACCTGGCCATCGCGGTGGGAGTGCTGGCCGCGACCGGCCAGGTCCCGCCGGAGCCGCTTGCGAACTGCGCGCTGTACGGGGAGCTGTCGCTCGCGGGCGCGCTCCGCCCCGGTCGCGGAGCCCTCGCGGTCGCGCTCGGAGCGCGAGAGGCCGGCTACCCGCGGCTGGCGGTAGCGCCCGCAGACGCGGGCGAGGCCGCGCTCGTGGAGGAGGTGGAGGTGCTGCCGATCGAGGACTTGAGGGGCATGGCCGAGCTGCTCCGGGGGGACCGGGCGCCCCCGCGGGCCAGCCCGCGGCGACCGCGGTCGCCCACGGCGGCGGCGCGGCTCGACCTTGCCGACGTGCGCGGCCAGGAGGACGCCAAGCGGGCGCTCGAGATCGCGGCCGCGGGCGGTCACAACATGCTGATGGTCGGGCCGCCGGGAGCCGGTAAGACCATGCTGGCGCGCCGGCTGCCGGGCATCCTGCCGCCGCCCAGCTTCGATGAGGCTTTGGAGATCACCCGCATTCGCGGGGTCGCGGGCCTGGGCGGGGGCGGCCTGGTC
>JBKPHP010000122.1:0-7969 GCA_046729895.1 Actinomycetota bacterium
GGTCGGACCTCGAGTCGGCATCGTCGGCGCCGACTACGAGCCGCTCGACAACCGCGAGGCGTTCCGCTTCCTCGACGAGCTGATCGGCTCGCAGCTCCATTTCGAGACCGCCGGCTCGGTCTTCGGCGGCCGGCGGGTCTGGGTGCTGGCGCGACTGCCGGAGTGGGTCGATGTCGGCGGCGACCGGGCGGGCACCTACGTCTACGTCGCCAACGCCCACGACGGCTCCATGGCCGTCACAGCGGCCGTCACGCCGGTGCGGATCGTCTGCGCCAACACGCTCGGCTACGCGCTCTCACGCGCCGAGGGCGCCGATGCCCAGCGGACGTTCCGCTTCCGCCACGGGCGGGCTCCACACCCGGCTGCACGAGGCGCGGCGGGTGATGCAGATCACGATCGACTACGCCGAGCAGTTCAAGCGGCTCGGCGACCGGCTCGCGCTCGAGCCGATCTCGGAGCAGGCGCTGCGCGGACGCGTCCTCGACCGGCTGTTCACCGCCCCGAACGGGGCGGGCGAGCGGGCCGCTCGCAATCGCGAGGAGGCCAAGCAGGCGGTCATGGCGATCTTCCACGGGCAGGGCGCGGCCGGAGATACGCGCGGCTCTGCGCCGGGCACGAAGTGGTGCGCGGCCAACGCAATCGCCGAGTACGCGGACTACGGCCGCCGCTACACGCGGCGCAGCAACCAGGTGCAGCGCAGCTTCGAGGACACCCAGCTGAAGCAGCGCGGATTCGAGCTCCTGCTCAAGGCATGAGAACGCTGGGAGCAAGTTGATGCGGGAGGGCGGGCGCGGCGACCCAGGTCGACCGTGCCCGCCTGCCAGAACTGACGACCGGTCTTTTTTGTGCCGTGATGGCGAGCGTCAGCCTTCGGGGACGGGACATCCCACCAGCGGGGAGAGGCATCCCGGGCGCGATAGCTCAGATGCGACGGTCCCCCCGTGCTCGCTTGGAAGCTCGGCCGCTGGCGCCTTGCCTCGCGATTTGCCGAAGCTGTTGGCCTCGAGCGGGCGCCTCGGGAACTCCGGCGCTGGCTCGTCGTTATCAAAGAGCGGCTGGGTAGCCGACGATCTTCTCGGAGGCAGCTGAGCTTGGGGCTCGGCCATTTGGCGGAGCCAGGGGACGCGGGAGATACTTGGCGGGCCATGGTGCGCCAGGACGGCTGGTCGGAGCTGTTCTGGGCTGCGTTCAAGCAGTCGCGTAACCCCATGGTTGTGCTCGACGATCGCCGCCTCGTCGTCGAGGTGAACGGCGCTTTTCTGAAGCTTGTCGGCTATGCCCGCGACGACCTGATCGGCAAGCCCGGCTACCGCTTCGTCGTCGGCGGTCCGACCCTTTCGCCGCGAGAGTGGGCAGAAAGGCTGGCCGTCGGTCACTTCACGGGTGAGACCGAGCTCCTATCCGCCGATGGCAGCGGCGTCGCGGTCCAATGGGGCGTCGACACGAAGCTCGTGACGGGCCGCCGCCTCGTCCTGCTCGTCGCGCTGAGCACTTCTCGCTGGGGGGCGCGCTTTCGCCGCTCCATACCCTCCGAGCCCGAGCCTGGCCAGCTATCCGAGCGCGAGCGCGAGGTCGTGCGGCTGGTGGCGCAGGGGCGCACCGATCCGGAGATCGCGGACGAGCTGCACATTGCCCACAACACGGCCCGCACACACGTGAGCAACGCCATGACCAAGACCGGCGCCCGTTCGCGCGCGCATCTCGTCGCCAAGGTCCTCGGCGACGGGCGCGCGATCGGCTGAAACCCGCAGGAACCCCGCAACCGCTGTATGGACCGCCGGACCCCCGGAAGCCAGGATGAATGCCGTGGAGGCCACTGGCGAACGACCTAACAGGCAAGCCGACGACCACGCCCCGGCAAGGGCGGTTCGGGTGAGGTACTGGTCCGCACCGCTTCTGCTTGCGATGCTCGCGGCCGGCTTTGCTGTGGCTGCGTCTTGGCCCAAAGCAGCCAGTGCCCACCGGAATGGCTGCCACCGCTGGCACTCATGCCCTTCGGACACTGGCAGCTACGAATGCGGCGACCTCGGCTACCACACCTACTGTCCCGCCTCCGGCGGGGGTGGCGGTGGGACTACACAGCCGCGTCCCCGGCGTCGCAAGCGCGCGCAGACGATCAAGGCCCGGATCACCAGGGTGATCGACGGCGACACGATCCGCGTCAAGCCCTTGGAGCGAACCCGCCGCTCCGCCTACAGGGTGAGGCTGATCGGCATCGACACCCCCGAGACCAGGAAGCCAGGGACGCCGGTCGAGTGCGGCGGCAAGCAGGCGACCAGCTCGATGCTCGACGTCGGCTTCACGTCACCCAGGGACACGGACGGCGATGGCCTCTCCGACGCCCGCGGCGGCAGGGGGGCGAGGGTCACGCTCAAGACCGACCCAACCCAGAGCCGGTTCGACCGCTACGGCCGCCTGCTCGCCTACGCGAAGCGCCGCGACGGGCGCACGCTTGCGGGCATCCAGCTCAAGCGCGGCTGGGCCAGGGTCTACGTGTTCCGCAAGCGGTTCCGGCTCTATAGGCAGTTCCGGGCAATCCAGGCTGGCGCCCGAGACGCCGAGCGCGGCGTCTGGGGACTCTGCGGCGGCCGCTTCCACACACCTGCCTAGGATCCATCGACCTCCTAGCTCGATCGCTCGAAGTCCGCTGCGCGGTCAGGGTCAGTCGCGCGGATGGCTCATCGCGTCGATGCAGACGGTGATCGCTAGCACGAGCGCCACATCGACGCCCTCGGCAATCTCGACACCGTATGTGTCCCGTACGCGGAACCAGCGCTTTGAGACGCTCGCGACGGTATCGCCATGGCGCGTTATCTCGTACTCGTGGTCGACGAGATTGCCCTTGGCGTCCAGGTCGGGGCCGTGTTCGACCTCGATCGAGAAGCGATCGCGGATGCCGATGAGCGCCTTTTTGACGGTGGCGACCGAGCGGCCGTCGCGCTCGATCTCCATCTTGCCGCGCACGGCCAGCTTGCGCTCCTGAAGCTTGGCGAGTTCGTTGCCGGCGGCGTCCTCTAGCGCGAACGTCTTGCGGATACGCAGCGCCTTGCCGTCGACGCGAAATGCGCGCTGGCCGTCGTCGTCCTCGATCCAGTAGTCGTCGCCGACGGAGAGCAGATCCTGTCGCATCCGGTAGCGCCGCCCAGCGGGCGCTTCTCGGTCTCTGTTCCTGAGGAGTCCCATCAGCTCGCTCTCCGTCGTGAAGTATGGCGGTAGCCGCCGGCGCGGGTACAGCGCGCAGCTGTTGCTCGTTGCGAGCGTCAGCTGGCGGCGGCAGCCTCGAGCTGGGGCGCGACGTCGGCGCCCGGTGAACGAGCCGAGGTGGCCCGGGCAGGCGATCCTCGGCTCGCGCTTTCCGAGCTTCCGGATCGTTCGGCGCGCCCCCGCGCCCATCTCGACGGACGGGCGCTCGGCTGAAGCCGCAGGATCCCGCAACCGCTGTATGGACCGTCGGAGCTTCGGCAGCCAGGATGAATGCCGCGAAGGTCATCGCCGGGCGAGCGAATAGACAGTCCGAGGACCATGGCCTCGCGAAAGGAGTCGAAAGTGTCGAAGATCAAGAACATCTCCACTCCGCTGGCGGGCAGGCTGGCCATGGCGGCCGGCGCCCTGTTCGCCGCCGCTGGCGTCGTGCAGCTCGTCGACCCCCAGAACACGGGCTCGCAGGTGGTCGGCCTCGCGGGGCACCTGAACCTCGCCTTCTTCCTCGCCGCGCTGATGCTCGCCTCGCCGACGTTCGTGGTGCTGGCGCGCTACGCCCGCCCCGGCAAGGCCGAGAAGGCGGCCTACGCGGCGGGACTGGGCACATTCGTGCTCGGCGTGACGTGCATCAGCTCCCTGGCCATGGGCCACGACGGCGTCTGGTTCAACGTGATCGCCCCGATCACGAACGCCGCCTGGCTGTTCGGCTCGATCGCCCTGGCGGTCTCGCTGAAGCGCGCCGGCCGCGTCCCCACCCTCGTTGCGGTCGGCCTGCCCGTTGCCTGGGTGACGACCATCCCGCTTAGCACGACCGGCGGCGGCCTAGTCACCGGCGCCTACTTCCTGACGGTCGGCTACCTGGCCGCGAGCGACGCGCTCGAGCGGTCGGAAGCCGCTGAGCGCCTGAGCGTCCACGCCACGCGGCCCGATACGGCCCTCGCCGCCGACCGCGCGGGCCCTGTCGCCGTTCGGGCAGGGGCGGCGGCGCCAGAGCGCCCCCGACTGCCGTGACTCGCGGCGACTCGGCTTCGCGCAGCAGGTCGCCGGCCGCGCGCGGCGGGGTGGGGTTTGCGCATTAGCGCGATGGAAGCCCTTCGGACGCTGTCCCGTCGCACACTGGCCCGGGCGCGCGGCACGCGCCGCCGCCGCGCAAAGGGCTGGGAGTCGCTCACTCCGACCGAGGCCAGGGTCGCCGGGCTAGTCGCCGAGGGGCTGACCAACCGCCAGATCGGCGAGCGGATGTTCGTCTCGTTGGCGACCGTCAAGACCCACCTCGCCCACATCTTCACCAAGCTCGGCGTCCACAACCGCACCGAGCTGACCGCCCAGGCAGCCCGGCGAGACCCTACCGGCTGAGCACATGGCTCGCGCTCTAGCCCGCTCGCGGGAGGGGAAATCATCCGTATGGCCGATGTTTTCCCGCCCCGGCCGGGCGAGAGTGGCGGCATCCAACGGCGCCGATTCGGCGACCCGATCGAGGAGCGAACAGATGAGGGTTACGCCCGAGACCCCACCCCGAACGTTCAACTTGAGAATGCTCCTCACCTCGACTGCCGTCGCCTTGACCTTCCTGGCGGGCTCTGAAGACGCCCTGGCTGCTCGCCATGAGCCGAGGCTTCGCACCCCGAGGGCGGAGCTGAACGCTGCGCTGACGTGTCCGGCCGGGTTGGCCAAGACCAAGCGCGAGCCCGTCTTGCTCGTTCATGGCACCGGCGGAGCCGGCCACGAGGCGTGGGCGGGCGCGGTGAACCTGCAGGCTGCGCTCCGCAACGCCGGCCTCGCCAGCTGCTACGTCACGCTGCCCGACTACGCCCTCGCGGATCTGCAGGTGAGCGTGGAGTACGTAGTCGCCGCGATCCGCACGGTCTACAAGCGCACCGGCCGCCGGATCGCGATCTACGGGCTCAGCCAAGGAGCACTGCTGCCACGGTGGGCGCTTACCTACTGGCCCTCGCTACGCACCAAGGTTGCCGATGCGGTCATCGTCTCAGGGCCGCAGCGCGGCACCACCTGGGGCGCCTCCCGGCCGACCATCGATGCGTTTTGCGCCACCGGCTGCCCGCCGGCCTTCATCCAGCAAACACAGGGCTCTCATCTGCTCGCGGCGATCAACCACCAGCCAGATCAGACGCCGGGAGGCTTGAGGTGGACTACGGTCAGGTCGCTGACCGACGAACTCGTGCAACCGCAGGATGGCCCGGCGCCGACCGCAGCGCTCGATGGCGCCTCCAACATAGCGATCCAGCGGATCTGCCCAGGCCGCGAGGTGCGCCACAGCGCGACCGTTTATGACTCCGTGGCGTATGCGGCGTTGCTCCACGCCGTGCGCAGTCACCGCTCGACCACCCCGGCGCGTCTACCGGACGGCGTGTGCGAGCACCGCTTTGCCCCCGGCCTGGACGACGCGACCGTCGACCAGTTGGTGGCGGCGCGGACCTCGAACACCAGGGCGCGCGCGCTTGCCTATCAGCCCAAGGTGACCGCCGAGCCCCCTGTCAGGAGCTACGCCCTCAGACAGCGGCGCGCGAAGCCGCCCGGCCCGGCTTTGACGACGTCGGCGCGGGCGCTCGCCGGTGCGTTGAGCTGCCCCCGAGGGGTCAGGAGGAACCGGCGCTCGGTGCTGCTCGCGCCCGGCGGCGGCGGCGACCCGAGGTTCGTGTTCTTGGCCGGCTTCGAGCGGCTGCTTCGCGCCAACCGCTTCGCGGTCTGCGCCGTTTCCCTGCCGGACGCGGCATTTGGAGATGTCCAGGTCCAGGCCGAGTATGTCGTCGCGGCGATCCGGAGGATGGCGGCGAGGTCGGGCCGGCGGGTGAGTGTGGTCGGGGTCAGCCTGGGCGGGATGCTTCCGCGCTGGGCGCTGAAGTGGTGGCCCGACGTCCGCTCGCTGGTCGGGGACGTCATCGGCTTGGCGCCGGCCAACCACGCCTCCCGGGTCCTCGCCGGACTCTGCAACGTCCCCTGCCCGCCGGCGACGCGCCAAGGGCTGCCCGGCTCGCGGTTTCTCGCAGCGCTCAACCGCGGTGACGAGACGCCGGGCCGCCTCGCTTATTCGGTCATCTCCTCTGCGACGGACGTCAACTTCCCGCCACCGTTGCCGAACCTGAAGGGCGAGGGCGACGACAGCAACACTCGGGTCCAGGCGATCTGCCCGGGCCGTAACGTCGACCACGGCCACATCACCTTCGACGCGGTGGCAATCGCGCTCGTCCTCGACGCGCTCCGCCACGCCGGACCGGCACGGGCGTCGCGGATCCCGAGCGCGACGTGTGCCAAGCTGTACGCCCGCTACATCGACGCGGACGAGGTCGCCAGTCAGGTGGCGGCCGGGGGCGCGTACTTCGGCGCCAACTACGGCCGGGCCGGGCTGACGGCCTCCGAGCCGGCGCTGAAGAGATACGCGACGCGGCGGGCGCCGCGGCCGAGCGCGACGCTCCGGATCCGGCCGCGGCGGCTGCATCCCGGTACGCGCACCACCATCTCCTTCCGGGCCCTCGGGAGGTCCGGCCACCAGCGCTGGCCGCTCCCGCGAGCACGGATCAAGGTCGGCGGGCGGACGGTCATCACGGGCGCGGACGGGCGTGCCGCGCTCCGGCTGCGGGTGCGCCGCCCCGGCCCGCTTCGCGTGCGTCTCGTCGCCCCGGGGCTGGCTCCCGTGACCGCCCGCCTGCGCGCGCTGAAATAGCCCCAGACGGCACGTCGTCGCCGGTAGTCGGCCACTGTGAACCTGCCACCGAAGCACCTCGGGAGCCGCTAGCGCTTGGAGTCGCCGCCCGCGTCGGTGGTCGCACGCAGGAGATGACGCTCTCCTTGCGGCTCAAAGCACCGCTACCGCTGCAGAGTTGATGCAAAGCGAGAAGCTCGCGGGCGAGGCGAGGGAGCAGGCGGTCGACACGCACGGGCCTCGTGCGGGAGGCGATCGTCGACGACTACGAGGTCGTTCTCCAGACGTAGACGTGCCCGTGCCCTGCGCCGGCCGAAGCCGGCCGCGGTCGGACCTCGAGTCGGCATCGTCGGCGCCGACTACGAGCCGCTCGACAACCGCGAGGCGTTCCGCTTCCTCGACGAGCTGATCGGCTCGCAGCTCCACTTCGAGACCGCCGGCTCGGTCTTCGGCGGACGGCGGGTGTGGGTGCTGGCGCGGCTGCCCGACTGGGTCGAGGTCGGCGGCGACCGGGCGGGCGCCTACGTGTACGTCGCCAACGCCCACGACGGCTCGATGGCCGTCACCGCGGCGGTTACCCCGGTCCGGATCGTCTGCGCCAACACGCTCGGCTACGCGCTCTCGCGCGCCGAGGGCGCCGACGCGCAGCGGACCTTCCGCTTCCGCCACACGGGCGGCCTCCACGCCCGCATGCACGAGGTGCGGCGGGTGATGCAGATCACGATCGACTACGCCGAACAGTTCAAGCGGCTCGGTGACCGGCTCGCGCTCGAGCAGATCTCCGAGCGGGCGCTACAAACGCGCGTGCTCGACCGGCTCTTTGTCGCTCCCGAGGGCATCGGCGACCGGGCGGCGCGCAACCGCGAGGACGCCAAGCAGGCGGTCATCGCGATCTTCCGTGGCCAGGGTGCGGCCGGCGACACGCGCGGCGGCGCGCCCGGCAGCAAGTGGTGCGCGGCCAACGCAATCGCCGAGTACGCGGACTTCGGCCGCCGCTACACGAGGCGCAGCAACCAGGTGCAGCGCAGCTTCGAGGACACCCAGCTCAAGCAACGCGGCCTCGAGCTCCTCCTCGAAGCGTGAAGCAGCGTCACGCGGCCTGATTGC
>JBKPHP010000123.1:0-13554 GCA_046729895.1 Actinomycetota bacterium
CCGACCCCCGCCGGGGTGCCCGTCGCGACAACGTCCCCGGGCTCGAGCGTCATCAGCTTGGAGAGGTAGGAGACGAGCGCCGGAACGGAGTGGACGAGGTCGGCGGTCGAAGCCTTCTGCATCAGCTCGCCGTTCAGGCGCAGCTCGATCTCGAGTGCGTCATGGGGGCCTGCCTCGTCTGCCGTGACGAGCGATGGCCCGCACGGCGCGGCGCCGTCGAAGACCTTGCCCGGCATCCACTGCGGCGTCTTGAACTGGTAGTCCCGTGCCGAGAGGTCGTTGAAGAGCATGTACCCCGCGACCTGGTCCAGCGCCTTCTCCTTCGTCACGTCCTTGCAGCGCGAGCCGATAACGAACGCCACCTCGGCCTCGTAGTCGACCTTCTCCGACCAGGTTGGGAGCGCCACCGTGGCCCCTGGCGAGGCGAGGGCGTTGCCGTACTTGGCGAAGAACGTCGGGGTGTCGGGGGGCTCTGCGCCCTGCTCCTCCGCATGCGAGCGGTAGTTGAGCCCGATGCAGACGATCTTGTTCGGGCGGGAGATCGGGGGAAGCAGCGGAACGCCCTCCACCGGCACCCCTTCGTCCTCGACCGGCGCGATCTCGTCGACCAGGCCGCCCTGCAGGAGCGCGTAGACGGTGCAGTCGTCGTGCCTGACGTACGAGGCGGCCTCGCCCCAGATGTCGTACACGCGCCCGTCTCGGAGCAGCGCCGCCCGTGACCCCGCGCCGGTGTCGAAGCTCACCAGCCGCATGCGGCGCAAGCCTAAGCGACCGCGTAGCCTCAAGGCCATGCCCCGTCCCAGCGCCGGCAGCCGGACCCACCCGCTCGCCTCCGAGCCCCGCGCGCTCGACGGCCTGCGTGCCGCGGACCCTGTGATCGCTCGGCTGATCGACGAGTACGGCCGCCCTGACGGGGTCTTGGCGCGCCGGGGCCGCCCTCCTGGCGACGCCTACGGGGCGCTGCTGCGGTCGATCGTGGGCCAGCAGCTCTCGACCAAGGCGGCGCGCACGATCTACGAGCGGCTCACCGGACTGTTCGACCACCGGGCACCCACGCCCCGCGAACTCCTGGAGGTCGACCCCGAGCGGCTCCGCGAGGCCGGTCTGTCCCGAGCCAAGGTGAGCTACCTGCGCGACCTGGCCGAACACGTGGAGGACGGTGAGCTCGACCTGGAGCATCTGGCCGAGCTTCCGGCCGAAGAGGTCGCTGGCCAGCTCACGGCCATCAAGGGGCTCGGCCCCTGGAGCGTCGACATGTTCCTGATCTTCCACCTGGGCCGGCCGGACATCCTCCCGGTCGGGGATCTCGGGATCCGCCGTGCGGTCCAGACCGCCTACGGCCTCGACGAGTTGCCGGGTCCGGCCGAGCTCGAGCGGATCGCCGAGCCGTGGCGCCCCTGGCGCTCCCTGGCCTGCCTCTACCTCTGGCGCTCGCTGGACGCCACGCCGGCTTAGTTAGGAGTCCTCAGTCCCCGGTCCTCAGGGCCTCGGGCCAGTAGTTCCTGAGGACTCAGGACTGAGGCCTGCGGACTAAACCGTTGCTCCGCAGCTGGGCTCTTCCTCGGCGACGCGGAACGAAGACCCGCAGCCGCACGAGGAGACGACGTTGGGGTTCGAGACGTCGAAGCCCGAGCCCATGAAGCTCTCGGTGTAGTCGACGGTCGACCCGCTGACGTAGCGCAGACTGGCGGGATCGACGAGCACGCGGATGCCGCTGGTCTCGAAGACGTGGTCGTCATCGCGGCGCTCGTCGAGCGCGAGCGCGTACTGGAAACCGGAGCAGCCGCCGCCGCGGACGCCGACGCGGAGTCCCACGTCGCCCTCGGTCTGCTGGTGCGAGATGAAGTCCCGCACCTTCGCTGCGGCGATGTCGGTCAGTACGACCATCGCAGCCATTGTATAGGCGGCGGCGTCGGTATTGTGAGGGTCCGATGCCGAGCGCAAAGGAGCTCAAGAAGCGGATCGAGTCGGCGCTGCCTGGGGCGGAGGTCACCGTGGAGGACCTCACGGGCGGCGGGGACCATTTCCGGGCCGAAGTCGTGTCGGACCGCTTCGACGGCCTTTCACGCATCGAACAGCACAAACTCGTCTACGGCGTCTTCGGCGACGAGGTGGGCGGGCCCATCCACGCGCTCTCGATCAAGACAGCCACACCCCCCGACGGCCGGGGAGCCGGCCATTCGGCCGAGCCCCCGTCATCCTGACTGCGAAGGAAGGATCAACATGACCAACGCCGAGATACGCGACTTCATCGAGAACGCCATCGAGGAGAACAGCGTGATGCTGTTCATGAAGGGCACGCCGAATCAGCCGGCGTGCGGGTTCTCGGCCCGCACCAGCGCCTGCCTCAACGCGCTGGGCGTCAAGTACGCGGCGCTCGACATCCTTCCGGACCCCCGCATCCGCGAGGAGCTCTCGAACCTGTCCGGATGGCCGACGATCCCCCAGCTGTTCATCAACAGCGAGCTGGTCGGCGGCTGCGACATCGTCACGGAGATGTACGAGACCGGCGAGCTGGCCGAGAAGCTCGGCGTCGAGCAGCCAGGGGCCGAGCCCGAGCCCGAGGCGCCCCAGCCCCAGCGCGCCCCGCTCGGAATCGAAAATCGGCTCGACTAGCGCGTCGGCGACTCTTCTCGATCGCCTTCGACTAGCGCCCGCGGCGGCGCCTCTTCTCGATCGCCTTGCGGCCCCGGTCCGCGTAGCCGCGCGCTTGCCTGAGGTACTGCTCGCGCCGCTCGGGCGGCAGCGCCTGCCAGCGCTCCCAGGCCATCAGGATGAGCGGCCAGGCCCGTCGAGCCGCCGGCCCTACCCGCGCTAGGCGACCTTTTCGCTCTCGAGCCATTCCAGGTACTGGAGTATGCGGTGGGAGTCGTGGACGACCACGTCGCCGTGCACCAGGACCGGCACCCAACGCTGGCCTGTTAGCTCCTCGACCTCGGGCCTGTCCCGCTTGAGGAAGGGCACGCGCACCTCCTCGTACTCGATGCCCATCCGGCGCAGCCTACGGGCGACCTTGCCACAACGGCAGACGACGTCGGTCGGGGCCTTGCAGCGGTAGAGAACGGTCACGCCAACCCAGGTTAGCCGCGGGCCGCGCCAGGGCGCGGCACCGCGCCGAGGAGCTCGCCGGCGAGGCCGGCGGCGCCTTCCACCGCCCCTATAGCCGCGCCCGCGACGCGGTACTGCAGCTGCTGCGAGCGGCGGGTGCGGGCGATGCGGTCGTGTTCGCGATCGAGGTGCCAGGCGACCGTTGACTCGATTGTCTCCTCGTGCGGACGGGGACGCCAGCCGAGCTCGCGCTTGGCCTTGGTCGAGCGATAGGTCCACCAGTGCCCCGCGGCCTGAACCTCGTCGGGGGAGAGCGGGCCCGTCCCCAAGCCGAGCGTTCCGGCCACCAGCCGGGCCAGCGTGACCGGGACCTTGATGGGGGGCTCGACGCCCGACAGCCGCCCGAGGTCCGCGAACAGCCGGTCGAAGGTGAAGTTCCGCCCACCCAGGATGTAGCGCTCGGCCACCTTGCCGCGCTCGTCGGCAAGCAGGTGGCCCTCGGCCGCGTCGCGGACGTCCACGATGCAGATCGCGCCATCCGTGTAGAGGGGGATGCGCCCCAGGAGAAAGCTCCGCACCAAACGCGTCGAGGCAAGGCGCAGGTCGCCTGCTCCGAAGCAGATGGCTGGGTTGACGCATACGACGGGGAGGCCCCGGGCGGCCATTCTCATCGCCTCGACTTCCGCCTCGTGGACGGAATTGACATAGGGAATGCCGAGGCTCCCGGCCGTGAACAACTGATCCTCGTCGGCGGTGCGGCCCGGCTCCGCGGGCCCGAGCGCCGCGGCGCTCGACGTGTAGACGACGCGCTCGACGGCCGCGCGCAGGCATTCCTCGAGCACGGTCTTCGTCCCGCCTACGTTGACGTCGAAGAGCCGCTCCACGTCCGAGGGCCGGAGGGACCTCAGCCCCGCGGCGTGAAAGACGCGCTCCACGCCCTTGAGCGCCCGGCGCACCGCGCGCCGATCCAGGACGTCGCAGGTGACCCGCTCCACGTCGAGGTGGCGGATCAGCTCGTCGTCGGATCCGTCCTCCACGGCCAGGCGCAGGTCGTCGCCGCGTTCGTGGAGAAGCCCCGCGATGTTTGAGCCGATGAACCCGGTCGCGCCGGTCAGGAGCGTCTTGGCCACCCCGTGGCTCCTACGTGATGCCGGTGCGCTGCCGATTGTGCGCCTCGAGGTGCCGCTGGCAGTCGAGGCAGCGAACCGCCTCCGGGGCCGCTTCTAGCCGCTCCGCCGGGATCGGCTGCCCACAGTCGCGGCAGGTCCC
Organism: Actinomycetota bacterium; assembly: GCA_046729895.1. Lineage (GTDB taxonomy): Bacteria > Actinomycetota > Thermoleophilia > Solirubrobacterales > Thermoleophilaceae > DASXBA01. The sequence continues at coordinate 4,318 of JBKPHP010000123.1, forward strand.
GTAGCTGCCGTCGGCCAGCGCCTGCCTGGCCTCGGCGATGCGCCGCTCCTCCTCCTCGAGGAAGATGCGCTCGGTCTCCTCGAGCTCCTCCTCGTAGAGCTCGCTGGCGCCATCAGCGGGGTGCTGATCGATGTCGGCGAGCTCCGAGCCGCGCAGACCCTCCCCGGCGCGGAGCATCGCGGCACGGGTGCGCAGGAGCTCGGCGAGCCGTGCGTCGAGCCGTCGCTCGATCCTCTCTCGCTCCTCGGTGGTCAACTCAGCGGCGAGTCTAGATGACGGTTGTGAGCGGCGACCGTTAGGGTGCCCGCGAATGCCGGAGGTCGCGGTCGTCACGGACAGCACGGCCTACCTCACGCCCGAGCTGGTGGAGCGGCATCAGCTGGAGGTGGTGCCCTTGTACATCGTGTTCGGTGGCGACCGGACCGTGCGGGAGACCGAGATCACGGACTACGCGGGATTCTTCGACGATCTGCGCCAGGCGGAGTCGCTGCCCACGACCTCCCAGCCGTCCGTCGGCGACTTCCTCGACGTCTACGAGCCGCTTCTGGAAGCGGGCAAGGGCGTCGTGTCCATCCACATCTCCGGCGGCCTCTCGGGAACCCCGGAGGCGGCACGGCAGGCGGCACAGACGCTCCAGCGCGACGGCAAGGGAGGAGAGAGGGTGCGTGTGGTCGACTCGGGCACCGCGGCGGGCGGCCTGGGGTTGATGGTGCTCGCGGCCGCGATCGTGGCGGCTCAGGGCCGAGACCTGGGCGACGTCGAGCAGCGGGCCGAGGAGGCTCGCCGCGAGCTGAAGATGTGGTTCGCGATCGACACGCTCGAGTTCCTCAAGCGCGGTGGGAGGATCGGTGCAGCCAGCGCCTGGATCGGCTCGACGCTGAAGGTGAAGCCGATCCTCACGGTCGAGAGCGAAATGACTCCGGTCGAGCGTGTGCGCACGAGCGCGCGGATGTTCGAGCGGATGGTGGACTACGCGCGGCAGCGCCACGACTCCGAGGCCGACGGCTGGGCAGTCCAGCACATCAACGCCCTGGAGCAATGCGAGCTCCTGGCGGAGCGCTGCCAGGACATCTTCGAGTGCGAGCCGGTCCTCAAGAGCGAGATCGGGCCCGTGCTGTCCGCGCATACGGGGCCGGGCCTGCTGGGGATCGGTTCGATCCCCAAACGGTTCCTGGGCTAAGGGCCCATCGCGGCTGGGGGCGCAGGCCGTAGGCACCGTCCGCACGAGGCTCCAGAATCGCCGGCGTGACCGAGGCCCCGGCGAGGGCGATCCTGCGCGTCGTGTTGATCATCGTGGGCGTCGTCCTCGTCCTCTACCTGCTGTACCTGCTCCGCAAGCCCATCGGCTGGGTCTGTATCGCTGTCTTCCTCGCCGTTGCGCTGTCCCCACCCGTCAATTGGCTGAACCAGCACATGCGCAGGGGCTTCGCCATCGCGATCGTCTACCTGGCGCTGCTTGCGATCCCGCTCCTGCTTTCGGCGCTGATAGTCCCGCCGTTCGTCCGCGAGGCGAACAACGCCGCTGACGACGCCCCGAGGTACGCGCGCGACGTGGCCGACTACGTGGAGAAGAACAAGACCCTCCGCAAGCTGAACGAGGACTACGACATCACCAGCAAGCTCGAGAAGGAGGCCGGCAAGCTGCCCAGCAAGCTGGGGGGCGCCGCCGAGACCCTCCGCGACGTTGGCGTCGGGGTCGTCAACTCTGTCTTCGCCCTCGTCACCATCCTCATCCTCACCGCATTCCTGCTCGGCAGCGGCCGGGACTGGGTGAATCGAGCATTGGAGCTCCAGCCTCCCGATCGCCGCGAAAGGATTCGAAGAGCGCTCGATCACATGGCTCGGGCAGTCGGCGGCTACGTCGCCGGGGTGCTGCTCCAGGCCACGATCGCGGGGGTCCTCACCTACATCGTCTTGACGATCCTCGGGGTTCCGTTCCGGGCGCCGCTCGCGGTGGTCGTCTTCTTGTTCGATCTGATCCCGCTCGTGGGGGCCACGATCGCGGCGGTGCTGGTCGGCATCGTCACCCTCTTCAACGACTTCCCGACGGTGACCATCATCTGGGCTGTGTGGTCGATCGTCTACCAGCAGGTGGAGAACAGCGTCATCCAACCCCAGATACAGCGACGCACCCTCCGGGTGCATCCCTTCGTGGTGTTGGTGTCGGTGCTGTTCGGGGCAACCCTGCTCGGGGTCATCGGTGCGCTGGTGGCGATACCCGTCGCCGCATCGATCCAGATCGCGCTGCGCGAATGGTGGAACTATCGCGCCGACCTCAAGAGGGCGGACGAGGGCGGTCCCCCGCCCGCAGAGCCCGGCCCGGCCGGCGCGCCGGCCTGACCCCACGCCGCCGAGCGTGTGCCACGATGCGGCCCCGTGCCACGCTCGCTGCTCGCAACAGCCGCCGTTGCGACCGGCGTAGCGCTGGTGGTCGCCGCGGCCCTCGCTCTGGCGGGGGCCCTCGACGAGAACGGGTCTCCAACGCCGCCGGGGGCGGGGGCGCAGGGCGGGGCCGACACCGGAAGGATCGTCGATCGCGTCCGGGAGGGGCTAGTGCTCGTGACCTCCAGGCGGGGACTGCGCGGCGGCTCCGGCTCCGGATTCATGATCGACAGCGAGGGGTTGATCCTCACGAGCCGCCAGACGGTCGCGCGGGGGCGCCGCATCTCGGTCCGGGCGGAAGGCGCCAGCGGACCGATCCGCGCCGAGCTGCTGGGGGCCGATCCGGCCACCGACATCGCGCTGCTCAAGATCCCGCGCGACGACGCCCGGGCGCTGCGGCCGCTCAGGCTGCTGTCCGACGAAGAGCGAGTGCGGATCGGGGAGTCTGTGGTGGCGGTGGGGACGCCGTTCGGTCTGGGCGGGACCATCACCGCGGGAGTGGTGTCGGCCTTCGACCAGGAGCTGGTGACGCCTCAGGGGCTAAGGATCGACGGCGCCATCCAGACGGACGCGGCCACCGGTGCCGGAAACGTCGGCGGCCCCCTCGTGGACGGCGGCGGCAATGTCATCGGCATGAACTTGCAGGCGCGGGAGGCGGCCGGTTTCGCGGTCCCGATTGAAACCGCGCGAGAGGTAGCGGACACGATCAAGTCCAAGGGCAGCCTCGAGGCGCCCTACATCGGCATTGCCGGTGTCCCGCTGACGCCGGGCCTCGCCGAGCTGCTGGGGCTCGGCGTCGAGCACGGGCTTCTGATTCGCTCGGTTGCCCCCGGGGGCCCCGCCGACAGAGCGGGCGTGCACGGGGCCCGGCCGGGGCAACCGGCCGGCGACGTGGTGGTGGCCAACGACGGCCAGGCCGTGAGGGAGCCGCGTGACGTCGCGCGGACGGTGCTCGACCGCAAGCCCGGCCACAGGGTCGAGCTCCAGCTCGTGCGCGGGCGGCGCAAGCTCCGGCTCAGGTTGACTCTGGGCCGCTCCCCCGGCTAGCGGCGGCGCCGGACCAGGGAGACGGTGGCGGCCACGCCCCCGCCGATCACGAAGCCCGCCACAGCCGCGCCGATCAGCGCGGCCTGCCGGTTGCGCGCCAGCTGGCGGCGCCAATCGGTCAGCTCCATCACCTTCGAGCGCAGGTCGTTGACCGAGAAGGCCAGCTCGCGCCGGGTCTCCTCGACCGAGCCGCGGATCTCCGCCGGGCTGCGCGCCTGGGTGGCCATCAGGAGCTGACCTCTTCCCCCTTCTCGAGGGTTCGCCCCAGCTGGTCCCGTTCGATCGACTGGCGCTCGAGCTCCTCGCGGGTGCGCTTGGCCTCCTCGATCGCGAGCTCCGGAGTTGGTGGGGCACCGCTCCGCAGCCAGCGCCTTGCCAGGAGGCCGGCCACGGCGGCAACCAGGATCAGGATGCCGGTCACGATTGCGAAGCCGGCCCAGATCGCGCTGGTGACGTCGAGCAGATCGTCGATGAACCAGGCGAGCGCGTGCAGGAACATGACGAGCGCGAAAACGAGGATCACGCCGGCGGCCAGGGCGACGCCCGCGCCCTTCGTGAGCTTCGAAACCTTCTCGCGAACCTCGGCTTTGGCTAGCTCGACCTCCTCGCGGACGAGCAGCGACGCCTTCTCGGAGACCTCGCTGACGATGTCGCCGAGGCTCTTTTCGGCGGTGTCGGGCGGGCGTGAGCCGTCGTTCATTTGCCTATCCGTTTCAGGATCTGGGCCAGCGCAAACCCACCGACGAAGGCGGCGCCCACGAACAGCTCGGGGCGCTCGGCGAAGGGGTCGGCGTCCGACGCATGGGCCTCGCGGTCGGTCGTCTCGTCGATCACGGGCGTTTGCTCCTCGATCTCGGGCGCTCCCGAGGGTGGGGTGTCACCTGGGCTTGCCATCAGTCGATCGGCGGATCCTCCTTGAAGACCCTTACCCAGATCTCCGTCGCTATGCGATTGGCGACGATCGACGTAAGCGCGCCGACGCCCGCCAGGAGCCCGGACCACGCTAGCCGCTTGACCATCTGGTTCTCCATGCCCGGCGGATTCAACCAGACACGGCGGCGGCGCCGGCAGGCGCCGACTCGAGACCGCCGCAGATCGCCTCCACCACCAGGCCCTTGGCCTGCTCGAACTCCTCTTCCTTCTCGTCCAGCAGGTCAAAGATCCAGCCGGAAAGGAGCTGCTCGATCGCGCCGTAGAAGCACATCGCGGCGAACTCGGCGGGAATGTCCGACTTGAAGGAACCCTCCTCGCGGCCCCGCTCCACGATGCGCGCGATCCCGGCGTAGGCCTCCCGGATCGTCTCGAGGTGCGCGGCCCCGAACGAGTGCGCCGAGCGGGTGACCTCGACGATGATCACCTTCATCAGGTCCGGGTTGTGACGGTAGGAGTCGATGATGAAGCTGGCGACTCTGTAGAGCTTGTCGCGCGCGGGCAGCTCCGCGTGCGAGTCGATCTCGGCGATCGCGTCGAGCATGATCTGCCACCGCTCCAGGAAAAGGGTGTTCAGGATCTCCTCCTTGGAGCTGAAGTAGTGGTAGACGAGGCCGTAGGCCACCCCCGCCTCGTCGGCGACGTCCGACACGCGGCAATGATGGAAGCCGCGGCGGGCGAAGACGTGGATAGCGGCGTCGAGGATCAGGCGACGCTTGTCCGTTGTCCTCCGGGCGGTGGCCATCAGGCCACGACTCCTTCCGGCCAGCGGTAGCTCGCGGGAACGCGGTTGGCGAGGCTCGGCAGCTTCTCGCGGACCTCCTCCTGGCGCTCGAGGTCGAGGTCGGCGGCGACGAAGCACGGCTCGGGTCGGTCGGCGGAGGCGTCGGGGGCGCGCGCGAGCACCTCACCCCACGGGCCGACGATCATCGAGCCGCCGAAGCTTTCATTGCCGGGGGGGTGGGTTCCGACCTGCCCGGCGGCGACCACGAAGGCCTGGTTCTCGACCGCCCGGGCCCGGATCAGAAGGTCCCAGTGGGCTTCGCCCGTCACCTTGGTGAAGGCAGCCGGCACCGCGATCACGCGCGACCCCCTGACGGCCAGGATCCTGTAGAGCTCCGGGAAGCGGAGGTCGTAGCAGACGCTCAGGCCAAGCGGGACACCTCCAACGTCGCTCACAACGATCTCGTCGCCCGGCTCCTCGGAGTCGGACTCGCGGTACACCTGGCCGCCCACCTCGACGTCGAACATGTGGATCTTCCGGTAGACCGCCTTGATTTCGCCGTCGGGGCCCACGTGCAGGGAGGTGTTCGAGAGCCTTTCCCTGCCCTCGCGACGCTCGACGAGCGAACCGGCGACGAGGTCGATCCCGAGCTCGCGGGCGGTCTCGCGGGCCCAGCGGACCGTGGGGCCCTCGAGCGTCTCGGCCCCCTCGCGCTGGTGATCGTGAGTACCCAGGAGGTTGAACTTCTCGGGCAGGACGACCAGCTCGGCGCCGTCGTCAGCGGCCTCTCGCGTGAGCCTGTCGGCTGCAGCGAGGTTCCTTTCCTTGTCCTCTGTCGAGTTGAGCTGAACGGCCGCCGCGCGCATCCTCCCCCTCGCGCCGCAATTGACTGACGAGTCAATCTGCAGTGTACCGGGAGCGTGAGAAGTCTTTTGCGGCGGCTGTACGCTCACGCGATGCCGTCGCGCCAGCCCTCCCCGTCCCCGGGTGCCCGGCGCCGGTTGGTCGCCCTCGGCGCCATTGCAGCGGCGGCGCTGGCAACGGGGGCGCTCGTGGGAGGCGGCCACGGGAACAGCTCCGCCGGCCCCCGCCCGAGCGAGCTCAGGAAAGGAGCCTCGGCGCACGCGGGGTGGCAACCGCACCCGGGCCCGGTCCCCATCCTGATGTACCACCGGATCGAGCGACCGCGACCGGGTGTCCGCACTCCCCTCCTGTACGTGAGCGGCCGGAGCTTCGCCGCCCAGATGCGCTGGCTCGACCGGCACGGCTTCGATGGCGTGACGCTCGATCAGGTCGAGGATGGCTGGACGAAGGGAGCGCCGCTGCCGCGCCGGCCGATAGTCGTCTCGTTCGACGACGGCTACCTGAGCCACTACCGGACGGCGATGCCCATCCTGCGACGACACCATTGGCCGGGCGTGCTGAGCCTCGCCGTGAAGAACATGACGGTGCGCGCCGGCCTGACTCCCACCGAGGTCCAGAGACTTCTCCACGCCGGCTGGGAGCTCGCCTCGCACACGATCTCGCACGTCGATCTGAGGCTCGTCGGCAGGCGGCGGCTGCGGCATGAGGTGAGGGATTCGCGGCGCCTGCTCCGCTACGTCTTCCACGTGCCGGCGGACAACTTCACCTATCCGGCCGGCCTCTACGACAGGCGCGCCGTCGCGGCCGTCCGCGCCGCTGGCTACCGCGGCGCGCTCACCGTCGCGCCCGGGTTGGCCAGCCGCCGGCACCCGTTCGCACTCAAGCGCATCCGGGTGACCCAGGAGATGGGCGTCCGCGGCCTCGCGCGGAAGCTCAGGGTGCCCGGCGTGTGAGCGAGTTGCCCGCGCGCGGCCCGCGCGTCCGCGAGCTCGGCCTCGCCTTGCCTCCCGACCCGATGCCGATGTGGCGGAGGACGCGCCCGCTCAAGCGCTGGCGCTATGTGGGCTACTACTCGCGCGAGCTGATGCTGTGCGTCGGTGACGCCCGCGTCGGTCCCATCCCCCAGCGCTGGTGGGCCATCGCGGAAGCCGGCCGAGCCATCCGCCAGCGCAGCTCGCTCGGCTCGGCGGGCGTGCGGCTTCGAGGCTCGCAGGTGAGGATCGACTCGGACGGCGTGCGGGTCGACGTGGAGCTGGACGAGTCGGAGGGCGTCGAGGTGGCCACGCCCGTGGGACATCGCGGTGACTACATCTGGACGCGCAAGCAGGGCGACGTGGTCGCGCGCGGATCAGTGCGGATCGACGGACACGAGCACCTGATCGACGGGATCGCGTTCGTCGACGAGAGCGCCGGCTACCACCCGCGCCATACCGTCTGGAAGTGGTCGGCCGGCGTCGGGCTCGCCGTGGGCGGGGAGCGCGTTGCCTGGAACCTGGTGGCAGGCGTGCACGACTCCCCCCGTCACAGCGAGCGCACGCTGTGGCTCGATGGTGAGCCGCGCGAGCTCGAGCCGGTACGTTTCGCCGGCGACCTCTCCTCCGTCGAGTTCGGAGAGGGCGGCCGCCTCGCTTTTCGCGAGTGGTCAGTGCGTGAGGAGCGGATGAACCTGCTGATTCTGCGCTCGGCCTACCGGCAGCCGTTCGGCACCTTCGAGGGCGAGCTTCCTGGGGGCATTCCGCTGTCCGAGGGCTACGGCGTGATGGAGGAGCACGACGTCTACTGGTGAAATGACCATCGCCATGAGCACCAGGTTCAGACCACCGCCATGAGCACAAGGTTCATCCGTTTCGGGCTCTTGTACCTGTGCCTGACGACGGCCTACGTCGCCGTCTGGATCCTGATCGCCCCCAAGGGCTTCTACGACAGCTTTCCCACTGGGCCGGGCGAGTGGGTGTCCGCGCTCCCGCCCTACAACGAGCACCTGGAGCGCGACTTCGGGGCCGCCAGTCTCGGGCTAGCGCTGCTCGCCGGGATGGCGGCCGTCTGGATGGAGCGGCGGCTCGTCCAGGCCACGGCGCTCGCCTTCCTGGCCGCCTCGGTTCCCCACCTCGCCTACCACCTGACGACCACCGGCAGCTACTCGACGAGCGACAACGTGCAGAGCCTCATTGGCCTGTCGCTGCCGGTGGTGATCTCGGTGGGGTTGCTGGTGGCTAGCCGCGGGCAGCGCGCAGCCGTTTGAGCTCGGTCACGAGCAGCTTGTCGTGCAGCGCCGCGATCAGGTCGCGCAGCGGCTCGGTGCCGGCCTCGATCAGCTCCACCGCCCGGCCGGTCTCCACCTCGCCGGCGAGCCGGTCCATCAGCACCTGGACCTCCTCTTTGACGAGGCCCTGGAGGGCGCGCTTGTAGCGGAGCGTGTCGTAGACCGTGAACCCGATGCTCTCCTCGTAGCCACCCGCCCGAAAGCGCGAGATGGCCTCCACGATCTCCACGTCGCGCTGCGAGTAGCCCCGGCTGTTGGGGGTCAGGACCTCCAGCTCGGCAAGCCGGTCGAGCACCTCCTGCGGCACGTCATAGCGCTCGCGCAGCTCCGCGGCGGAGACGCGAGCCTGCTCGCCCGCCAGCGCCCGCTCGAGGATGCGGTCCTCCAACTCGATCAGGGCCCGTGCCCGGTCCGGGTCCTCGTCCAGCACGGACTTGATGTGCTTGAGCGGCATGAAACGCTCTTCCTGGAGCTGCTTGATCAGCCTGATCCGCTCTACGAACTCGGGCGGGTAATAGGCCATGTTGCGCGAGGTCTTGACCGGCTCCGGGAGCAGCCCCTCGCGCAGGTAGTGCTTGATCGTGCCGGCACTGACGCCGCTCGCCTCGGCGAGCTCCTTCATCTTGAGGAGGCCGTTCTCGTTCACGACATGAAGCTGCCCCGCGCCCCGGCCACGGCGCCGCCCACCACGCCGGCCTCCTCGAGCGCATCGATCTCCTGCTGGGAATAGCCCAGGCCTGCCAGCACCTGCCGGGTGTGCTCGCCGAGCACGGGGCCGGGGCCCTGCGCACCTCCGGGCGTGCGGGAAAGCTTCACGGGGACGCCCAGCTGCCTGACGGCTCCACTGCCCGGCTGGTCGAGCTCAACCACCATCTCGCGCACGCGCACGAGCTGGGAGTCGAGCGCCTCGTCGAGCTGCAGGAGCGGCTCGAGGCAACAGTCGTGCCGTGAGGCGAACTCGCGCCACTCCTCGCGAGTGCGCTCGAGGAAGATCCGCTCCACCTCGGCGTGCGCCTCGGATCCGGGG
>JBKPHP010000124.1:0-5348 GCA_046729895.1 Actinomycetota bacterium
GTCCGGAGCGATTCCGGAGGTCACTGGCGCTTCCGGTACCGCTTCGGAGGAACGGTGAGCCGTGTGCGCTACCGGTTCCGGGTGTTGGTTCCGGCCGAAGGGGGTTATCCATTCGAGACCGGAATCTCTCGGACGGTCAAAGTGACTGTCAGGGGACCGTAGCCCTGCCCCATCGCTGCGAAACTCGGCACCAATCCCAGGGTTAGGGCGCGTGGTGCGTTTCGTTGGTTTCATCCGCCGGCATGGGCTTGCGTTCGTGGCGCTCTTCGTAGCGCTTGGCGGCTCCTCCTATGCTGCTTTTCAGATCCGTGGTTCGCAGATTGAGAACCGCAGTATCTCTGGCAAAAAACTGAAGCGGAACACGCTTGGTGCGGGGACGATCAAGGAATCGCGCCTGGGGAAGGTCCGGCGCGCACGACGTGCTGACCGACTTGGCAATTTCAGCGCGAGTGACCTTAGGCTGCGTTGTCCAACGGCGACTGAGCCTGTGTCAGGGGTCTGTGCGGAGGTCGTCACTCGCCCTGCAGCGGCCTACGGGATCGCACGCATCGAATGCGGAGCTGCGGGGCGCCGGCTGCCGACGTATGAGGAACTCGCAAATCTCATCAGCGGCGCTGGCTTCGCGCTTGCGTCCGGCGGCGAACTGACCTCCAGCGTCTACCACGCAGGTGGGTTGAGGATCCTGACCGTCACAAGTGAAGGCGGGGGTGCAGGCTCGGTCTCGGACACCGGCGCCGAAGCCAGGCGCTTCCGCTGCGTCGCCTATCCCTCCAACTGAGCTCGCCCCAAGCACGTGTGTCCCTATCGTTCACCCCGTGAGCGACCGCCCCGTCTTCTACTACGAGCTGAACTCTCCCTACTCCTGGCTCGCCGCCGAGCGGATCAACTCAACGCTTCCTGAGCCGCCTGTGTGGAAGCCGATCTCCTACGGGCACGTCGTCAAGCACACCGGCGTCCTGCCCTGGTCGTTCAAGGAGGACCGCAGCGAGGACATGAACGAGATCGAGCGGCGGGCGCGAGAGCGAAACCTCCAGGACGTCCGCTGGCCTGACGGCTGGCCCGTTGAGACGCCCACGCTCAAGGCGCTCCGGGCCGCCACTTTCGCCATGGAGATCGGAAAGGGCGTCGCCTTCTCACTTGCTGCCTTTCGGCAGGAGTTCAACGCCGGCCGAAGCCTCGGCGACATCGACACGATCCTGCTGGCCGCGGCGGCCTGCGAATTGCATCCGGAGGCGGTGCTCAAGGCGATCGAGCGGGAGTCGATCAAGGCCAAGCTCAAGGACGCGACCAATGAGGCGATCGAGCGCGGCGTGACCGGCGTGCCGACCGTCGCCGTCGGCGATGAACTGTTCTGGGGGGACGACCGGCTCGAGGACGCCGCAAAGGCGATGGCAACCCCCCGGTAAGGGGGTCGCAAAGCCCTTTGACCAGGCGGCCCACCGGGTACAGTCAGCCGTAGTGGCGACCAAGGACGCGACCCGTACACAGAGAGCGGACGGCACCGGCGTCGAGGCTAAGAAGAAGCACTCGCTGCCGGACAAGGAGACCTGCGAGCTCGTGCTCTCGAAGATGATGCTCATCCGCCGCTTCGAGGAGCGGGCGGGCGAGATGTACGCGAAGGCGAAGATCGGCGGCTTCCTGCATCTCTGCATCGGCGAGGAGGCCACCATCGTCGGTGGCACGCAGGCGCTGCGGGACACGGACTACCTGATGTCCACGTACCGCGAGCATGGGCAGGCGCTGGCGCGGGGGATGCCCGCGACCGAGGTCATGGCGGAGCTTTTCGGCAAGGTCGACGGCTGCTCCAAGGGCCGCGGCGGATCGATGCACCTGTTCGACTGGGAGCGACGCTTCCTCGGCGGCTACGGGATCGTGGGCGGCAGCCTGCCGCTGTCGGCCGGAGTGGCGCTCGCCTGCGACTACCAGGAGACCGAGGACGTCGTCCTTTCGATGATGGGCGACGGCGCCACGAACCAGGGGACCTTCGGCGAGACGATGAACTTCGCGGCCCTCTGGAAGCTGCCGGTCGTCTTCCTCGTGATCAACAACCAGTTCGGGATGGGCACGGCGCTGGAGCGCCACTCGGCCGTCACCGACCTGTCGAAGAAGTCGGAGGGCTTCGGGGTGCCCGGCACACGTTGTGACGGGATGGACATGCTCGACGTGCACGCCGTCGTGTCCGAGGCGCTCGAGAAGGCGCGCCAGGACCGCCAGCCGCGGCTGATCGAGGCTGTCACCTACCGCTACCGCGGCCACTCGATGGCGGACCCCGAGGAGTACCGCACCAAGGAGGAGGTCGAGGAGTGGCGACAGCGTGACCCGATCGCCAGCTTCTCCAAGCGGCTGGAAGAGGAGGGCGTGCTGAGCGAGGAGGAGATCGAGAAACTCGACCAACAGGCGATCGAGACGATCGACGAAGCCGTCAAGTTCGCCGACGAGTCGCCCTTCCCGGAGCTCGACTCGCTCTACGACGACATCTATGTGCTTGAGGGCGACCGCGCACCGGCCTGGTGGTCCGTGGACGAGCGCTCGCCCGAGGTGCACCGCGGCGAGGAGGAGCGCGAGGCCGGCGAGCTGCCGCACGAGCTGGCCGAGAGGGGGGCGGCCTACGCGCGCGTCGGCGAGCGCCATGCCCGCGGGCGCCGCGATGAGAAGCCAGGGCAGGAGGGCGAGGGCGAAGCCGCCGCTGAGGCTCCGGAGGAGGAGGGCGGCGCGGACTGATGGCGGCGATGCGCTACCGCGAGGCGCTGGGCCAGGCGCTGCGGGAGGAGATGGAGGCCGACGAGAAGGTTTTCCTGTTGGGCGAGGACATCGGCGTGTTCCAGGGCGCCTTCAAGGTGACCCAGGGGCTGCTCGAGGAGTTCGGCGAGAAGCGCGTGCGCGACACGCCGATCTCCGAGAACTCGATCGTCGGGATGGGCGTTGGTGCGGCGATGGCGGGGCTGCGGCCGGTCGTGGAGATCATGACCGTGAACTTCTCGCTGCTCGCGATGGACCAGATCGTCAACCACGCCGCGGCGATCCGCTACATGTTCGGCGCCCAGGTAAAGGTGCCGATGGTGATCCGCATGCCGGGCGGCGCGGGGCACCAGCTCGGGCCCACTCACTCGCACTCGTTCGAGGCCCTGTACCAGCACTTCCCGGGGCTGCTCGTGGCGGTGCCGTCCACGCCGGCGGACGCCAAGGGCCTGCTCAAGACGGCCATCCGCGACGACAACCCGGTCATCTTCATCGAGCACGAGACGCTCTACGGCCAGCGCGGGGAGGTGCCCGAGAACGGCGGTCCGATGCGCTTCGGCGAGGCCGCCGTGCGCCGGGAGGGCGACGATGTGACGATCGTCGCCATCTCCCGGATGGCCCTGACCGCACAGAAGGCCGCGGAGGCGCTGGCGGAGGAGCACGAGATAGAGGCCGAGGTGGTCGACCCCCGCACGCTCCGTCCGCTCGACTTGGACTCGATCCTGGACTCGGTCAAGAAGACCAACCGCGCGGTGATCGTCGAGGAAGGCTGGCCCCACGGCGGTGTGGGCGCCAACCTGGCGGCCCTGATCCAGGAGCAGGCCTTCGACTGGCTGGACGCGCCCGTGCAGCGGGTGACGGGCGCCGATGTGCCGATGCCCTACTCCAAGCCTCTCGAGCAGGCCGCCTTCCCGCACGAGGAGCACGTGGTGCACGCGGCTCTCGCCACCTTCAGGGACGTCTGACCGTGGCCTCGGACGTCGTCATGCCGCGGCTGTCCGACTCGATGGAGGAGGGCACGATCCTCAAGTGGCTCGTGGAGGAGGGGGGCGAGGTGAAGCGGGGCGAGCCGCTCGTCGAGATCGAGACGGACAAGGCCAACATGACCTACGAGTCCGACACCGACGGGACGCTGATCGAGTTCGTGGCCCAGGAAGGCGACACGCTGCCGATCGGCGAGGTGATCGCCCGCATCGGCGAGGCGGGCGAGGCGCCGGCGAAATCCGATGGCAAGGGCAAGGCTGAGGCCGAGGCCGAGGGGGGCGACGAGGAGCCCCCGCAGGAGCCCGAGCCCGAGGCCGAGGAGACGAGGACGGAGACCGCGACCGAGGAGCGCGCCGAGGCCGCCACCGAGCAGCGCGAGGAGACCGAGGAGCGCGAGAAGCCAAGCCGGGCGGCACCGCCGCCTGGCGGGGACGGGGACGGGCGGATCAAGGCGTCGCCGGTGGCGCGCCGCATGGCCAGCGAGCTCGGGGTCGAGCTGGCGCGGCTGGAGGGCTCGGGACCCGGCGGGCGGATAGTGAAGGCCGACGTGGAGGCCGCGGCGAAGGGCGACGGCGCGCCCACCGAGGCGCCCGAGCGCGAGGAGGCGCCGGAGGCCGAACGGCCCCCGGTCGGCCGGGCCGAGGCGGGCGCCAAGGGCGAGGCCGAGGTGCACGAGCTCACCCGGCTGCAGCAGACCGTCTCGCGACGAATGGCCGCGTCGAAGGCCACGGCACCGGACTTCGCGCTCACGCTCGACGTTGACATGTCGCGCGCCGTGGAGCTGCGGGCCCGGTTGAAGGAGGTGGCCGACCCGGCGCCGTCCTTCAACGACATGGTGGTCAAGGCCGCCGCAGCCGCACTGCGCGAGCATCCGCGGGTGAACGGCGCCTACCGGGACGGGAAGTGGGAGCTCTATCCCGCGATCAACGTCGGGGTCGCGGTGGCCGCCGAGGAGGCCCTGGTGGTGCCCACGATCTTCGACGCCGACCGCAAGTCGCTCGGTGAGATAGCCCGGCAGGCGCGAGAGCTGGTCGGGAAGGTTCGAGACCGCAAGATCACGCCGCCCGAGGTTTCGGGCGGCACGTTCACGGTGTCGAACCTCGGGATGTACGGGATCGAGCAATTCACGGCGATAATCAATCCGCCCCAGGCGGGATTGCTGACCGTGGGGTCATTGGAGAAGCGGCCCGCAGTCGACGAGCGAGGCCGGGTCGTGGCGCGCGACCAGATGACGCTCACGCTCGTGTGCGATCACCGGATCCTCTACGGTGCCGACGGCGCCAAGTTCCTCGCCCGGGTGCGTGAGCTTCTCGAGCAGCCGCTCGCCCTCGCGCTCTAGCGTGCCGAACCCACCACAGCGGGTCCCGCCAACCCCCGACGGCAGCTTCCATGCCGAGCGGCTATTTGCCTGCCACTGCTCGAATACCTGCTCCATCTGCGGGCGGTCGACGAGGCCAGCGAGATCCACCCGGCCTTCGGCTGCGACCTCAACCAGGGTGCCTGGCACCGGCCCCGCTGTGATCACCGGTGAAGCGATCCGCACGCGCGTCCGCGCTCGGCCGATCGCCTGGGCGATCCGGTGCGACAGCTCGGGGCCGTGCCCGGGTGTGAACCAGGCCCGTGCG
>JBKPHP010000125.1:0-4738 GCA_046729895.1 Actinomycetota bacterium
ATCGGCGCCGCCGGTGTCGTCCTCGGCCTGATCGTGCTGATCGTGGTCCTGCTGCTCCAGTAGAGGACCCGGCGGACCCTCCTGCGACCATTCCTGCCCGTGTGCGGCATCGGCGCGATCCTGGATCCGGTGGGCTCAGCCCCGGCCTCGGCGCCCCAGCGGATGGTCGAGGCGCTGCGGCATCGAGGGCCTGACGGGGAAGGCATCACCCGGCGCGGCCCCTCGACCCTCGTCCACACGCGGCTGGCGATCATCGACGTCGAGGGTGGCGACCAGCCGCTCGAGTCGGAGGACGGCGACATATCGGCGGTCGTCAACGGCGAGATCTACAACCACCTCGACCTGCGCGCGAAGCTCGAGCGGAGGGGCCATCGGTTCTCGACCCACTCCGACTGCGAGGTGGTCGCACACGCCTACGAGGAGCACGGACCGGAGTGCGTCAGGGAGCTCAACGGCATCTTCGCCTTCGCGCTGTGGTCAGGGCGCGAGCGCCGGCTCGTGGCGGCCCGCGATCCCTTCGGGGTCAAGCCGCTCTACTGGTGCAGCGACGGTCGCCGCGTGGCGGTGGCCTCCGAGATAGGCGCTCTACTGTCGGCCGGGCTCGTCACAGCCGAGGTCGACGAGGTGGCCCTCGACCACTTCCTGGCCTGCCGGTTCGTGCCCGCGCCGCGCACGCTGTTCGCCGGCATCTCCAAGCTGCCGCCCGCGTCGCTCTTGATCGCGGCCGAGGAGGGTCCGGCGCAGGTGCGCAGCTATCGCGAGCCGCCCGGCGAGACCCTTCCCAGCGACGACGAGGATTCGCTGGCGGAGCAGCTCGCCGTCCGCTTCGCCGATGCGGTCGAGCGACAGATGATGTCCGACGTCCCCTACGGCGCCTTCCTCAGTGGCGGCGTCGACTCTGCGGGGGTGGTCGCGGCGATGGCAATGCGCGCCGGCCACCCGCCGACCACGTTCACGATCGGCTTCCCCGGGCACGGCAGCGCGCTCGACGAGCGCGATACCGCCGCGGAGACCGCTCGCACCATAGGCACCGAGCACCACGACACCGCGATGGAGGCAACGGACTTCCTCACCGAGCTCGCCCGCTGCATCCCTCGACTCGAGGAGCCCTGCGGCATCCCGAGCGCTCCCGCGCTGATGCAGCTGTCGCGCTTCGCGACCCGCGACGTGAAGGTAGTGCTCGCGGGGCAGGGCGCCGATGAGCCCCACGGCGGCTACGGGCGCCACCAGGCCGCGGCCGTCCTTCGGTACCTGCAGCGCGTGCCCGGCGTGCTGGCGGGCCCCGCGGCTGCCCTGGCGCGGGCGCTGCCGCGTGCCGCCCGTGCCAGGCGCGCGGCGAGGCTGATCGGTCCCATGGGCGAAGCCGAGCGAATCGTCCGGCTGATCGAGATCACCGATCACGCCCAACGCGCGGCTCTGACCGGCCGCCGGGGCGAGCAGGCCGAGGCAGAGCGACTGGCGCTCGCGGGCGACGTCCTCGGCGACGTCGAGGACCGTGAGCTTCTCGAGCGGGCTCTCTACCTGGACACACGCCTCGTGCTCCCGGACGCGATCCTGCTCTGCAACGACAAGATGTCCATGGCGGCGAGCCTCGAGCTGCGTGTGCCGTTCCTCGACCTCGAGCTGATGCGCTTCGTGGAGCGCATCCCGGCAGCCCTGCGCGTCCGACCCCGCGACGGCAAGCACCTCCACCGTGAGGCCCTGCGCAGGTTGCTGCCTCAGGCGATAGTCGAGCGACCCAAGCACGGCTTCTCGACGCCGTACGACCGCTGGCTGCGCGAGTCGCTCGGAGCGGAGGTCGAGCGCCGGTACGCCCCGAGCTCCGAGCTCGCGGGTCTCGTCGATCCCCGAATGGCCCGCCGCCTGGTATCCGAGCACCGCCGTGGGCGCGCCGACCACAAGAGCATCCTTTACTGCCTGCTCGAGCTCTCCGAATGGCACCGCGCCTTCGTCGAGGCGGCCGAGCCGGTCCCCGCGTGACACGCGTCCTCTACGTGCACAACAGCAAGGCGAGCTTCGTGGCGATCGATCGCGAGATTCTTGCCGGCCGCTATGAGATCGAGGACCTCTACCAGCCGAGGCGCTGGCCCAACCCCCTGGCGGTGCTCACGGGCGTCCGCCGGGCCGACCTCGTGTTCGGCTGGTTCGCCTCCTGGCACACGTTCTTTCCCATCACGCTCGCCTGGCTGCTGCGCAAGCCCTCGGTGCTGGTGATCGGCGGTTTCGACACCGCCAACATGCCGGACATCGGCTACGGCTACCAGCAGGGTGGCCTGCGGCGCTGGGCGAGCCGCTGGATCATGAAGCGCGCCGGCCGGCTCGCGACCAACTCTCGCTACAGCCTGATGGAGATCGAGCGGAACACGCCGCTCCCTCCAGGAAGCGTCGCGGTGATCCACCACGGGGTGCCCGATCGGTTCGGCGAGCTGCCCTCGGAGCCGAAGGAGCGTCTGGCCTTGAACGTCGGGGCGATAAACCGCGGCACCCTCGTGCAGAAGGGCCAGGTCCCCTTCGTCGAGGCGGCCGCGCGGCTTCCCGACGTCAGGTTTACGCTGGTCGGGAAGTGGCTGGACGACGCCGTGGAGGAGTTGCGGGAGAAGGCCGCGGACAACGTCGAGCTAACGGGCTGGGCCTCCGACGGGGAGCTCGACGACTGGTACCGCCGAGCGGCCGTGTACGTGCAGGCATCGCGGCACGAGGGGTTCGGCGTGGCCGTGGCGGAAGCGATGCTAGGGGGCTGCGTGCCGGTCGTGACGGACGTGACCGCGCTGCCCGAGGTGGTCGGTGACGCCGGCGTGCTGATCTCCTCGCAGGCGCCCGACGAGGTGGCGGACGGCGTGCGCCGGGCGCTCGAGAGCGGAGACGAGGCTCGGCGTCGGGCCCGGGAGCGGATCCTGCGGGAATTCCCGCTTGAGGGGCGCCGACGCGGGATCCTTGGCCTCGTGGAGGGGGCTCTCTCCGGATAGCCGCGGGGCGAAGGCGGCTACAGCGACACCGGCCAGTGCTGTCCGACCTTCGTCGCCGCCGCCCGCGTGAGCTCGTCGGGTTCCAAGGAGCAAGGCTCGCCGCCGTCGGCGAAGCCCTCCATCGTCGCCACCACCGACGAGGCGAGGGCGGCCAGGTCGTAGCCGCCCTCGAGCACGCCCCCAACCGGGGTGCCAAGCTCGTGGGCGAGCGCTCGGGCGTGGCGGGCGAGCTCTCCGAACGAGGAGGTGCGGAGCTTACAGTCGGCGATCGGGTCGTCGCGGTGGGCGTCGTAGCCCGCCGACACCAGCACGAGATCCGGTCGAAACTCCTGGGCGGCGGGGATCGCGATGTGCTCGACCAGCGAGAGCCACATGTCCTCTCCGGAGCCGGCCGGCACGGGCAGGTTGATCGAGAAGCCGGCGCCCGCCCCCGCCCCGACGTCCGAGATGGCGCCGCTGCCGGGATAGAACGGCCACTGGTGGAGGCTCACGTACAGCACCTCCGGGGACTCGTGGAAGGTCGTGTTTGTCCCATTGCCGTGGTGGACGTCCCAGTCGAGGAGGAAGACCCGCTCGGCGCCGAGCGAGTCCAGCGCGTGCCGCGCGGCTATCGCCATGTTGTTGAACAGGCAGAAGCCCATCGCGCGCTCGGGCTCCGCGTGATGGCCGGGTGGGCGCAGCGCGCAGAAGGCGGTCGCCGCCTCGCCTCCCAGGAGCGCCTCCGCCATCGCGCACGCTCCCCCCGCGGCGTGCAGCGCCGCCTCCCAGGAGCCCGGGCTGGTCGGGGTGTCGAGGTCGAAGGCCCCTCCGCGGGCGCTCGTTTCGCGCACCGCCTGGATGTGCGAACGCGGGTGAACCGCCTCCACCCGCTCCAGCTCCACCTCCGGCGCCTGGCGGCGCTCCCATCCCAGCCAGTCGCGGCGATCCAGCACTCCCTCGATCGCCAGGATGCGGTCCGCGCACTCCGGATGCGCGCCGGTGTCGTGCTCGAGCGACGACGGGTGGCTGAAGAAAAGGCCGGGAGGAATCGCGTTACGGTACTCGGGTGCGCGTGGACGTCGCGGTCGTGGGAGCCGGCGCGGCCGGCCTCTACGCCGCTCTCGTCGCCGCGTCCCGAGGCGCCGGGGTCGCGGTCGTGTCGCGCTCCCCGCTCGCCGAGACGGCCAGCTACTGGGCCCAGGGCGGCATAGCCGCCGCGCTCGCCGGGGACGACTCGCCGGGGCTGCACGCGGAGGACACGCTCCGTGCCGGTCGCCGCGCCGCGCGCTCGAGCGCGGTCCGCGTGCTGTGCGAGGAGTCGCCCGCCCGGGTGCGCGACCTCGAACGGCTCGGCGTCCGCTTCGACGCCAACCGCAACGGCAACCTGGCCTTGGGACTGGAGGGCGGCCACTCGCGCCGCCGCGTCGTGCATGCCGGAGGCAGCGCGACCGGGCGGCGCATCACCCGCGAGCTCTCCGCGCTCGTGGCGGTGGAGGAGCGGATCGAAGTCCTAGAGCCCGCCACTGCGGCCGCGCTCTGGGAGCGTGATGGGCGCTGTATCGGCCTCGTCGCGCGGCGAGACGGCGAATTCGAGCCCGTGATCGCAAGGGGCACGTTGCTCGCCACCGGCGGGATGGCGGCGCTTTGGGAGCGCACGACCAACCCGCCCGGAGCGACGGGGGCGGGGCACGCCCTGGCCCATGTCGCCGGAGCCGAGCTGGCCGACCTCGAATTCGTTCAGTTCCATCCCACGGCGCTCGCCGTGAGTGGCGAGCGCGACGGCTTCCTAATCA
>JBKPHP010000126.1:0-9240 GCA_046729895.1 Actinomycetota bacterium
CCCGCACATGGGGCTGCAGACGGTGAGTTGGCTGCGTGAGGGCGAGGTGCTGCATCGTGACAGCCTCGGCAGCCTGCAGACCGTACGGCCGCGTGAGCTGGGCCTGATGACCTCGGGCCGGGCCATCGCGCACTCCGAGGAGTCACCTGGCGTCCGCGCCCCCATGCTGCACGGGGCGCAGCTGTGGGTCGCGCTTCCGGGAGAGTACCGGGCGATCGCACCGGCGTTCGAACATCATGCCGAGCTGCCGGTGATTACCGGGGGTGGCGGGCTGAGCGCCTCGGGCGCCTCCTTTCAACCCGGGCGCTGTTATCGACGGCGGCCTACGCTCGGTGTGGGGCGAAAACGGTGCGATCGACGTGATTCGCAAGCTTGCGTTGCTGGGAGTCCTGGTGTTGGCCGCTACCTGGGCCGGCCTCCTGTGGTTGGGCACGGGCAAGGGGAAGGCGCCCTCCTTCGGGCCGCAGCCTGTGAAGACGGTTTCACCACCGGCCCAACCGTCGCCTGTCAAACGCGTGGTGCGGACGCGGCGCAAGCGCGTGCTGCGGACGCGGCGCTTCACGGTCGTCGCGAGTGGCGACCTGCTGATACACGGGGCCGTGTTTCAGCGCGCCCTCGCTTATGGCGGAGGGGGCTACGACTTCCGGCCGATGTTTCGGCCTATCACGCGGTACGTGAGGCACGCCGACCTGGCGCTCTGCCATGTGGAGACACCGCTCACGCCGGGGCCGCCCCACGGCTATCCGGTCTTCTCGACGCCGGTGTCGCTCGCGCGCGCGATCGCAGCGACCGGATGGGATGCCTGCGACACCGCCTCCAACCACTCGCTCGACGCGGGGCAGGAGGGCATCGACAGCACGGCCTGGGCGCTCTACCGGGCCGGGGTGCGACACACCGGCTCGTATCGATCGGCGGCGGCCTCGCGCAAACCGCTCTTGGTGAGCACGCGAGGCGTGAAGGTCGCGCTGCTCGCCTACACCGAGATGACGAACGGGCGGGCGCTGCCGAGGCGCTGGTCGCTAAACCTGGCGCGGCCGCGGAAGATCCTCGCCGATGCCCGCCGGGCGCGGCGGCGAGGCGCTCGAGTCGTGCTGCTGAACCTCCACTGGGGGCCGCCGGAGTACACGCCGGGGCCGGTGCGTCGGCAGCAGCAGCTCGTGCGCAGGCTGGCGCGGTCCCACGACATCACGGCGATTCTCGGGCAGGGGCCCCACGTGGTCGGGCCGATCCGCTGGGTCCGGGGCAAGCCCGTGGTCTTCAGTGAGGGCAACCTCATTTCGCATCAGCCGGCGACCTGCTGCTCGGCAGCGGCAGAGGACGGTCTGATCGCCGTGCTGCACGTCGCGGTACGCGGGCGCCGGGCGCGGGTAGACCGCGCCGACTACGTGCCCATCTGGGTGCGCTACCCCGACTTCTCGGTCCTTCCCGTCGGCCGGGCGATGCGCCGTCGGCTGGCGCCCGCGGCCACGCTCCAGGCCTCTTATCGGCGGACGGTCGCAGTGGCCGGGCGCTCCGGCCGTACGCAGCCGGTCCCACGGCGGCTGCCCTAGGAGCCCGGCAGGATCGCCGCTCGTCACATCTCGTCGTCTTCGGGCGACGCCAGCGACAGCACCAGCTCCTCCAGCCCTTCGCGGTCGCCGCTCGGTGCGCGAGCAGGGGCGCCGGGCGGCGCCACGGTGGGCAGCGGCGGTGCGAGAGGGGCGCGCGACTTCGCCAGCAGGGTTGCCTTGGTCACATCCGCGATCCCGGACCCGGTAGCCAGATCGGCGCCGGGGACGGCCTTGTGGTGGCCAGTCGACGAAGCCGCCCTGCCCTTGGTCACGTCGCGGGCGGTCGTCTTGAGGATGTCTTTTGCCTGCACAGGGGTTATCTGCGGCCAGGCCTGCTTCATCAAGGCGCAGGCGCCCGCCAGCTGCGGCGCGGCCGCCGAGGTGCCGCTGAACGCCGCCCAGCCATCCCTGGGCCGGGTCTCGTCGCCATCCGGATAGTCAACGCCGCCGAACTCCTGGTCGATCTCGTCACCTGGCTCCACCGGCAGCATCAGGTAGACCGCGGCTGGCGGCTTGCCGACGAGCCCGCACACGTCCGGAACCCGCCGGTTGGGATAGACCTTGCTCTTGAAGCCGCTTGCATACTCCGTCGCCTCAGGCGGCTGTAGCGACTGGAGATAGGCGCCCCCTGCTGAGATCACGTCGGGGTGCTGGCCCGGGAAGCCCCAGTGGCCGTTGCCGGCGGAGAAGATCACGATGATCCCCTGCTGGACGGCGCTCGCGACCGCGGCGGCGAGCGCCTGGTCGGCCGCGCTGAGCGGCGGGTCCTCGATGTCGAAGCCCCAGCTGCACGAGATGATTGCCGGGCCGAGGGCCGCCGCTGAGTTGAACGCGCCCGTCAGGTTGATGAAGTCGGTCTTCACCATCGTGAAATTGATGTCCGGTGCCACGGCGAAGGCGTTCGCGGACTCGCCCGTCCCGTGACCTATCTCGTCCCGCTGCGGCTGGCTGGCGCCCGGGCCCAGTACGACAGGGTTCGAGCGGTAGCCCCGGCCGGTGAAGAAGGGATGCCGGTACCAACCGCTGTCGGCCATCACGACGTGCACGCCCTTGCCGGTGTAGCCGACGCGGTGGGCCCTGTCGGCCATCATCCCGAGGGACACGTCGGCCGGGACGTCGAGGTACCAGTAGCTCTTGCGGGGAGGGAGCTTCGAGGTGGCGAACGGGTACGCCTTCTTGCTCAGCGCCACCCCCTCCACGACCTCACCCAGCGGGCTCTGGGAAGTGTCGATTAGGCCGGGAAGCGCCGTATCGGGACAGTCGAGCACGGTGGCGGGCTCCACCCGTCCCCGCTGCTTCCGGGTCTCACGCTCCTCGGCCACTATGCGGGTGTCGAAGACGCGTTCGTACACCCTCGCGGGCGCCCCGATCGTGATCGTGGTATCGGCCCCGTACAGGACGTCGAAGCCCTCGCCCTGCAGTCGGGCTACTGCCTCGGCAACGACCTCCTCCTGCGACTGGAAGCGCCGCACCGTCTCGCTCGTTACGGGCGCAGCGGTAGCGAACAGCGACGTTCCGCCCAGCGAGCGCGGTGACGCCTCGGCATAGACCACCGGGGGGACCTTGGGAGCGGTGCTCTTGCGCGTCCTAGTCTTCGCCATGGTTCTCCTCTCGTCTGGCTCGGGATCCGAACAGGTGCGCGCGTCGCGGGAAGACGACCGTCTCCACGAACTCCCGAACCTCCTCGGGAACTTGCGGTTCGCCCGAAGCGCTGGCAATGGGGTTGCCTGGCGGGGCGTCGGGGTTGACATCCAGCTTCACCCCGAGCTCGCGCTCGAACAGCTCCGGCTCGCCCTCGACCGTCAGCGTGATGCCGGAGTCGTGGATGGTGAAGCCGCGTTCCTCAAACGCGCGCCCGACCGCCGCCTTGACCCCCTCGTCAGGCCGGACCTCGTCGATCCGCTCGGCCGTGATCTGCTCCCGCCCTTCAGTCAGCGACGTGCCCCCGCGGGATCTGAGGATGACCTCCGCCGACACGCGCACGGCTAGGCGGGCGCTCGGCGGCCGACGGCGGGTTCCGGAGGCTCCAGTGGCGGGACCATGGCCAGCCGACCGAATGTACCCCTTCGCGGTAGCCCGAAGCAAGGCTTCTGCGGCAGGGCGCGCCTTCGGGGCAGCGATGTCACCCCAGCTTGTGCAAAGGACCCGCCGGTACGCTCTGCCGGTGGACGTCGCAGTGCTCGTAGCCGGCGCCGGTCCCGTTGGCTTGAGTACGAGGAGGGCCTGCTCATGGACGGCGTCATGCCGGCCGGCGCGCCCGGCGTCCAGCCCGGCGAGCGCGTGCCGGACGCCGGGCCGCTCGTGGCGGCCGACGGCTCGGTGAGCTCGCTGCGCGAGCTCCTACGCGCCCCGGAGCTCCAGCTCTGGCTCTGCGCCGGGACCACGACGCCGGACCGGGCGGTCGAGTTGGCCGAGCGCCTCGGCCCGACGGTGCGCACCCGTGTGCTGGTGATCCGCGATCGGCCCCCGGCGGCGCCGGAGGGCGTCGAGATCCTCGCCGATCCCGAGTTGCGCGCGCACGGCCGCCTCGGCGCCGTGTCGGACACCGCGTACGTGGTGCGTCCCGACGGGTACCTGGCCTTCCGCTGCGAGCCGCCCGACGCCGACTGGCTCGCGAGGAAGCTCGGGTCGCTCGGCGTGCGAGCGCTGGCCGGCCAGGGCAGGCTGACGGTCGGGGGCGGGTCGCTGCGCGCGACGCGCTACGCTGGCCGGCCTCGCGGCATCAAACCAAGGAGCTGACGTGGATACGGTCGAGTTCATCCGAGACGTCACGTTCTAGATGTGCGACCGGGACTTCGATCTGGACCTTGTCGAGTCGACGTACTCGGACGACTTCGTCCATCACGGGAACGGCGCGACCACGGACAAGGCCGGCTATCTCGCGCGCGGGCGCGAGTACCGAAAGCAGTACGCGAGCATCGATCGACCGGAGTTCGACGAGCTCTTTGCGGTCGACGATCGCGTGGTCGTGGCGTACACGCTTGGGCTGCAACGCCACGACGGGTCCACCGGGCGGATGGCCGTGATGGCCATCTGGACCGTAGACGACGGGAAGGTCACGGAACTGCGCGAGGTAGACGCGCCGGCCGCGTAGGCGAGCCGGCCTCTCCCGCGAGCCCGTGATCGCCGCCGGCGTGAGCCGCGGCGGAAGCCATAGCGTCCGCTGAGCGATGGCCGTGGAGACTTATCGCTTCGAGGACGACGGCGGCATCCCGAACTCGGCGCTGCCCGTGCTCGTCTATCACGACGTAGAGGCAGCGCGGGACGCGTCCAGCTGCGAGGCGCTGTTCGCGCGCCACCGCTGGCTCGGCGCCTGGCGCGATGGGATCTTCTCCTTTCACCACTTCCACTCCACCGCGCACGAAGTGCTCGGCATCGTCAGAGGCGAGGCCGCGGTCATTCTGGGCGGCCCGCAGGGCCGCCGGTTCGAAGTACGGCCCGGGGACGTGCTCGTCCTGCCTGCCGGCACCGGCCATTGCAACGCTGGCTCGTGTGCCGATCTGCTGGTCATCGGCGCCTACCCGGACGGGATGGAGTGGGACATCCGCCGCGGCGATCCGGCCGAGCGCGACGAGGTGCTCGCCAACATCCGAGCCGTGCCCCTGCCCGGGGCCGATCCCGTCCACGGGCCCGACGGCCCCCTCAGCGAGCTTTGGCGCGGGGGAGGCTGACGGGGCCCTCGACCGCAGCGGCGAGTCGATACGTGTCCCGTTGGGTCGGGAAGTGTCCGGGTACACAACCGGAGACCGGCGAGCACGAGGGAAGGTGGCAGTCGTGACCAAGGAGATCGAGCTCAGGCGCCACACCGATAACGATGGCGACGCGCTGACGGAGGAAGGCGTGCGGGCGGCGCTCGAGGTGGGTCGAGGGCTTCGCGGCGGGTACGAGCTCCTCGTCTCGACGGGCGCCCAGCGCGCCACCCAGACGCTCGCCTGCTTTGCCTGCGCGCTCGCTGAGCGCGTGCCGGGCGGCGCTCTGGTCGCGCCCGGTCTGCGGTCCCAGTTCGAGGACCGCTGGCGCAGTGCCTACCAGAAGGCGGGGAGCGGTGAGCTCGAGGCCCTACGGGCGGCCGACCCGGAGCTCGTCGCCGAGGACTCGGCGACCCTGGGGGCCGCGCTCGGGAGCGTGCGCGACCGCCTGCGCGACGGCGGCAAGGCCCTCGTCGTCGGACACAGCCCCACGAACGAGGCGGCGGTGCTGGGACTGACCGGCGAGATCGTCGAGCCTATGTCGAAAGGCTCCGGTGTGCTCATTGCCTTTGACGACGAGGAAACACGGGTCGAGCCGCTGGACTGAGGTGCCGCTCCCGACCTGGGCTCTTTAAGGCCCGAAATATCGGGCCTGAAAGAGCCCACGTCCCGCCGCGGCGGACTCGCCGCCACCGCGGAATCGCTCGCTGGTGGCCAAATACTCCGTGCCGAGCAGCTTCCCGCGGGTCCCCGGTCGGCAGGCCGCGTGGTGTAGTGCCGCGGGCTCCTCAGGCCGCCGGGACGCCGTCGGCCGCGCGACGCAGCGCCTCAATGTCGAGCTTGCCCATCTTGAGCATCGCCTCCATCGCGCGCCGCGCCCGCTCCGGGTCCGGATCGGCGAACAACTCCTCCATCCCGGTCGGCACGACCTGCCAGGACAAGCCGTACCTGTCCTTGAGCCAGCCGCACGGGCCCTCCTCGCCGCCGTCGGACAGCCGTTCCCAGAAGTAGTCGACCTCTTCCTGGGTCTCGCAGTTGATCTGGAACGAGACGGCCTCGTCGAATGTGAACTCGGGCCCCCCGTTGATGCCGACGAACCGCTGACCGTTCAACTCGAACTCCACGGTCATCACGGTGCCGGCCTCTCGCGGCCCGGCCTCCGTGTAATGGGTGACGTTGACGATGCGTGAGTCCTTGAAGACCGAGGTGTAGAAGCCCGCGGCCTCCTCGGCCTCGGTGTCGAACCACAGGTTCGGGAGGATCTTCTGCTGCATGGGCGGTGCCTCCTCTGGGGCGGTTGGAACCGGCTTCCCGCGACGGATACTCCATCTATAGACCGTCGCATCGAGGGAAACTCATCGCCGCTCGCGAGATCCCGGCCCATGCCCCGCGGTGTGGACGTAGGTCAGGCGTCCAGCCCGCGACGACCTCAGCCGGCCTCATCGCCACGAGCGGCAGGCCAGGGCTGTGCGGCGTGCTCCTTGCTGGGCACCGTCGGTTGAGGCGAGGTTCTCCGCCATCGCGCGGGCGCTCGTGGGATCGCAAGCGCAGCCAGGAAGGCACCGGCGACGCCGACGCCCGACATGACAAAGGCCGTCGTAAACCCGGACTCCTCGGCCAGCCCGGTGCGGACGGCCACGTGGCCCGAGACGATGGCGGCGCAGATCTGGCCTCCGACGGAGCCGCCAATCGTGCGCATGATCGTGTTCATGCCCGTGGCCACGCCGGTCTGGCGTTGGTCGACGGCGTCGACGATCAGGTTCGCCATCGACGCGAACGCAAAGCCGATCCCGAGCCCCAACAGAGCGGTGGCGATGTAGATGGCCCAGCGGTCGTCGTGCACTAGCGCGAGGAACACGAAGCTGAGCGTGGAGATCGCCGTGCCGATGAGGAGCGGCAACCGTGACCCGACCCGCCCGCCGAGCCAGCCCGCCACCGGACCCGCGAACAGCATGACCACTGCCGAGGGCGCCAGGAACAGCCCCGCCTCGGTCACCGACGCTCCGAACCCGAAGCCGGCGTCCGGCGAGGTCTGGACGAACTGCGGAATCAGGATGAAGGAGCCAAACATCCCGAAACCGACGAGAAAGGCGGTGGCGTTCGTGGTCAGGACGGCCCGCTGGCGCATCATTCGCATGTCCACGAGCGGCTGCGGGACACGGACCTCCCAGAAGGCCCAGATCGTCAGCACGACGGCCGCCACTATGAGGAGCCCCACGGTTCGCCCCGAGCCCCAGCCCCACCTGTTCCCCTCGCTCACTGCGACGAGCAACGCGACGAGCCCGCCCGAGAGCAGTGCCGCCCCGGCGAGGTCGACCTTGGCGGGGCTCTTGACCGGCGACTCCGGCACGAACAGCCGCGTGGAGACGATCGCTATCGCCACGACGACGAGCGCGAGCCAGAAGATCCACTCGTAGGCCAGGTGGTCGACGATCACGCCGCTAAGCACCAGGCCGGCGCCGCCGCCTATTCCGAAGGTGGCGCTGATCAGCCCGATGCCCGTGGCGACGCGGTCGCGCGGAAACTCGTCCCGGATGATCCCGAAAGAGAGGGGGAACACCGCGCCGCCTACGCCCTGGACGACGCGTCCCGCGATGAGCAGTCCGATCGAGTGCGATAACGCGGAGATGAGCGCCCCCAGTCCGAACACGGACAAGGCTGTGACGAGCATGCGCTCCTTTCCGAACATGTCACCGAGGCGTCCGACGATCGGGGTCGCAACCGAGGCGCTGAGCAGGTAACCGGTGAGGACGAAGGTGACCGTGCTTGTCGAGGTGTGGAGCTCGTGCTGGATCTTGGGCAGCGCCGGCGCCACCAGCGTCTGGGAGAGCGCGTAGCTCAGCGCTCCCAGGGCCAGCACGGCGAGCGTGAGACCGTAGTGCTGGCGCTTAGGCTCGGTCACAGCTCCTCGATCACCGCCGCAAGACGGCGAAGGAGGCGCTCCGCCTGGCGCCGTTCGGAGGGGCTCAGGGACTCGTAGAACGCCCGACGCGCCTGGAGGGACAGCTTGCGTCTGCGTTCGACGAGCCGTCGGCCCTTGGGAGTAAGGCGAACGGTCACCGCCCGACGGTCCGCCGGGGAGGGTCGCCGCTCCACGATTCCGCGCCGCTCCAGTCCGTCGAGCATCCGTGTGGCCGTCGGACCGGCCACCGCCGCGGCCTCCGCGAGCTCGCCGACCTGGCACTCGGACGCCTCGTCGAACGCCCCCAGCAGCGCGAACTGCGACAGCGTCAACTCCTCAGCGCCGACCTGCCGGGCTGCACGGGCCCTTCCGCGGCGAACCGCCCCGAAGAACTCCTCGAGGGCGGCATCGAACGTCTCGGGCGGCACAGACTGAGCGACCTCGGTTCCCACATCCGTAGGGTACCTAATAACTAGCCTGCTATCGATTTGCAGCCAGCGAGGTGGCCGGGCACACCCATCCCGAAATATCCTCCAGGGCACGCATATGGGCCGGTAGCTCAGCGGTCAGAGCAGCGGACTCATAATCCGTCGGTCGGAGGTTCGAATCCTCCCCGGCCCATGTAGACCCCCGGCAAACCAGCGCCTTCCGACGCAACCGGGCGCTCCCGGCAGGCGGGACAACGGGCGTAAGCGAGACGTGCGACCCCTCTCGCTGATTACGCGGCTCGCCGCCGGAGCGCCACGTTAGGGGGTCGCCGCCTAGATCGCCTACTCACCCAGCCCCACGCCTTCGAGGGCCGTTGTCTTGTCCGGGTAGGCGAGCGTCGCCCGGACGATCTTCCCCTCCCGCAGCTCGTAGACGTCGACCTGGGAGATGTCGACGACGGCATCGCTCGCCTTGCCCCTGCCCGTCCAGCACGTGACGCACAAAACGTGGTCGCCCACCTCTATGTACTCGCTGATCTCGGCCCGGAAAACGTCGAAGCTCTCCCGCCATTCGGACAACAGCGACAGGAGAGCCTGCGCCCCCTTGAGCGTTTCCGGCGCGTCGGCTGCGTGGGCGAGGTCACGGAACTCGACCTCCGGGTGCAAGGTCT
>JBKPHP010000127.1:0-8011 GCA_046729895.1 Actinomycetota bacterium
CCCACCTACAACGAAGCCGAGAACCTCGAGCCGCTCGTGCGCGCCGTGCTGCCGGCACTGGAGCAGCCGGACGCGGAGCCGCACGTGCTGATAGTCGATGACAGCTCCCCCGACGGGACGGGCGAGCTGGCCGACCGTCTGGCTGCCGAGCTGAAACCGGTGGAGGTGCTGCACCGGCCCCGCAAGCAGGGGCTCGGGCGAGCCTATCTGGCCGGCTTCGGCGTGGCCTTGGAGCGGGGCGCCGACCGCGTGCTGGAGATGGACTCGGACTTCTCGCACGACCCCGCCGACCTGCCGCGGCTGATCTCCGCAACCGGCGCCGCCGACCTGGTGCTGGGCTCGCGCTACGTCCCCGGCGGCGGCATCACCGACTGGGGGGCAATCCGCCGCCTGCTCAGCCGCAGTGGCTCCGTGTACGCCCGCTGGCTGTTGGGTGTGCCCGTCCGAGACCTCACCGGCGGCTTCAAGTGCTTCCGCCGCCAGGTGCTCGAAGGGATCGCTCTCGACGACGTGCACGCCGACGGATATGGATTCCAGATCGAGCTGACCTACCGGGCCATCCAGGCCGGCTTCACCGTCACCGAAGTGCCGATCGTGTTCCGCGAGCGGCGCGTGGGCCGCTCCAAGATGACGGCCCGCATCGCGCTGGAGGCGATCTGGAAGGTCCCCGCGTTGCGGCTAAGGCTGCGTGGCCGGCCGGCTCTGCCGCCAGCCCGCCACAGCGCCCGGCAGGTCCCCACCGAGGGTCGTCGTCGCCAGTAGCGCGCGCGGCGAGCGGGTCGCGTAACGTCTGCAACTCATCGCTACACTTCACTTAGTAAAGCGACTATGGTCAGCACCCGCGACGAGACAGAAGGAGCCCAGGTGGCCGGAGAGATAATGCAAGTTACCGACGCGAGCTTTCAGGCCGAGGTGATCGAGTCCGATACGCCCGTGCTCGTGGACTTCTGGGCCCCGTGGTGCGGTCCCTGCCGCATCGTCGCTCCGCATCTGGAGGAGCTGAACGACGAGCGCGAGGACCTCCGGGTGGTCAAGCTGAACACCGACGAGAACCCGGAGACCGCCGCCACCTACAACGTGCTGTCGATCCCGACGCTGCTCTTGTTCAAGCACGGTCAGGTGGCGCACCAGATCATCGGCGCCCTGCCCAAGAACCGGCTCGTGCAGGAGCTCGAGCCGGCCCTCGCCGCCTGAGCGGGCGGGAACTCGGCGAAGAGATGGATCGGCGGCCCCGCGGCCGTCGCGATCAGGTCGCCGTTCAGCGCGCCCGCTCGACCGCGATCAGCAGCTCGCGACCCTCGATCTCGGCTCGGTCCGAGCCATCGGCGCCGTCGTAGCTCAGACTGGTGGCGAGCGTCTCGCCCGCGACATAGCCCTCATGCGCGCGGGTGGCGGCCAGGAGCTCGTCGTCGCCGCCCAGCGTGAGGGATATCCGGTCCTCCACCTGGAGCCCCGCCGCCTTGCGTGCCGCCTGGACGGCGTGCACCACCTCGCGCGCAAGGCCCTCCCGCCGGAGGGCGTCGTCGAGCTGGAGGTTCAGCGCCACGGCGTGCGTGCCCGACCGCTCGACCTGATAGCCCTCGAGCGGCTTGAGCACGAGCTGTAGGTCCTCGGCCGTGAGCGGGTGGTCCTTCCCGTCGACGTTGACGGCGACGGTGCCGCCATCGCGCAGCGTCGCGGCCGCCGAGTCCGCATCCAGCGCGGCGACTGCCTGCGCCACCTGCGGCATGCGCTTGCCGAAGCGCGGACCCAGCGCGCGGTAGTTGGGCCTTAGCTCGAAGCGCCCGAGCTCGTCGGCCTGCGACACGTACCGGACGCTCTTCACGTTCAGCTCGTCCAACACGATCGGCTCGAGGCGCTCGACCGCGTCGCGCTCGCGGTCGGCCGCGACGACGACCGCCTCGCCCAGCGGCTGGCGCAGCTTTACCTTGGCCTGCGCCCGCGCGGCGCGGCCGAGCTCGACGGCGTCGCGCGCCACCCGCATCTGCCACTCGAGCGCCCCGTCGCGAAGCTCCGGGTCGGGCTCCGGGTAGTCGCACAGGTGTACCGAGGGCTCGGCCCCCGAGAGGTTCTCGTAGATCTCGTCGGACACGAACGGAGTCAGCGGCGCAACCAGCTTGGCGGTCTCTACGAGGCACTCCCGCAGCGTGTGGAATGCGACCGGGTCGGCGTCCCAGAAGCGCCGGCGCGAGCGGCGCACGTACCAGTTGGAGAGGTCGTCCACGAACGCCGCGATGGCTCTGCCGGCGAACGTGGTGTCGTAGTCCTCGAGCCTGTCGATCGCCGTCTCGATCGTGGCCTGGAGGCGCGAGAGGATCCAGCTGTCGAGCTCGGTCGGCTCCCCGGACGCAGGCTCCTGGATCCCGCCGGCGTTCGCGTACAGGACGTAAAAGCCGTAGGTGTTCCAGAGCGGCTTGAGGAACTGGCGCACGGCCTCCCCGACGGTTTCCAGCGAGAAGCGATAGCCGTCCCAGGGCTGCTTCGAGGTGAAGTAGTACCAGCGGAAGGCGTCCGCGCCGTGCTGGTCGAGCACGTCCCAGGGAACCACCACGTTGCCCCGAGACTTGGACATCTTCTGGCCCTCCGTATCGAGGATCAGGCCCAGGCAGAGCACCGTCTCGTAGGAAGAGCGCCCGAAGATCAGGGTGGATACCGCCAGTAGCGAGTAGAACCAGCCGCGCGTCTGGTCCAGCGCCTCGCAGATGTAGTCGGCCGGGAAGCGCTGACGGAACACCTCCTCGTTCTCAAACGGCGCGTGCCACTGCGCGAAGGGCATGCAGCCGGAGTCCCACCAAACGTCGATCAGGTCGGGGACGCGGCGCATCTCCTCCCCGCACTCCTCGCACGCGAGCACCACGTCGTCGATGAACGGCCGGTGGGGGTCGTGCGGGACGGCGCCGCCGCGCTCCCGGAGATCGGCCATCGAGCCTGCGCAGAAGAGGTGCCCGTTGCCGCAGCGCCAGATCGGCAGCGGAGTGCCCCAGTAGCGCTCCCGTGAGAGTGCCCAGTCCACATTGCCCTCGAGCCACTTGCCGAAGCGGCCGTGCTTGACGTGCTCCGGGTACCAGGTGACCTCCTCGTTGGCAGCGAGCAGCTGGTCCCTGACCTCGGTGGTGAGCACGAACCAGTTCGACATGGCGTAGTAGAGGAGCGGGGTGCCGCAGCGCCAGCAGTGCGGATAGGCGTGCTTGTAGGTGCCCTCTCGGAACAGCCGGCCCGACTCCCGCAACGCCTCGATGATCTTCGGGTCGGCCTCCCTCACGTGCAGCCCCGCGAGCGGGCCGGTCCGCTCGTCGAACGTGCCGTCGGGACGCACCGGGTTGTGGATCGTCAGGCCGTTGCTCTCGGCCAGGCGGAAGTCGTCCTCACCGAACGCTGCCCCCGTGTGAACCACGCCGGTCCCGTCCTCCATCGAGACGAAGTCACCGGCGAGGACCGTGTGCCCCTTGGGGCCGTAGTCGGTGATGTACGGGAATGGCGGCTCGTAGGCCATGCCGAGCAGCGCGGACCCCGGCATGCGCTCCTCGATCTCCGCGCCCTCGCCGAGCACGCGCTCGACGAGCGCCTCCGCCAGGATCAGCGTCTCGTCCCCCACGCGGACGCGGACGTAGGTCGCGCCGGGATCCACGGCTATGGCGGCATGGGGGACGAGCGTCCACGGCATCGTGGTCCAGGCGAGCAGCGACGCGCCCTCCTCGCCCTTCACCGGGAAGCGGACGAAGATCGACGGGTCGATCACGTCCTCGTAGCCCAGCGCGACCTCGTGCGACGACAGGGCGGTCCCGCAGCGCGTGCAATAGGGCACCACCTTGTGCCCCTCGCGCAGCAGGCCCTTGTCCCATACCTGCCTGAGCGACCACCAGACCGACTCGATGTAGTAGTTATCGAGCGTGAAGTAAGCGTCGTCCGTGTCGATCCAGAACCCGATTCGCTCCGTCAGGCGGTTCCACTCGTCGATGTAGCGCAACACCGACTCGCGGCAGCGCTGGTTGAACTCAGCAATCCCGTAGCGCTCTATGTCGGCCTTCGAGCTGATGCCGAGCTCCCTCTCGATCTCGAGCTCGACCGGCAAGCCGTGACAGTCCCAGCCCGCCTTGCGGTGGACGACGTGCCCCCGCATCGTCTTGTAGCGCGGGAAGACGTCCTTGAAGACGCGGCTCAGGACGTGGTGGGAGCCGGGAGGGCCGTTGGCAGTGGGCGGCCCCTCGTAGAAGATCCACTCCGGGCGGCCCTCCCGGCGCCGGACGGATTCGTGGAAGACGTCGCGCTCGCGCCAACGCTCGAGGACGCTCTCCTCGAGGGCGGGAAAGGACTGGTTGGTGTCAACGGGCCGGTAGCGAGCCACCCGACGAACGTTACTTGCGAGGCGGCGACTCTAAGCCGCGAGCTTCCGGCAGAGCTCCGTCAGGGAGCGCTTCTCCAGCTCGTCCAGCGCGCCGAAGGCTCGGCTGACCCTGTCCGCGTGACCGGGGAACAGGCGCTGCACGAGCGCGCGCCCGGCCGAAGTCAGGTCCACCGCCGCTGCCCGGCGATCGTGAGCGAGCCGGCGGCGGACGATGAGGCCGCGTGACTCGAGCGTGGCCGTGACCTCCGTGGCGTTGGCCTTGCTCCAGCCGAGGCGCCGGCGCAGGGTCCTCAGCTCCAGCGAGCCGCCGGCCGTGACGAGCACCACGAGGGCCGAGAAACCGGCCGCCGAGACGCCCGCTTGCTCGAGTTCGGCGGCGAGGCTGCGGCGCAGCGTGGCCTCTGCTCTCAGCAGGGCCTGGAGGGCACGGTGCGCGAGCGGGTCGGCGACCTCGAGGGCGTGCATGGTGCGCGCGATCGTAGGGGCGGGCGCGGATACGATCCGTCGATGGGGCCGCGCCTCCGGCGCATGTGGACGCTCGTCCTGCTCGGTCTCTCGCTCGCGGCCTGCGGCGACGACGAGTCGCTGCCGGCGGCTTGCAGCCGTGGCCCGGCCGCGGTGCAGAGCGCGCTCCTGGCGGCGCCAGGGCCCGTGAGGGTCGCCGGGACCCCGATCTCCACCTGCGTGGAGGAGGCCAGCGACGCCGACGAGCTCCAGGCCGTCGGCGCGGGCCTGGTGGGCGCGGCCACGGGCCTCTCCGACGCCGCCCGCCGGCGACCGGGTGGGCGGGCCGAGCTGCGGCTCGGCTACCTGGTCGGGTCCGCCCGGCGCGGAGCCGGCCGGGAAAGTGGGGAGCGCGCGGAGCTGGTGAGGAGGCTGGAGCAGGAGGCCCAGTCGCTCGAGAGCAGCCGAGCTGCGTACCGGCGCGGAGTCGAGGCGGGTCGCCGGAGTGGATAGCCTGAGGTAGGTGGCGATCCAGCAGGAGCTCTGGGGCGTGGAGACCTCGAAGGCGGTGGAGAATTTTCCAGTCTCCGGCGAGCGCGTGCCCGCCCCCGTGGTGCACTGGCTGGGACGTATCAAGGCCGCCGCCGCGCGGGTCAACGCCGAGCTCGGACTGCTCGACGCCGACATCGCGGAGCGCATCGCCCGTGCGGGCGACGAGGTGGCGAGAGGCGAGCACGACGACCAGTTCCCGATCGACGTCTTCCAGACCGGCTCCGGTACCTCCTCGAACATGAACGCGAACGAGGTGATCGCGAGCCTCGCCGGCGACGACGCCCATGCCAACGACCACGTGAACATGGGGCAGTCGTCGAACGACGTCTTCCCCTCAGCGGTGCATCTTGCCGCGGTCTCGGAGACGTACGACCGGCTACTGCCCGCGATCGAGCGCCTCGCGGGCGCGTTCGAGCGAAAGGCCGACGAGTTCTCGGAGCTCGTCAAGGCGGGGCGAACCCACATGATGGACGCCGTGCCGGTGACGCTCGGCCAGGAGTTCGCCGGCTACGCCGCGCAGCTGCGCCTTGGCCGCGATCGGATCCGTGACGCGCTCGGGCGCGCGTCCGAGATCCCGCTGGGAGGCACCGCAACGGGCACCGGCCTCAACACCCACCCGGAGTTCGCCGAACGGGTGCGCCGGCAGCTCGGTCTCGGCGAGGTGCCCACCGACCGCTTCGAGGCACAGGCCAACCGCGACGGGCTCGTGGAGCTCCACGCCGCCTTCAAGGGCCTGGCGGTATCGCTGACCAAGATCGCCAACGACCTGGTGCTGATGGGCTCGGGGCCGCGCACGGGGCTGGTCGAGCTGCGGCTCCCGGAGCTACAGAAGGGCTCCTCGATCATGCCCGGCAAGGTCAACCCGGTGATCCCCGAGGTGGTGCTCCAGGTCTCGGCCCAAGTGATCGGCAACGACATGGCCGTGACGGTCGCCGGCAGCCAGGGCAGCTTCGAGCTCAACGTGCGCGTCCCGATGCTGGCACGCAACGTGTTCGAGTCGATTCGGATACTGACCGCGGCCTGCACGCTGCTCGCGGAGAAGTGCGTGGACGGGATCGAGGCGAACGAGGAGACGCTGCGCCGCCACGCCGAGTCGACACCCGCGATCGCTACCGCTCTCAACCCCTTCATCGGCTACGACAGGGCCACCGAGATCGTCAACGAGGCGGTGGAGTCCCGCCGCACGATCCGCGAGGTGGCGATCGAGAAGGGCGTCGACGAGGAGACACTCGACAAGGCGCTCGACCTGCGCCAGATGACCCGCGGGACTAAGCCCGGCGGCTGAAACCCCTCAGGCCGGTCTGACGGATCCCTCTGGCGCCATGCCGCCAACGGCCTCCCGCTGGGTAATTCCTAAGGCGGGCGACCAACAACGAGCCACGGAGACCAACATGCAGATCACACGCAGCCTCGTCGAAACCCAGAGCGGCCCCCCGGAGTGGTTTACCGGCGCGGTGTACATCGACCAGATCGCCGCGCCGCCCTCCCCCGCGCGACTGCGCTGCTACAGCGTCCACTTCACCCCGGGAGCGCGCACCGCTTGGCACACCCATCCCCTCGGCCAGACGATCTTTGTCACCGAAGGCGTCGGCTACGCGCAACGTCGTGGCGGCCCGGTGGAGATCATCCGACCTGGCGACCGCGTCCACTTCGAGCCCGGAGAAGACCATTGGCACGGCGCAACGCCGAACCGCTTCATGACTCATCTGGCGATGCACGAGCCCGACGAGAACGGCACCGAGGCTGACTGGGGTCCCCCCGTCAGCGACGACGAGTACAACGCCACGCCTACGTCATAGGCCGAACCCGAGTCTCTGAGCTACCGGGGGGCGAGCGCCATCTAGTGGGCCGAGGAGGCTCGGACCCGCGCAATAGGATCAGCGCCAGTGGCTGACGCGGTGGTCATCGGGGCGGGCCACAATGGGCTGGCCTGTGGCTGCTATCTCGCCAGGGCGGGGCTGGAAGTCGCGGTCTTCGAGGAATACTCCTCCGTTGGCGGCATGACCCTGACGGAGGAGCTTGCCGCCCCGGGGTTTCGGTCAGACGTCCACGCAAGTGGCTACCAGCTCGCGAGCCTTTCGCCGACACCCCATGAACTGGACCTTTTCGACCACGGGCTAGAGCTGATCGAGCCCGAATATGCCTGGGCGCACGCCTTCGCCGGCGGCGGATGTATCGCCGTCGACGCGGATCTTGAGCGTGTCGGCGAGAGCATCGCGCGCTACTCGGCCAGGGATGCGGACACGGCCGTGGCGCTTTTCGAACGCTACCGGGCCGAGCGGCATCAGATCGTCGGCTCCCTCTTCTCGCCTCCCGAGCCGCTCTCCACCACGATTCGCCGAATGGAGGACACGCCGGGCGGACTCGACCGCTACCGATTCAGTCTCCAGAGCGTGCGCTCATGGTGCAACGAGACGTTCGAGTCCGACGAGGCGAAGTGCCTGTTCGGCGCATTCGCGCCGTTCGTGGGCCACGGGCCCGACGACGCCGCGGGGGCCGAGATCAGCTGGCTGTTTGCGAGCGTCCTCCAGACTGACGGCAACAAACTCGTCCGGGGCGGCATGCAGCAGGTGTCTCTGGCGCTGGCGGCGGAGCTGGAATCGCTCGGCGGCAAGATCCGAACCGGCACCGCCGTGCACCGGATCGAGGTCGAGGCGGGAAGGGCACGGG
>JBKPHP010000128.1:0-1978 GCA_046729895.1 Actinomycetota bacterium
GCCCGCCTCGGCGAACAAGAGCTTCCGCTCGTTGGAGCGAACTTCGGCCGTGTCGAGCCCGAGCCGGTCAAGCAGGTCGAGGGTGCCGCCGAACAGGGCACCGCGCGGTACGGCGACCGTGAGCAGCGGGCTCATCGCTTCCGTCCTTGCGGGTTGGCAGTTGGCGGTTGGCAGTTGGCAGGCGCTTGGGCCCTAGCCTCTGCCAGCTGCCAGCTGCCAGCTGCCAGCTTCATCTCAACCCCTCCTCGGCAGCCTGGGCCAGATGCACTCGCTGCACGTCGAGCGCGATCCCGCAGGCGGGCAGCGGTCTCCCGAAGCGGCCGATCAGATCGTCGTAGCGGCCGCCGCCGCCGAGCGCGAATCCCACGGCGGGGTCGTACAGCTCGAAGACGGCCCCCGTGTAATAGCCGAGCTCCCGCACGAGCCCCAGGTCGAATATCACCCGATCGGCCACTCCCCGCTCGGCGAGCAGCCCGTACAGCCCGCGCAGGCTCTCCACGGCGTCCGCGACCGGGCCGTCGGCGCGCTCCAGCACGTCTGGCCCGCCCCGGAGCTGGGGAAGGCGGACGAGAAGGTCACGGTCCCGCCCCGTCAGGCCAAGCTGCTCCACCCGCATCTCGAGCCCCGCGAGGTCGCGCCGGGACAGCGACTCGAGGAGGGGAAGGTGGTTGTGTTCCGGCACCTCCAAGGCCATGAGGAGGTGCCTGTAGAGCTGCCCGTCCCCGACCCCGAGGCGGTGGCGGCGAAGCCCCGCCTCCTCGAGGGCGGACAGGCAGAGGGCTATGACCTCCGCCTCGGCCTCCGGCGCGTGGACGCCCACCAGCTCGATCCCTCCCTGGAGGAACTCCCGCTGCTGCCCGGCGCCGCGCTCTACCTGGCGGTAGGCGTGGGCGAAGTAGCAGAGGCGGAAGGGCGGCTCCGCGTCGCGGTAGCGGCTCGCCACCACGCGCGCTATGGGGATCGTCATGTCTGAGCGCATCGCGAGCACCTCCCCGTGCTCGTCGAACAGCCGGTAGCCGGCGCCGGCCGCCCGGTCGTCACCCGTCTTCAAGACCTCCTCGTACTCCAGCGACGGCGTCCACACCTCGCCGTAGCCGGCCCGCTCGAAGGCAGCGCGCAGGCGGTCGGTGAGCGCGCGGAGCTCCCGCATCTCGTCCGGGAGCACGTCGCGGGTGCCCGGCGGGATCGGGTGTGTCATGTGCGCCTCCTCGAGTCGGCGGCGCTAGGCGGTTGATTCCACGCGCTCGGACGCGACGCGCTCGATACGCGCCCCGAGCGCCCGCAGCCGCTCGTCGATTCGCTCGTAGCCGCGGTCGATCTGCCGGATGTTCCCGATCTCCGACATGCCCTCCGCACACAACGCGGCGATGAGCATCGCCATGCCCGCGCGGATGTCCGGGCTCTCCATGCGCTCGCCATGAAGCCGGCTCGGGCCGCTCACGACCACGCGGTGCGGATCGCAGAGCAGAACCCGAGCGCCCATGGATACGAGCTTGTCCACGAAGAACAGTCGGTTCTCGAACATCTTCTCGTGGATCAGTATGAGCCCTTCGGACTGGGTGGCCAGCGCGAGAGCGATGCTGGTGAGGTCCGCCGGGAACGCCGGCCAAGGACCGTCCTCGATCTTGGACACCGCGTCGCCCTCGTCGTCGCGAATGCGCAACTTCTGATCGGGTGGGACGACGACGTCGTCGTCCTCGAAGTCGATCTTGCAGCCGAGCCGGTCGAACGCCAGCCTGGTCATCCGCAGGTCCTCCGGAACGGTGTCCTTGACCCGCAGCTCGCCGCCGGTGCAGGCAGCCAGGGCGATGAAGCTCGCGACCTCGATGTAATCCGGCCCGATCGCGTAGTCGGCGCCGCCGAGGCGATCTTGACCATGGACCACCATCCGGTTCGAGCCGATCCCCTCGATCCGCGCCCCCATCTGCATCAACATCCGGGCCAGGTCCTGAACGTGCGGCTCAGAGGCGGCGTTGTG
>JBKPHP010000129.1:0-13509 GCA_046729895.1 Actinomycetota bacterium
CGCGGTTGCGAGCCCGAAGACCTGGGTCTCGCGGTCGAACTCCCCCCAGAGGACGCCGCCGTTGGCGCGAGCGGTCCGCGCCGCTGGATCGACCAGGACGCTCTTCATCCCTGACAGGTCGAGGAGAATGCCGTCGTCGCAGACCGCGTTGCCCGCAACGCTGTGTCCGCCGCAGCGAACGGCCACCAGCAGCCCTTTCTCACGCGCGACGTTGACCGCATCGACGACGTCGGCGACGCCGCTGCAGCGCGCAATCAGTCCCGGGCGGCGGTCGATCATCCCGTTGTAGACCGCACGCGCCTCGTCGTAGTCCGCGTCGTCCGGACGCACGACTTGACCCCCGAATCCCTCCAGTTCGACAGCCGAGAGATCGGCGACCGCTGACCGCTGCATGCTCCCTCCTTCACCCTGCCTCGCAGGGATTTCCGAGTCCGGAACGATCGTCTTACACCCCTCTGAGCGTGTCAACCGGCCCCGGAATATCGCGTGTCCGGACGGGGTAGAAGAGCGGGGATGGACGACGGAACACCAGCCTCTCACGCGGCGCTGCGCTACATGGCGATGTTGAAGGCGGCCAGGGACTTCGGCCTTCAGTCGCCCGAGATCGAGGCGATCACCAAGCGCTTCGACTACCGCTCCGGGCGTGGCGCGCTGGCCGACCGCCTGACCGACGCGGTTCTGGCGCGAGCCGAGCTCGAGCGACTGCTCTGTGCGGACTAGGGGGGCCCCCGACGCGGCGGGACCCCTCAGCCGCGGCCCCCGTCGGCCCGAACATCCACGCCAACCGCAAGGGCTACAAGCTGATCGCAAAAGACGTTCGTGAGGCGCATCCGCTGAAAGCGAGGGGGCCCGGCCAAAGCCGGGCCCCCTCTGCCAACTGCCAGCTGCCAATCCGCTCGGCGTCCGTGCCTCACGAATTCTGAGTTACTACATCATTCCGTCCATCCCCCCGGGCATTCCGCCGGCGGGCGCCGGCTCCTTCTCGGGGATCTCGGCGACGATCGCCTCGGTGGTGAGGATGTTCTTCGCGATCGAGGCCGCGTTCTGCAGCGCCGAGCGCGTGACCATGGCCGGGTCGATCACGCCGTCCTTGACCAGGTCGGTCACCTCGCCCGTCTCCGCGTTGAGGCCCTCGTTGCCCTTGGCGTTGCGGACGTCGTTGACGACGACGGAGCCCTCGAAGCCGGAGTTGTCCGCGATCTGGCGGAGGGGCTCCTCGAGAGAGCGGTGGACGATCTGCGCGCCTGTGCGCTCGTCGCCGTCGAGGGCGTCGAGCTTGATCGCGTCCTGGGCACGCAGCAATGCCACTCCGCCGCCCGGGACGATGCCCTCCTCGAGGGCCGCCCGAGTGGCCTGGAGGGCGTCCTCCACCCGGTGCTTCTTCTCCTTGAGCTCGGTCTCGGTGGCCGCGCCGACCTTGACGACCGCCACGCCGCCCGCCAGCTTGGCCAGCCGCTCCTGCAGCTTCTCGCGGTCGAAGTCCGAGTCGGTGTTCTCGATCTCGGTCTTGATCTGGTTGATGCGGCCCTTGATGCCGTCGGAATCGCCGGCGCCGTCGATGATCGTCGTGGTGTCCTTGGTCACTACGACGCGGCGGGCCCGGCCGAGCTGCGACAGCTGGGTGTTCTCCAGCTTGAGGCCCATCTCCTCGGTGATCACCTCGCCGCCGGTGAGGATCGCGATGTCCTCGAGCATGCGCTTGCGGCGATCCCCAAAGCCGGGGGCCTTGACCGCGACGCCGGTGAAGGTGCCGCGGAGCTTGTTGACCACGAACGTGGCGAGCGACTCACCCTCCACGTCCTCGGCGATCACGAGTATCGGCTTGCCCGACTGAATGACCTGCTCCAGCACCGGCAGGATGTCCCGGACCGAGCCGATCTTCTGGTTGGCGATGAGGATGTAGGGGTCCTCGAGGACTGCCTCCATGCGGTCCTGGTCGGTGACCATGTAGGGCGAGATGTAGCCCTTGTCGAACTGCATGCCCTCGGTGAACTCGAGGTCCATCCCAAAGGTCTGGCCCTCCTCGACGTTGACCACGCCGTCCTTGCCCACCTTGTCGATCGCATCGGCGATCACGTCGCCGATCTCGTCGTCGGCGGCGGAGATGGCCGCCACACGAGCGATCTGATCCTTGCCGGCGATCTCGGTGGACTGATCGGAGATGCTCTCGACCACCTGGTCGACGGCCTTCTCGATGCCGCGCCGCAGCGCCAGCGGGTTGGCCCCGGCGGCGACGTTCTTGAGTCCCTTGCGCACGATGTCCTGAGCGAGCACCGTGGCCGTGGTGGTGCCGTCCCCCGCGACGTCATTCGTCGCCGTGGCGACCTCGCGGACGAGCTGGGTGCCCTGGTTCTCGAACACGTCCTCGATCTCGATCTCGCGCGCGATGGTCACGCCATCGTTGGTGATCGTGGGCGCGCCGAACTTCTTGTCGAGGACCACGTAGCGGCCCTTGGGGCCGAGCGTGACCTTCACCGCGTTGGCGACGGAGTCCACGCCCGCCTCGAGCGCCCTCCGCGCCTCAGCGTCGTACTTGAGCTCCTTGTGAGCCATCTTTCTTCTTTCCTCCTATAAGAGCTGTCTAGTCGACCTTCGCGAGCACGTCCGTTTCGCGGAGCACGAGCAGGTCGTCGCCCTCCACCTCGATCTCGGTGCCGCCGTACTTGGAGTAGAGGACCTCGTCCCCCTCGGAGACGTCGAGCGGGATGCGCTTCTCGCCGTCCTCGTCCCACCGGCCGTCGCCGACGGCTAGGACCTTGCCGCGCTGGGGCTTCTCCTTCGCGGTGTCGGGCAGGACGATGCCACTGGCCGTGGTCTCCTCCTCCTCGATTGCGCTGACGATCAGCCGATCGCCAAGGGGCTTCAACTTCATGTGGTGGAACCTCCGCTTAGAAAGTTTGCGCTTGGCACTCAGCAAGGTTGAGTGCCAGATGGCACTCTAGCAACGAGAGTGCCAAAACGAGGCGCTGGTCGCTGGGCGCTGGTCGCTCGGGCTTGACCCTCTGCCGTTCCTAGCGACCAGCGACCAGCGACTAGTTCTGCCCCGCCCCCCCGGGGCGCAGCCGCTCGGCGATTTCCGGTGGCCTGTCGGAGATCTGCGAGAAGCGGACAACGGTGACCATGTCCTCCATTTCCACCTTGCGCCCGTAGATCTGCTCGAGGAAATGGACCATCTCGTCCAGGCGGCGGAACTCAGGATTGTCGTGCTCGATGTCGCGGGGGGAGAGGTCTTGGACGCGCTTAACGTCCACCGAGTCGATCACGGCCTCGAAGATCCGTTCCCGGGGGGAGTGCTGAAAGCCCACCGTGATCATCACGACCTCGCCCTTGCGGTACTTCTTGCTCTTGTCGCCGAGACGGATGGTCGCGGTCTTTCGCCCGCGCTTGAGTTGGTCCACGAACAGGGGCGAATAGAAGTTGAGGACGAACACGACCGGCGCAGCCTAACGTTCGCGCGCCAGCATCGACATTGCTGCGCCTGCCATCTCCCGCTCCCCCTTGTAGGTGAGATTCTCGGCCGCTTCCTCGAGCGGCATCCAGGCCGCGGACTCCACTTCGTGGTCGTGATCCCGGACGCTGCCGGACCGGTACCGGAAGAGGAAGAAGCTGACGATCTTGAGCACCCGCTCCCCGCCTCGGCTGTACCAGTAGCGGATGTCACCGAGCTTCTCGACCGGATCGCCAACGAGGCCGGCCTCCTCTCGCACCTCACGCGCGGCGGCATCGACCGCGGCCTCCCCGCCCTCTGGATGGCCCTTTGGCAGGGCGACCACGCCCTCGCGCACCTGCACGACCGCTACGAACGGACGGCCGCGGAAGTTCCTCACGAGCACGCCACCCGTCGAGAACTCCCGGATCACTCCTCCTCCTCATCCTCCTCATCCGGGACCAACGGCACGAACCGCACGGGCACCACGGCCTCCTCGACTCCCTCCATGAAACGCATCAGGAGCTCACGGCCGCCGCGTTCCACGGGGCAGACGAGCGCGGCCCCCGGCGCGAGCTGCGCGAGGAGGGGAGGCGGCGGCTCGTCCAGCGCGGCCGCGGTCACCGAGATGCCCCCGAACGGCGCCCGGTCCGGGGCTCCGCGCGTCCCGTCCCCTACGCGGACCTCGACGTTCTCGTAGCCGAGCTCCTCGAGCGTCGCGCGCGCGCCGGCCGCGAGGCTCTCGTAGCGCTCGATCGTGACCACCTCGCGGCAAAGGCGGGACAGAACGGCGGCCGCGTAGCCCGAGCCGGTACCGACCTCGAGGACGCGCTCGTCGCCGCGCAGCTCAAGCAGCGCGGCCATGCAGGCGACGATCCAGGGCTGCGAGATCGTCTGCCCCTCCCCGATCCTCAGGGCGCCGTCCCGGTAGGCGTCGCGCCGCATGTCCTCGGGGACGAAGCGCTCGCGTGGCACCTCGCCCATGGCCGCCAGCACCCGCTCGTCCTCGATCCCCCGCCGCCGCAGCTGACGCTCGACCATGCGTGCGCGCCTGCGCGCGTAGGGATCGTCAGTGGATGTAGTTGCGGAGCCGTCCTGGCTCATGGACGGTCACCTTTCCGCGCCCGAGCTTTACCACGCCGGCGCGCTCGAGCGTCGCGAGGAAGCGACTCGCGCTCTCTCGCGACGTGCCCGCGAGGTTGGCGATTTCCGCCTGGGTCGCCCGGATCAGCACGTCTGCGTCCGGGGCTCCCTCCGCCTGGCGGGCGATCGTCTGTGCCAGCAGGGCGCTGGCCACGCGCCCTGCGACGGTCTGGAAGGACTGCTGGAGGAGCCGTTCGGTAGTCACGCGGACCCGTTCGGCCAGCGCCGCGAGCAGCTTGTTGGCGATCTCCGGATTGCGCTTGATCAATCGCTGCACGTCCGGCGCCAGAAGAGCCACCGCGGCCGTCTCCTCGATCGCCTCGGCGCTGGCGGAGCGCGTCTC
This sequence comes from Actinomycetota bacterium, assembly GCA_046729895.1. Classification (GTDB taxonomy): domain Bacteria; phylum Actinomycetota; class Thermoleophilia; order Solirubrobacterales; family Thermoleophilaceae; genus DASXBA01. The sequence continues at coordinate 4,914 of JBKPHP010000129.1, forward strand.
GCCCCGGAACATCGCGAGTTCGCCGAACATCCCGCCGGCCCGAAGCTCGGCGAGGGCGATCATCCGGCCATCCTGGTGCTCGCGCGTCAGGACCACTGCCCCGCTCTTGATCAGGTAGCACGTGTCCCCCGGGTCCCCCTCGCGGAAGATGACCTCCCCTCTCTCCCAGCTGCGCGGCACGGCCACCTGGGCAACCTCGTCGAGCTCGCGCTGCGACAGGTCACCGAACACCTCGGTCCGTGCAAGGAGCGCTGCCGTCTCCTCCCCGCTCGGCATACCGCGCATAATCTTGCACGGGATGGCTGTTGTCGGCTCGACCGTCACCGAACGGGACGTCGAGGACGCGGCCGGTGTGCTGGCCGGTCGGGTGCGCGAGACGCCGCTTCTGTCCGCCGGGGAGCTGTCACGCCGGGTGGGCAAGCGAGCGGCGCTGAAGGCCGAGAGCCTTCAGCTGACTGGCTCGTTCAAGGTCAGGGGCGCTCTCAATACGATCGCCGGGTTGACGCGCGCCGAGCTCGAGGCGGGGGTGGTGGCGGCCAGCGCGGGGAACCACGCGCAGGCTGTGGCGTTCGCCGCCCGGGGGGCCGGGGCGCGGGCGACCCTGCTGATGCCGGCGGACGCCCCTCTGGCCAAGGTCGCTGCCGTGCGCGAGTACGGCGGCGAGGTGCGCCTCGTCGAGGGGTCCTTCGACGAGGCCGGTGAGGAGGCCGCCCGCGTGGCCGAAGAGGAGGGCCGAACGCTGATTCACGCCTTCGACCATCCCCGCGTCGTAGCCGGTCAGGGCACGGTGGGTCTCGAGATCGGCCGGCAGGACCCCGATGTCCGTCAGGTGGTCGTCCCACTCGGAGGCGGCGGTCTGGCGAGCGGTATCGCGATCGCACTGACCGGCCGAGCTCGGGTAGTCGGGGTCCAGGCCGAGGCGTGTGCGCCGTACCCGGCTTCGATCCAGGCACACCGGCCGGTAGGCGCCCGCTCCGCGAACACGATCTGCGACGGGATCGCCGTCAAACGTCCCGGCAACCTGACCCTGCCGCTCGTGGAGCGCTATCTCGATGACGTCGTGACGGTCTCCGACGACGAGGTGGCGGAGGCGATGGTGCTGCTGCTGGAGCGCTCGAAGCTCGTGGTGGAGGGGGCCGGCGCGGTCGGAGTCGCGGCGCTGATGCACGGCAAGGTGCCACCGCCGGCGGACGGGGCGGTTTGCGCGGTGCTCTCCGGCGGGAACGTGGACGCCTCGCTGCTCTCCGAGTGCATCCGAATGGGTGAGACCGCTGCCGGGCGCCGAATGGTGATCGGCACCGTGGTGCCCGACCGCCCGGGCGCCCTGGCGGGGCTGCTGCGGCTGGTGGCCGAACACGGCGCCAACGTCGTGGACGTGGAGCACCTACGGGACGGGATCGAGCTGCACGTGCGCGAGACCGCGATCAAGCTCGTGCTGCAGACCCGCGGTCACGCCCATGGCCGCGAGATCGTGGAGGCGGCGCGGGAGCAGGGCTTCTCGGTGGCGGTAGAGCGCGAGGTCGTCTAGGTTCGCCTGCCCCTAGACAAGGCCGGACTCGCGCCGCCGCCTCAGCACGGCACGTGCCGTCCACCAGCCCAGGAGCCCGAGCAGGCACAGCGGAAGGGCGATCCCGAGCGCGCGGAGCGCCAGTTGGCCCGATGCCGCCAGCGACCCGGTGACCTCGTCGAGGGCGTCGCCGAAATCGCCCCCGGCACCGTAGGAGTGTGCGCCGTCCTCGACAAGCGTCACGCTCACGCTCGCGTGGTTCGTTCTCACGCGTAGATCCCGCAGCTGGCCGCGCAGCCCGCCGATCCCGGTTGCCACCAGGTCCCACCGCCGGCGGATCGGCTCGGCCTGGGTATCCGTGCCGGCCCGCGCGACGCGCCCCAGCAGGCTCTCGCGCTCGGCCCGGGCCGCGTCGAGCCGATCCCTCAGACCGGCGTAGGCGGCCGGAACGTCCTGCCCCGACTGGGTGCGCGAGCGGACGTTGCCCAGCAAGCCAGCTCCCTCATTGCCGGCTGGAGCTCGGCGGCCGGAACGCGGAGCTCGAAGCTGCCGCCGCTCGTGCCGTCGTCTCCCCCACGGCAGGATGACCGACTCCGCCGGCACCCTCCGTGACGGAGGAGCGGAGAACGAAGCCCCTGCTCGTAGAGGGACTCGAAGGTCTCGGCTCCAGCGGTTGCGGCGAGCGGGACCCGTTCCGCGACTGCGTTGTTCGCGCCCGTACTACGAGCGGGTCCGGGATCCGTCACCTCCGCCAAGTCTGGCAAGCCGTGCCGGACCCCCTCGCGCCCCTGGCTTTGCCTCTCCCTGCTGCCGCGTGCCCCATCGCGGAGGACCGCTACCCTGACTGCGGGGAGGTGCCGAGTCCAACGGACGGAACGCTCAGTGCGACGAATTCTCATATCGATCACCCTCGTCGCCGGGCTGGCGACGCTCGTGATCGGCGGCGCCGCGGGCCAGAGCTCGCCCGGGCCCCTCTGGGCGACCGTGAACCTCTGTAGTCCGACTGCCGTGGGAATGCGCGCGAGCCTTCCGGGCGACGGGAGCCGTGGGCGGATGCGAGTGCGCTTCACCGCGCAGTGGTACTCGCCTCAGCGCAATGCCTGGGTGCCTGTGGGGGGGGTTGCATCCTCTCCCTGGCTGGACGCCGGCTCGGCGCAATACCTCTACAGGCAGGAGGGTTGGACCTTCACGTTCGACAAGCCGGTGGGCGGCAGCCGGTTCCTGATACGCGGGCTCGCCGAGATGCAGTGGCTGGACGGCGGCAGGGTGGTGCGAAGCGCGACGCGTGTGACCCGGGCCGGGGCCGTCGGAGTCGATGAGGGCGACGGGGGCTCGCGCGCGACCTGCACCATCGGCTAGCTCCGGTCGAACCGTCAGCTAGCTCTGGTCGAACAGGCGCGGGTCGTTGGTGATGACCCCGTCGACGCCAAGCGCCTCGAGCGCGGCGATACGGGCGGCGTCGTCCACGGTCCAGACGTAGAGCTGCCCGCCCCCCTGATGGACCGAGGCCACGAGCCGGGCGCTCACCAGCAGACGGTGGGCCATCACCGCCTCGCACCCGCCCGCCGCAATCAAGCGCGCGGCCCGGCCGGGCAGGCGGGCCCGCCACCAACGCAGCAGGGCGTAAGCGGGCACGGCGAGCACGCTGCGCGTGTAGTCGCGCTTTGCACGCGGCACCGACCAGCCGCGCCGCAGGACGGGGGCGAGCTCCCCCAGCCGCTCGAGGCTCTCGAGATAGGTGGTCGAGACGAGCGCACGATCCGCGAGCCGCCGCTCCAGGAGTCCCTCGACGACCTGCCGCTCGTAGCCGGGAAGCTTCAGGTCCACGTCGAGCTCCACGTCCGCATACGCCTCGCCGGCGAAGTGGTCGAGGCTTTCCTCCAGGGTGAGGCAGTCGCGGCCGTCCGCGTCCTCCCAGTCGTGGGCGAGCACCAGTCGCCCATCACGCGCCCGGAGGACGTCGAACTCGATCATGTCCACGCCGTGATCCAGCGCCGCCTCGAAGCTCGCGATCGTGTTGCCCGGCGCGACGTGATCGGCGCCCTTGTGACCCACGCGCTTCACCGCTGACAGCCCGAGCACCAATAGGTCGTCCGGTTTTCGTCACCCTGCCCGCGCGAGCGGATCCGCTCGCCGCAACGAGGACAGGGCAGGCCGGTGCGCTCGAAGACAAGGCGCTCCGGCGCGCGGCCGCCCCGCTCCACGGACTCGAGCATGCGGGAACGCGCCGCCCGCGCGACCCCCAACGCCTCCTCGTCGGAGAGCTCGCCCAGGGGGCGCCAGGGGTCGAGGCCGGCGATGAAGCATGCCTCCGACTTCCACATGTTGCCGATGCCGGCCACGTTGCGCTGGTCGAGGAGCGCGTCGCCGATGGCTCGAGTCGGATCGTCCTCGCGCAGCCGGGCCAGGAACGCCCGATCGTCGAAGTCCCCGGCGAGCTGGTCGCCGCCCAGACCTGCGAGCCGCTTGTCGAAACGCGTGCGACCCTCCGTCATCAGCTCGAGCACAGGCCCGTCGAACTGCACGACCTCGTGCTCCCGTGTCCGGATCACCAGCCACGCCCGGCGAGGGGAGCGTCCCCACCGCTCGCCGCACCGGTAGACATCCCAACGGCCGGTCATGCGCAGGTGGGAGTGCAGCGCCAGGCCGCCGTCGAAGCGCAGGAAGAGGTGCTTGCCGCGCGCATCGACAGCTCGCACGGCCCGGCCGGCGAGCCGCTCCGTCCAGCGGTCGAGGGCGTGCCTGGGCTGAGGCGCCTCGATCGCCAGGACCTCCTTTCCGACCAGCGCCCCGCCGATGCGCCGCGCGGCTGCGTGGATGGTGTCCCCCTCCGGCATCAGCAGCGAGAGTACGCATCTAGGCTGCCGCTGAGGTGAAGCTCGTCACATGGAACGTGAACTCACTGAAGCCGCGCATGCCGCCGGTCCTCGAGCTTCTCGAGGCGCACCGGCCCGACCTGCTCTTCCTGCAGGAGACGAAGACGGCGCCAGGACGCCTTCCCGGAGCTCGAGCTGAACGCCGCCGGCTACTACGCCGTCCACCACAGCGCCGGCCGCTGGGCCGGCGTGGCGCTCGTGGCCCGTGACGGCATGGAGCTGGCCGACGTCTGCATCGGCTTGGCCGGCGCGCCGTCGGTCGACGAGGCTCGGTGGATCGAGGCGAGCGTCGGCGGGCTGCGCACCGTGTCGATCGACGTCCCCACGGGCGGGCCGTCGGCTCGCCCTTCTACGAGGACAAGCTGCGCTTCCTCGAGACGGCGGCTCGGCGAATCCGCGATCTGATCGCCGGCCCCGCTCGTGGTGGCGGGTGACTTCAACGTCTGCCCGACCGATCTCGACGTGTACGACCCGGGCGCCTTCGTCGGGGCAACACACGTCACGGAGCCGGAGCGGGAGCGCTTCCGCGCGCTGCTCGAGGCGGGCACGGTGGATGCCTTTCGAACGCTCGAGCCGGATGAGCCGGGCTTCACCTGGTGGGACTACCGCGCAGGCCACTTCCACAAGAAGCTCGGTTTGCGCATAGACGCCGTCCTGCTGTCGCCGCCGCTCGCTTCGCGACTGCGCTCGTGCGGGATCGACCGTCGCAAGCGCAAGGGCCGAAGCCGTCGGACCACGCGCCGCTGATCGCCGAGCTCGGGGACTAGGGGCTGCTCCTTGGGCTGCGCCCTGGCCGGGTGGATCGGACCAGGCGCGCGCGGCGGGCCGGGGGAACAGCGGCTGGGTAGGGCCGACCGCAAGCGTCCTGGATTGTGGGGCTCCTGCCCCCTCTAAGCAGGATCCTTGGCCGAGGGCTGCGAGACCGAGGCCCGGGGCTGCGCTACGCGCTCAGCGTCAGCCTTCGAGGGCTCTGCCGGAAACCGAGCTCGATCAGCAGCGCCCCCACCGGGGAGCCGATCACGGGCTCGCCGTCGAAGCGCTCCACGCCGAGCCGCCCCAGCCGCCCGCGGCGAACCTCTTCGGCCAGGGCCTCCAGTGCCTCCCGCAACCAGGGCACATCCGGCTCCGCCGGTTCCCTGAGCGGCAGCAGTCCTTTGCCGCCACGCTCGACGTACAGGGCGGGCTCGGCGTCGAGGGTCAGGACGTAGGCACCGGGCACGCGGGCGGGGCGGCGGCCCTCCTCTCGCTTGGGCCAGGGGAGGGACGCCCCGTACGGATTCGCGGGATCGGTAGCCGCGAGGACAACCGCGCCGGCCGGCTCGTCGGAGCGCAGGCCGCGCAGCCGCTCGATCGCCGCGGGGAGCGCGAACTGAGCCCCGCCGAGCCCCTCGACGAAGTAGCCGCGCCTGGCGGTGCCCAGCGTCTCGAGGTTGGAGAGCTCGCCGTAGAGCGCGGAGAAGCCGCCGGGAACGGCCTCGGCCAGGACCGTTTCCCGGGTCACGATCCCGTAGCGCTCCAGCAGCACCTCCGACAGCGCCCTCATGCGCGGCCCGTGGGCGGGAGCATCGGCGAAGAGCTGCGCGGTCAGCGACCAGCGCCCCTGCACCTGCGGCGCGCCGGGGCGGCGCCGCCGCGCGAAGCGCCTGCCAGCCTGGCGCTCGCGGCGCGCTAGGGTGAGGCGCGGAGCGCGCAGAGGAGCGAAGGCATCGTTCGTGGCCTCCCCGGCCCAGACCAGGTCCCAGAGCGCCTCCTGGAGCTCGAGCGGCTCCACCTCTTCGAGGTCGGCCAGCAGGTCGGCCCAGAAGGCCGCGCCGGCTCCGAGTCGCTCACGGAGCGCGTAATGCAGCCTCTCGGAGGGCGGCTCCCCCCTGTTCGCCGGCGGGCCGAGCCAGCGGGCGTCCTCCCGGAAGTAGAGCGCGACGCGCCCGGAGCTCCGCCCCAGCGAGCCGGCGCCGACCCAGACCAGCTCGCCGCTGGCGCAGAGCTGGTCCATCCAGGACTGGGAGTAGGTGCCCACACGACGCGGGAGCACGTCTCGCTCCCATGTCTCTGGCGCAAGGGCCACCCCCTGGAGTGGAACTAGGATCTCGCGCAGCCGGTCCACGCCGGCGCCGCCCGGAGGAGCGGCGTCCACCCCCTGCCAGGCGGGCAGGAAGCGGGCCAGCGCTCGCTGCTCGGCGGGCTCGACCTCCTTGCGCAGCGTCGCGAGCGACGCGCGGCGCAGGCGCCGGAGCACGTCGGGGTCGCACCATTCACGCGCGGATCCGCCGGGTCGCAGCTCGCCCCGCACCAGCTGGCCGGCCGCCTCCAGCTCGCGCAGCACCGGGCCGGCGTCTACCAGGTAGCGATCGCCGAGCTGGCGCGTCGTGAACGGCCCGTGAGTGCGGGCGAAGCGCCTCGCCAGCCGAGTGAGCGGCTCGTCCACCTCCTCCAGGAAGGCCTCCGGCAACCCGCCCGGCGGCATGGCGCCGAGCGCGTCGCGGTAGAGGCCGGCGTCCTCCGCCGCGATCCAGCGCTCCTGACCCGCTATTCGGATTGACGCTCCCCGGCGCTGCCTACCAAGCTCAACGAGCATGCGTCGAGCGGAGACCGCCTCGAGGCAGCGCTCCTGGGCCTCCTCGACGCTCAGGTCGCCCACCGCGCGGAGGACGTCGTGCAGGTCGTCGGCGTTGGCGGCGCGCGTACGGTCGCTTCGCCGCTGTAGGTCCGCCTCGACCTCCTCCAGGGCGCCCGGGTCGATGAGGTCGCGCAGCTCCTCTTGCCCGAGCAGCTCACGCAGCAGCTCGCGGTCGAGCGACAGGGCCGCCGCTCGCCGCTCCGCGTTCGGCGTGTCGCCCTCGTACATGTAGGTCGCGACGTAGTCGAAGAGCAGCGACGAGGCGAAGGGCGAGGCGCGCTGGGTCTCGACCTCCACGAGCGAGAGCTCACGGGCATGCAGCCCGCGCAGCAGCTGCTGGAGGCCTGGAAGGTCGAACACATCCCGCAGGCACTCGCGGTAGGTCTCGAGCACCACGGGGAACTGCCCGTAGCGCTTGGCGACCTCCAGCAGCGACTGCGCCTTGAGCCGCTGCTGCCAGAGCGGGGTCCGCTTGCCGGGGTAGGCGCGGGGCAGGAGCAGGGAGCGGGCCGCGTTCTCGCGAAAGCGGGCCCCGAAGAGGGCCGAGCCGGACAGCTCCCGCACAACGAGCTCCTCGATCAGCTCTGGGTCCACAAGCACGAAGTCCGGGGAGGGCGGCTCGTCGGCGTCCGGAAGGTGGACGATGATCCCGTCGTCGGACCAGATGGCGTCCGACTCGAGGCCGAAGTCGTCCCGGACGCGCGCGGACAGGGCCAGTGCCCAGGCGGCGTGCACCCGGCCGCCGTACGGCGAGAGCACGCACAGCCGCCAGTCGCCGATCTCGTCACGGAAGCGCTCGACCACGATCGTGCGGTCGCTCGGGATCACGCGGGTCGCCTCCCGCTGCTCGCGGAGGAAGGAGACCAGGTTGCGCGCCGCGCGATCGTCCAGGTCGTATTCGACGGCCAGCTCCTCTGGGTCGCGGTCCACGGCCTCGCGGGCGAACGCCCCGATCGCCTTGCCGAGCTCGACGGGGCGCCCCACGCCGTCGCCGCGCCAGAATGGGACCGCCCCGGGCACGCCGGGCGCGGGGCTGACGATCACCCGGTCGCGGGTGATCTCCTCGATCCGCCACGTGGTGGCCCCGAGCAGGAAGGTCTGACCTGGCCGCGCCTCGTAGACCATCTCCTCGTCCAACTCGCCCACGCGGCGCCCGTCCGGTAGGTGCACGCCGTAGAGGCCGCGGTCGGGGATCGTGCCGGCGTTGGTGACCGCCAGCTGGCGCGCTCCTCGGCGGGCGCGGATCGTGTCCGCGACCCGATCCCAGACTATCCGTGGCCGCAGCTCTGCGAACTCCTCGGAGGGGTAGCGGCCGTCGAGCATGTCGAGCACGCTGTCGAGCAGCTCTCGGGAGATGTCCGCGAACGGGTAGGCGCGCCGCACGAGCTCGTGAAGCTCCGGCACCTTCCACTCGTCGCCGGGAGCGGTCATGGCAACGATCTGCTGGGCGAGCACGTCGAGCGGGTTGCGCGGCACCACGGTCTGCTCGATGTCGCCCTCCCGCATCCGCCGCGCGACGACCGCGCACTCGAGCAGGTCGGCCCGGAACTTGGGGAAGATTCGGCCCTTCGAGGTCTCGCCCACCCCATGACCGGC
>JBKPHP010000130.1:0-5452 GCA_046729895.1 Actinomycetota bacterium
GCCAGGGCGTGGAGGTGTCGGCCGGACGCTCGCCCAAGGAGCGAGACGAGCGCCGCCTCGTCGAGCTGGGCCACCTGGCCGACAGTCGTGAGCCCCCGCGCGCGGAGCTTCTTGCCGGTGACCGAGCCGACTCCCCAGAGCCGCTCGACCGGGAGGGGCCTGAGGAAGGCCAGCTCGCCGTCGGGCGGCACCACGAGGAGGCCGTCGGGCTTCGCCACGCCGCTGGCGACCTTGGCGAGGAACTTGGTCCTGGCCACGCCCACCGTGATGGGCAAGCCAACGCGCTCGCGGACCTCGCGCCGTAGCCTGACGGCGATGTCCGCGGGCCGGCCGGAGATCCGCGTCAGGCCGCGAACGTCGAGGAACGCCTCGTCGATCGAAAGCCCATCGACCAGAGGCGTGGTCTGCTCGAACACCTCGTACACCGCCTTGCTCGCCTCGGAGTAGGCCGACATCCGCGGTCCGACCACGACCGCCTCCGGGCAGAGCCGGCGGGCCTGCGCCCCACCCATCGCGGTGCGGACGCCGTACGCCTTGGCCTCGTAGCTGGCAGCGAGCACGACCCCGGCACCGACGATGACGGGGCGGGCCCGCAGAGAAGGGTCATCCCGCTGCTCGACCGACGCATAGAAGGCATCGAGGTCGGCGTGGAGGATCGTGGCCTCGGTGCGCACGAACACATGTTCGCATCCGGCTGAGACGGAGGGTGAGGTGACTCACCCGCTCCGGCTAGCCCATTCCAGCTCAGGCGTAGCGGGCCTCGTCCGCGTAGCGCGCCTCCAGCTCGAGCAGCTCGTTGAAGTCGTCGAAGGCGAGCATGCGGTCGACCGCGCCCGCGGTGGTCTCGCGGTCGTGCAGCTCGGTCAGCACGTCCGTCACCGCCTTCGCGGCGGCGAACAGGCCGGCCAGCGGGCAGACGATGAGGTTGAAGCCGAGCTTCTCCAGCTCCGTCCGGGTCAGGTGCGGCGTCACACCGCGCTCGATCATGTTCGCCACGAGCGGCCCCGGCAGGGCATCGGCTATCCGCTCGAACTCGTCCACGGACTCCGGCGCCTCGACGAACAGGGCGTCGGCGCCCGCCTCCTTGTAGACCAGGCAGCGCTCGATCGCGGCCTCGAGCCCGAGCGGCTGCCGGGCATCGGTCCGGGCGACGATGAAGAGGTCGGAGGCGTCCCGGGCGGCCCGCAGCTTGGCCGCGTGCTCGTCCGTCTCGATCACGCGCTTTCCGCGCATGTGGCCGCATTTCTTCGGCCACACCTGGTCCTCGAGGAATACTCCCGAGGCGCCCAGCTCCTGCAGGTCGCGCATAGCCCTCATCACGTTCAGCGCGTTGCCGTAGCCGGTGTCGGCGTCGACGATCACCGGCGCGCGCGACACTCGGCACACCGAGCGGGCCGCCTCCGCCATCTCGCTCTGGGTCAGGAAGCCGAAGTCGGGCTCCCCCAGTCGCGAGGCGCTCACCGAGTAGCCAGAGATGAACACGATCTCGAAGCCCACCCGGGCGGCGATGCGTGCCGTGAGCGCGTCGTAGACGCCCGGCATCAGCACCGCCCGCTCGGCGACGAGCTCGTGAATCTTTTGCGCTCCGCTTGCCAGGAGGGCGAGTCTAGATGCCCGCCGGCGCGCCGCTAAGATGCCGCGCTCGCCGCCTACCCTTGAGAGGGACCCGCGCCGGCTGGCAGCCGCGCGGAGCCTCAGTCATGAGCATCGGAACAGAGGACAACCCGCTGCGCGTCGCCATCGTCGGCTCCGGGCCGGCGGGCTTCTACGCGGCCGGCCACCTGCTCAAGCCGAAGGACCGGGTGGTGCAGGTGGACATGTTCGACCGGCTTCCCACCCCGTGGGGCCTCGTGCGCGCCGGTGTGGCGCCCGACCACCCCAACATCAAGGCGGTCAGCCGCGTGTACGAGAAGACGGCGGGCCACCCCGAGTTCCGCTTCTACGGCAATGTCGAGTTCGGCAGGGACCTGGACCATGACGAGATGGCGCGCCGCTATCACGCGATCGTCTACGCGGTGGGGGCGCAGACCGACAAGCAGATGGGCATACCCGGCGAGGAGCTGCCCGGAAGCTGGGCAGCTACCGAGTTCGTCGCCTGGTACAACGCCCACCCCGAGTACCGGGATCTCGAGTTCGACCTCTCTGCCGAGCGGGCCGTGGTGATCGGAAACGGCAACGTCGCGATGGACGTGACCCGCATGCTGGCGAGCGACCCGGAGGATCTCGCCAAGACCGATGTGGCCGACCACGCGCTCGAGGTGCTGCGCGAGTCGGGCGTCAAGGAAGTGGTGGTGCTGGGGCGCCGCGGACCGGCCCAGGCCGCGTTCACGAACCCGGAGCTCCTGGAGCTCGGCGAGATGACCGGCGCGGACGTGCACGTCGCGTCCGAGGACTGTGAGCTGGACCCGCTGAGCGCCAAGTCGATCGAGGGCGAGGGGCACCTCACCGCGCGCAAGAACGTCGAGATCCTGCGCGACTACTCCGCCACGCCGCCGGTGGGCAGCGATCGGCGCATCGTGCTGCGTTTCCTGGTCTCACCTGTGGAGATACTCGGCCACGGCAGCGTGGAGGCGATCCGGATCGTCCGCAACGAGCTCCACCCCGAGAGGGACGGCTCGCTGCGCCCGCGGCCCACCGAGGAGACGGAGGAGATCCCCTGCGGTCTCGTCTTCCGCTCGATCGGCTACCACGGCGTGCCGCTGCCCGGGCTTCCCTTCGACGAGCGGCGCGGCGTGATCCCGAACGAGGGCGGGAGAGTGCTGGTGGATGGCCGGCCGCTACCCGGCGTGTACGTGGTTGGCTGGATCAAGCGCGGGCCCACCGGAATCATCGGCACGAACAAGAAGGACGCCCAGGAGTCGGTCGACCTGATGTTCGACGACCTCGACGCCGGCCGCCTGCCCATTCCCGAGGATCCCGACCGCGACTCGCTGGAGGATCTGCTTCACGAGAGCGCGCCGGAGCACGTGACCTACGCCGGCTGGGAGGCGATCGACCGTCGTGAGCGCGAGGCCGGCGAGCCGCACGGCCGCCCGCGCGTGAAGCTCTGCTCGTTCGAGGAGCTTCTCGAGGCGGCCCGGGAGCGCGTCGGCTAGCCCCGGACGCTTACTCGCCGACGCGCGATTTGAAGAGCGCCGCGAAGCGGTCACGCACGCCGCTTGGCCGCTCATCCGAGAGGAGCGAGGCCGGCAGCACCTCGCCGTAGCTCCTGGCGACTACGCCGAGCTCGTGCAGGTCGACGAGGTCCACTCCGAGCTCGCCCGCGACCTCGGTCACCGCCTGCGTCTGACGGCGGGTCCACCGTGAGTACAGGCCGAGCGCCTCGACCCTCGCGTACTCGGCCCGCAGGCCGTCGCTGTCGACGTCGATCCGCCCCCAGACCGTGACGATCCCGGAGACGCCTTGGAAGTCGACCTTCGAGAAGTCGCTGGTAGGGGCATGGCGCGCGCAGATGCCGCAACCACATGCCGGCTCGGGTGCCCTGTGGGGCTCCCGGAGGAGGTCCTCGGTGCTACGGAACCTGCGGCACTCTGCGCGCAGCACGGGCTCGGACCAGGAGACCGGGAAGTTCGGCGAGCTGAGCTCGCCCTGCGCCGGCCCGTCGCGGAGGATCCGCCAACTCCGAAAGCCCACGATCGGCTCGATCAGGTCGGGGGCCTCGGCCTCGAGCGGAACCGGATCCGCGATAACGCTGACCGGGAGGGTTCCGCCACCGACGGGGCGCTCGGATGGAGACACGAGCGGCTCGACGCTGATCCTGACGGGGGACATTCGTTCGCGCTGCGTGGGAATTCCCTTTCACTCTATTCCCGCCCAGGGAGGTGGCTACTCCCTGACTTGACACATCCCGGGGTGTCCTGTCACCTTCACGGAGTAAGGCTGCACCCGGAGGGGGATCTGCAACCTCCCTGCCTCACCGTTCTGACCACCGCAGCGCTGGCTGGACTGCTGGCTATTGCTCCCAGCCTGGCCTGGGCTGCCCCGACTCCGGATCCGTCACCCGCGCCTACGGGGATCGCGCCTGACTCGGCACCGAGCCCGCAGCCCTCCTCGAGTCCGCCGGCGGCCCGGCAATCACCATCGCAGCCCGCTGCACCATCACAGCCCGGTGCACCATCACAGCCAGCACCGAGCAAGTCGCGGGCTCCAGCCCGTGTCGTCGCTGTCTCCAGGCCCTCGACTCGTCCGGCATCGGACCCCGCCCCGGCCACGACCAGGCCGACCAGCCGTCCCGCCCGTCAGGTCGCTGAACACCCTCGCCCGGAGCACAGGTCACGAAGAGCCAAGCTGCTACCACGGGCGCCCACGAGCTTCGGGGTGAGCCCGCTGGTCACGGAGCTACGAGACACGGCCTCGGGCAGCCGGCCACGACCGATGATGCTGGCGGGCCTGGCGCTGTTGACGTTCGCCCTGGCGAGCGGCTCGTTCCTGAGGCTGATGTCGTGGCTGGCGGAGGAGCGAAGGCTCTAGCCGGATGTCACGCGCCCGGCTCGCTGTCGTCACGCTCGCCGTTTCTTGCATCTCGGGTCTGTTAGGCACGGCTGTCGCGGATGCACAGAGCGTGACAGCAAGCTGTGACACATCTACCGGCCGGGACAGCTGTAACCGCTGGTACAGGGCGGCGTGGGTCTCCCTCGCCTGGCAGTGGGATCCAGGCGGGCAGCTCACTGCCGGTTGCCAGAACGAGATGTTCATGACCGAAGCGCTCAGGAAGCGCTCATGCACGGTGAAATGGCCGGGCACGACAGTGACAAAAGAAGTCTCGATCGGCATCGACAGGACACCTCCGGCGCTGGCGCCGCGTACGAATCGCCCGGCGGACTACGGCGGCTGGTTCAACCATCCGGTTGGCTTTCGGTTCCAGGGGCAGGACGCGACTTCGGGCATCCAGTCATGCAGCAGCGGCACGTACGGCGGGCCTGACGGGGCCGGTGTCATTGTTCGGGGAAGCTGCCGGGACGTGGCGGGGAACGTCGCTTTTGGCTCCTTCCGGCTGAACTACGACGGCATACCGCCGTCGCCTCTGCACGTGGACGTGACGCCGGGCAACCGCAAGGTGACGCTCAGGTGGTCGGCGCCGGAGGCCGTGAGTGCGCAGATCTTTCGCTGGCGAACCGGGGTTCCGCAGAAACTCGTCTTCAGCGGAGGCGGCAACAACTACACGGATCGGCGTCTCAGGAACCGGCGCAGGTACCAGTACGGGATCCTGGTGACGGACCGTGCAGGGAATGGGGCCGGAGCGAGCGTGACCGCCGTTCCAACTTCGTCCAACCTGCTCAGTCCCCCGGACGGGGCGCGGCTACGCAGGCCACCGGTGCTCAAGTGGAAGCGGGTTCGTCGCGCCACCTACTACAACGTCCAGCTCTTCCGGATCACCGGGGGCTCGGCCAGCGGCGTCCAGATCGCCGGTAGTCGCAAGATCCTCAGCCGCTGGCCGCGGCGCAACAGGCTG
>JBKPHP010000131.1:0-25634 GCA_046729895.1 Actinomycetota bacterium
GCCTAGGCCGCCCGCCGTCCGGGTCGCTGATGGACGAGATCCCTCCAGTTCAGCCGGAACGGGAGCGGGCCATCGATCTCGCCTACAGGGCGCTGGCGACACGCGACCGCACGGTCGCCGAGATCAGGGCCTGCCTGGAGCGCAAGCGTGTCGAGCCGGCCGCCATAGAGGAGGCCGTGCTGGAGCTGAGCGACGAGGGCTACCTCGACGATGCGCGCTACGCGCGGCGATTCGCGGAGGACAAGCGCACGCTCGAGCGTTGGGGGACCGAGCGGATCGCGCAGGACCTTCGGCGCCGCGGCGTGGAGCGGGAGCTGGTCGAGGCGATCGTGGCGGAGCAGGATCGTGACCTCGAGCTCCACGCCGCCCTCGCTCTGCTCGCCGTGCGGCTGCCCGACCCGCCGACCGACGACCGGGCGCGCGACCGCGCCTGGGGCCTCCTCGTGAGGCGCGGCTACGAGCCGGAGCTCGCCTACGAGGCCGTACGCATCCACGGCCGGCGCCCGCCGGACCGCCGGGCCGCCTAGGGCCGCGGCCGGCTCCTCGGGCTCCGGCGCGCCGCTGGTAGGCGTCCCGTCACGCTGCTTGCACCCGGCCCGGTGCACGGATACCCTCATGTGGAAGCGGCCGGTTTGGCGGCCGTGAGACAGAAAGACCTGCAAACCGACATCTTTGTGACGCTCTTTTCGCAGCTGGGAGCATGGCTCCCCGAGCACGTGAGAACTGAGATCGGACAACAACGAGCGGAGAGACCCGGAAGGAGGATCACAGGGCGCCCCTAGCGGCAGCCAGGCGCGCTCCCCGGATGCGCGCCCCGCTCTGAAGCAACGTCTTGTGTCTCGCGGCACCAGCCGCACCGCTCGACGAGGTTGAGCGACCGGCGCGACCGCGCCGGACAGAGGAGACGACATGGAGATCGTGTTGGCGGCGCTGGTGGCGGGAGCCGTCTCGGTGGGCGTGGTGCTGCTCGCGCAGCGACCGCGGACCGCTCAGGGGCGCGCCGCCGCGGCGGGCGGGACGCCCGAGCCCCGCGCATCGGACCGTGAGACGCCTGATCCGGCGCCGAGCGCAGTCGTCGACCCGGATCACGTGGGGGAGGAGCTGCGGGCGCGTCGGGCCGAACTCGTGCGGCTGGAGGAGAGGCTTCGCGCCAGAGAGCAATCGCTCGAGCTGCAGGCGCAGGGGCTGGACGAGCGCCAGCGCTCGCTAGACGACCGGCAGCGGAACCTTGAGAAGCACCGCGGCAAGCTGAAGGAGGCCAGGCGCGAGCAGCTTCGGGAGCTCGAGCGCCTGTCGGGGCTGAGCGCAGCGCAGGCGAAGCAGATCCTGCTCCGCGAGCTCGAGGATGAGCTCCGCCACGAGAGCGCGCGGCTGGTCCGCCAGATCGAGGAGGAGACGAAACGGGACGCCGACCGCCGCGCCAGGAACATCCTTGCGGCCGTCATGCAGAGGGTGGCGAGCGGCCATGCCGTCGAGACCACCGTCTCTGTGGTCGAGCTCAAGTCGGACGAGCTGAAGGGCCGGATCATCGGCCGCGAGGGTCGCAACATCCGCACCCTGGAGACGCTCACCGGGATCGACTTTATAGTCGACGACACACCGGGGGCGGTACTGCTCTCCGGGTTCGACGGCGTCCGCCGGGAAATCGCGCGGCTTACGCTGGAGCGGCTGCTCCAGGACGGCCGCATCCACCCGGCCCGCATCGAGGAGGCCTACCACCAGTCGCGTTCGGAGATCGAGCAGCACGTGGTGGAGGTCGGGGAGCAGGCCGTATTCGAGGCCAACGTGGGCGCATTGCACCCGGAGCTCACGAAGCTTCTCGGCCGGCTCAAGTTCCGCACCAGCTACGGCCAAAACGTCCTCCACCACTCGGTCGAGTGCGCCCGTCTCGCGTCGATGCTGGCCGCGGAGCTGCGAGCCGATCCTCGCGTGGCCGCCCGGGCCGCGCTCTTGCACGACCTCGGTAAGGCGGTGTCCCACGAGGTGGAGGGGCCGCACGCCCTCGTGGGCGGCGAGATCGCGCGGCGCTACAAGGAGTCGGAGGCCGTGGCGCACGCCATGGAGGCGCACCACAACGAGGTCGAGTTGCGGACCGTCGAGGCGGTAATCGTGCAGATCGTCGACGCCCTGTCCGGCGCGCGACCGGGCGCGCGGGGTGAGTCGCTCGAGCACTACGTCAAGCGGCTGCACGAACTGGAGGAGCTCGCCAAGCGGCATGAGGGCGTCGAGAAGGTCTACGCCATGCACGCGGGCCGCGAGATCCGGGTGATCGTCGAGCCCGAGGAGGTCGACGACGACGGTGCGGCGCTGCTCTCACACCAGATCGCCCGGGACGTGGAGAGGGAGCTCGAGTATCCCGGCCAGATCAAGGTGACCGTGATCAGGGAGAGCAGGGCCACCGACTACGCGAAGTGAGCTCCCACCGAAGGCATCCGACGGTTTCCCGAATGGCCCAGACTGGCACCCACCCACCCGTAGGAGGCAGCGTGGCCCGCGCCGAAGACAAGCCTCTGGCCGCCCGATGGCGCGCAGCGGTTGCCGCGCGTCTCTCGCTAGAGGGCACCCGTAGCGCAACTCTCTTCGAGCGCCAAACCGTCCAGCGGCTTTCCTGGCATCAGATCGTTCGGCTGAACAGGTACCTGGAGCTCTTCGGCAAGCTCACGACCGTGGTCTGGGTCGTGTTCGCGGGTACGTTGATCCTGGGGGTCGACTGGAAAGCGGCCGCCGAGGGCGCGGTCAACTCGGGCAAGCCCGTCAAGGGCGCCCTGGCGCTCGCAATCATCGTTCCGACACTGCTTTTCGTGGGGGCCCGCTCACTGATCGGCTTCGCGCGCTGGCGGCTTCAGCGCGAGTTGTGGCGTCGCGACGTGGCGCGCCTCACCGGCCAGCCACCGCCAGACAGCGAGCCTCGCTGACTACAGGCGCCTGTGCAGACAGCTGTTGCGGGGTACGCTGCCGCTTGGGCCATGTGCCGCGCGCTTGCCTACCTTGGGCGTCCAATCCTCGTCGACGACCTGCTGTACGGGACGGACAGCTCGCTCGCCTCCCAGGTTTACGACGCGGAGCTGTACGCGTATCTCAATCTCGGTGGCTTTGGCCTTGCGGCCTGGGGCGATGGGCTGGCCGACCCCGACGCCCCGCTGCACTACCGAACGCCCTCCCTGCCGATCTTCGACAGAAACCTCCGCAGCCTGGCGCGGAACCTCACGGTCGGGGCGCTCGTCGCGCACGTACGCGGGGTGTTCTACGAGCACGGCGAGAGTCTGACCGTTCACAACGTGCACCCCTTCCGATTCGAGGGCGCACGGGTGGTGCTCGGGATGAACGGGACTCTCTCGCGCTTCGCGGAGATGCGCTACGACCTGCTGACGCAGATCAAGCCGGAGGTCGCGCGCCACATCGAGGGCAACACCGACAGCGAGTGGGTATACGCGCTTCTCCTCTCGCAACTGTCCGATCCCGCCGCGCCGGCGACTCCGCAGCAGCTCGAGGAGGCGACGGAGGCGACCCTGCGGATCCTCCGTGAGACCCGCGATCGGCACGGCGTCGACACGGCATCGGAGATGAATCTCCTGGTCGGGGACGGCAGGACCATAGTCGCGACCCGGTTCGCCTACGACTACGGCTGGTATTCCGCCGAGGAGACCTATCACGCGAAGCACCGCCGCTACGACTTCACCTCGCTCTGGTTCACGGCCGGTCGCGACTACGTCTGCCGAGACGGGGAATGGATCATGCGCGGTGGCGAGCGGCTCGAGTCGGTGATCGTTGCCTCCGAGCCGATCACCAAGGACTTCTCGACCTGGGTGGAGGTGCCGGAGTACGCGATGATGACGGCCTCGCTGCGCGACGGGACGGTCGAGATCACGGCGCGCGAGCTGGTCGTGTGAGCGCCTCGACACCCGACGAACTACTGGGGACCTTCCCCTTGTTCGCCGGGCTGGCCCCGGACGAGCTCAGCGATCTCGCGCGGGTGACGCAACCGTTCGAGCGGCGCCCCGGCGAATGCCTGTTCCACCAAGGAGAGCCCGCCGACAGCCTCTACGTGGTCGAATCGGGGCGGCTGGAGAGCGTGGCCCGCCTGCCGGCTGAACGTGAGCTGTCCCTGGCAGCCATCGGGCCGGGGGAGCTGATCGGCGAGCTCGCGCTGGTGAGCGGGGGGACCCGCACGGCAACGGTGCGTGCCGTCGAGGCGACCAGGGGAGTCGTGATACAGCGTGATGCCTTCGACAGCCTTCGCGCCGGTCTGCGGCCGGGCGCACGGGCGGTCATGCGGCGCCTGTGCGGCGTCGTCAGCGACCGCCTCCGGCGCCGTTACGCCGCAATCGCGGCCCGGCTCGGGGAGAGCGAGGAGCAAGGGCGACTCCCGGCGCCGGCGCTCCGCCACGCAGAGGTGCGCCCAGCAGCCAAGAGCGAACGAGAGTACGCGTCTCGTCTCCCCTTCTTCTCCGCTTTTCCGGCCGGTGACCTCGAGCGGCTGCTGGGCGAGCTGAGACGACTCGAGCTCGCGCGAGGGGAGCTGCTCGTCCGCGCCGGCGACCCGCTGGATGCCCTCTACCTCACGCTGCGAGGCGGGGTCGAGGCGACGATCCAGCGCGGCGAACGCAAGCAGCGCGTCCGTCTTGCCGGACCGGGGACCGCGTGCGCGTATGTCGGCCTGATCGACAAGGGGCCGGGCCCGGTCGACTGCCGGACCCGCGAGCGCGCCGTCGTCCTCGCCCTGCCGCGGGCCCGCTTCCATCACCTCCTCCATGGAGACGACCCGCTCGGACACCGATTCCTGGACGCCGTTCAGCAGGACCTCGTGCAGGCCCTGCGGGACGCCGAACGCCGTCAGGCCACCCTGATCTCGGCCCGGGCCGCTCACGCGGACAGTCGTGGACCCTGACGCGTCGACGAGTGCTCGTGCCGCCCAAGCCGCGGTCGGATGGGCGGACGCGGAGGGCTGGAATCCGGGGCTCGATGATGATGAGCGATTCCTGGCGGCGGATCCCGATGCCTTCCTGGCGACGGAACGGGCGGGTGAGATAGTCGCCACCGTCTCGTGCGCCTTGTACGGCGAGGCGTATGCGTTCATCGGGTTCTACATCGTGCGCTCCGATCTACGGGGCCGCGGCATTGGGAGCCCTCTGTTCGACCGTGCGCTCAGCCGGGCCGACGGGCGGGTTGTCGGGTTGGACGGAGTGCTCGCCCAGCAGGCCTCGTATGAGCAGCGCGGCTTCGTCCTCGCGCACCGCAACGTCCGCTGGGGCACCAACGGCGGCGGTGCGCGTCCAGGCGGGGTGGTGGAGCTGTCCTCGGTGCCATTCGAGGACCTGCTGGCATTCGACGCGTCGGTCTTCGGCACGGAGCGGGAACGTTTCCTGCGCGCGTGGATCGACCGCCCGCCCGGTCATGCGCTTGCGTGCGTCAACGAGGGCAGCCTGGGCGGCTACGGCGTGCTCCGACCCTGCCAGGTGGGCGCGAAGGTCGGACCGCTGATGGCCGGCGACGAGGAGGTGGCCGACCGGCTGCTGACCGGTCTGCTCGCCGCGGCGGGTCCCGGTAGGGAGGTGTTCATCGACATGCCCGCCGCAAACTCCCGCGCCGCATCCCTGCGTGCAAGTCGCGAGATGGAGCCGTCGTTCGAAACCGTCCGGATGTACCTGCACGGCCGGCCGCCGGAGGACGTGCAGAGGACCTTCGGGGTGACGACATTCGAGTTCGGGTGAGGGCGAGCGGCGCCAGCCGACTGGCCTCGGACTATGGCGTCAGCCGGCTGAAGTACTGGCTGGCATCGTTTTGCGCGAACGCCTGGCCGAACATCGTCGCGAAGTCGGTGCCCGTATCGTCCATCCCCATGTAGTCCCCGAGGAAGTAGCCGAGAGCGAACGGGGCCTTGCGGATGTCGAAGGACGCCGGGGTGATCCGCTCCTCCTCCCAGCTCGCCGGGCTTAGACAATCCTCTGACGACGACTCGCAGGAGACTGCGAAGTAGTCGGTGTCGAGCGTAGCCGGGCTCTCCGTGTTGTTGCGGAAGTCGTAATACGTCACGGTGACGGTGCCGTCGCCGTCCACGTGGACCGAGGGCGTGAAGGCCTGCTGGTCGTAGTTGGGCTCGTCGACCGGAGTCTTGTTGACCTTGATGGCGGGCGACCACGTCCGTCCGCCGTCCGTCGACTGGGTGAACGCGATGTTGTCGTGGTCGACGATGGCGAGGCCCCCATCGAAACGGGCGTCCATCCAGACGGCATACAGGTTGCCGTTGTCCGCGTCGACCGCGACCTCGGGGATCAGATCCCCAGCGCGAATCGGGCAGCCATTGGTGTCGCTCGGGTCCGGGCACGGGACGGGCTCGACGTCGATCGGCGTCTGACCGTCGCGTCCGCTGATCAAGCTCATCGGAATCATGTCGTCCACTCGCCTGGGCTTGGTCCACGTCGCGCCGTGGTTGTCCGAGCGGATGAAGGAAAGCTTCACCGGACCAATGCCGCCGCGGCGCCGTGAGGAATTGGTGATGTCGCCAAAGAAGTCGAACAGCGAGCCGCCCTCGCTTGCCGGCTCTACGACGATCTGGTTGCCGATCGTCTGCTTGTTGGCGCCGGTCTCGTAGATCTTGCCGGCCGGCTCCCATGAGTCGCCGCCGTTGCCAGTCCGGGCGAAATAGATCGGTCCCTTGAAGGCGTTGCCGTGCGGGTTGTCGTTCGGCGCGAGCACCCTGCCCGCCTCCTGGATGCGATCCCATACGGCGTAGACGAAGTTTGCGTCGTTGGGGTCGGCCGTCATGGAGCCCTTGTCGTTGAGGAAGCGTCCGGCAGGATCGCTGATCAGCCGGATCGCGGGCTCCCAGGTCGCGCCGCCGTCCGTGGATCGGTTGTACGTCATGCCGTTGGCGCCGAACCCACCAGTCGGCGGGTCGGGGTCTGTAACCAGGCTCAAGGCGTGCAGCGTCCCGGTCGGCCCGAACGAGATCCACGGGTCCGAGGAGCGCTGGAAGCTCCCCCCGGTGCAGCGAGTGTCGTTCGGGACCGCGACCCGTGTCCAGCTCGTGCCGCCGCTCTTCGAGACCGCCGCCACGTTGCCCTTGGATCCGCCATTCGAGTAGCGATCCTGCTGATAGAAACCGACCAGGTTGTCGGCATCGGTCGGGTTGACCTCGATCCACGGCTCCACCTCGGCCCCAGAGAAGTTGGTGCCGGAGCCGTCCGGCGGGCAGCCGGCCAGCGGGTTCGCGGCCGAGGCCAGGATCGGCGGGCTGGCGTTGAGGGGCGCCGCGTGGGCCGCCGGCGCCAGCAGCAGCACCGCCGCCGCGAGGATCGGGATCGGAATGCGCGCCACAGCTCCCCCCTTCAGCCCGGTTGTGCGACCTGGATGCTACGCCTGTCGAGCATCCAGAGCCTCCGCTGGGGCCTCCGAACCTCGAGCAGGCTTCGACTAGGGGCCCGCCGTGCAGGAGGTTGCCTGGCGTCGTACAGTCCCGTCATGAAAGGCGCTGTTCCCGCCCTCTCCATCGCCGTCCTCCTCGCCGTAGCTCGGCAGGAACCCGGGCGGCCGAAGCGGCCAAGCGGCATCGTCTCCTGCACGAAGAGATAAGCGATGGCGTCGCCGCTCCGGCGCCGGAAGGTCGGGAGGGGCTTGGCGACTTTTCCCGACATATTCAGGAAAAGTCGCCCAGCCCGGGGGAGCGGCCTCCGTCCGGTTCTGAACTTGCGGGATCTGGGTAGGAATCGGCGAGGAGCTCAGTGGGAACTCATAGGGGGACGGTCTCGTAAGAACCCGAGGTCCTTTCGCTGGTGCGGCTCTGCTCGCGAGGGCATCACCGGTGCAGCGAAGCGCAGGGAGGTCATGCGCCGCTCGATCGACTATCTGCCCCGCTAGGGGACGCGGGGGCCGGGGCTCAAACCAACCACGGGGGTGATGCGGCGACTGCTCGTATGGCGGGGACTGGAGGAGTGGCTAGCCGAGGCCGCGGAGGTGCGGCTGGAGGCCGATCGGCTGGAGGCGCGGGGAACGCAGCTCGGAGCCGAACCGCATCCCTATCGCGCAGACTATGAGCTGAATACCACCGCGGGCTGGGTGACGGAGCGCCTCAGCGTCGACGTCCAGGACCGCGACGGCGAGCGCCGTCTGGACCTCCGTCGCGCAGCCGACGGGGGCTGGTCGGCGAGCGGCCACGCTCGGCCGGACCTGGAAGGCGCGCTCGACTGCGACCTGGCCTTCTCCCCGCTCACCAATACCATGCCGATGCTCCGCGAGCGGCTTCGCGACGGGGAAGGCCCGGTCGATCTCGAGATGGCGTGGGTCGCGCTGCCGGACCTCGACATCCGCCGTTCCTCCCAGCGCTACGAGCCGATCGATGGCCACAGCGTCAGGTTCGTCAGCCGCGACAGCGACTTCCGGGCCGAGCTCGAGCTCGACGAGGACGGTCTCGTCCTCCGCTACCCGCGGCTGGCCGAGCGCTTGTAGGGCTATCCTCGGCGGCGATGGAGCCGCAGCGGAGCTACCACCTCACCACGTTCGGGTGCCAAATGAACGAGCACGACTCCGAGCGCATGAAGGGCATGCTCGAGTCGCTCGGCTATGGCGAGGCGGCCTCCCGTGAGCAGGCCGACCTGATCCTGTTCAACACGTGCTCGGTACGAGAGAAGGCCGACAACCGGTTGGTCGGCCACCTGGGCGAGGCGAAGCGGCTCAAGGGCGAGGACCCGACTCGCGTGGTCGGGGTAGGAGGCTGCTGGTCGCAGTCGATGAAGGAGCGCGTCTTCGAGCAATTCCCGTTCGTGGACGTGGCCTTCGGACCGGGCCAGTACCACAAGCTGGCCGAGTTCCTGACGAGCGACAGCCTCACGGCGCAGGGATACTTCGAGTTCGAGGGCTTCACCGGCCACCTGCCGGCCAAGCGCGAGCGCGAGCACCAGGCCTGGGTGCAGATCTCGGTGGGCTGCAACTGCGTGTGCGCGTATTGCATCGTGCCCTCCACAAGGGGACGTGAGGTGTCACGTCCCCCGGCGGAGCTCGTCCAGGAGGTGGAGCGCCTGGCGGCCGACGGCGTCAAGGAGGTCACGCTGCTCGGCCAGAACGTCTGCTCCTACGGACGCGACCTGCCGAAGGGAGCGAAGAGAACCTTCGCCGAGCTGTTGACGATGGTCGACGCCGTCGACGGCATCGAGCGGATCCGCTACACGAGCCCGCACCCCAAGGACATCCGGGAGGACGTGGTCCGCGCCCACGCGGAGCTCCCCTCGGTCTGCGAGCACATCCACCTGCCGCTCCAGTCGGGATCGAGCCGAATTCTCAAGGCGATGAAGCGGACCTATGACCGCGGCCGTTACCTCGACCGCGCCGCGATGATCCGGGAGCACGTCCCCGACTGCGCCGTTACCACGGACATCATCGTAGGGTTCCCGGGCGAGACGGACGAGGACTTCCAGGAGACGCTGCAGGTGGTGGAGGAGGTGCGCTACGACTCTGCCTTCACCTTCATCTTCTCTCCGCGGCGGGACACGCCGGCCGCCGAGCACCCCAACCAGCTCCCCTACGACGTCAAGCGTGAGCGGATGGAGCGTCTGGTCGACGCGGTCCAGCAGATCGCCACGGAGCGGGCGCAGCGGTTTGTGGGGCGCACCATGGAGGTGCTGGTCGAGGGCCCCTCGCGGACGGACCCGGCGCGGCTGCGGGGCCGCACCCGGCACAACAAGACCGTCAACTTCACTGGCGTCGCCAGCCCGGGCGACCTGACCGACGTCGAGATCGCGTCGGCGACGAGCACGACGCTGTCGGGTGAGGAGCGCCTGCTGGCCAGGCTCCCCGCCTAGCGACCGGCGAATCGCTTCAGGTCGGCGAGGATCCGCAAGGCCGCGATGTAGCCGATTCCGAGCGTCCAGGCGTCATACGCGCCGGGGCGGGCTCCGGGTAGCAGGTCGGTTCGCGGCCGCGGGTGGGGGAGGCGGACGTCGTCCAGGATCGAGGCGACGAAGGGCCGGCTGAGCGAGCGGCGGACCTGCGCGGGCATGGAGGGCCTGCCGCGCCGGCGGATCAGTCCCCGCACGCGAGCGGCCACGCGGTCGTACTCGATGAGGAGCCGCTCCGCGTAGTCCGCTTGTCCGAGCGACTCGCCGTCCTGGCGCAGGTTCGGCTTCCAG
The DNA here is from genome assembly GCA_046729895.1 of Actinomycetota bacterium. Taxonomy (GTDB): domain Bacteria; phylum Actinomycetota; class Thermoleophilia; order Solirubrobacterales; family Thermoleophilaceae; genus DASXBA01. Next base: position 10,122 of record JBKPHP010000131.1, read on the forward strand.
TCGACCCTCTGGTCGAGGACCACCGTCGGCGCGATGCTGTCCAGCCGCCTGTAGAGGCGCTTCTGACTCTGCTCGGCCGCGAGGATCACGTCCGGATCGAGGCCCCTGATGCGAGTCAGGTTCGGCCGGGCAACGGGACCCACCAGCCGGACGGCCCGTGTGCGCGCGCCGAGATAGCGCGGGAGCGTCCCGGCGGCTCCCACGGGAGTCGCCCCGAGGGCCACGGCGTCATCCAGCTCGCTCGGGTAGAGGACCACCGGCCGCTTGGGCTGCCCCGGAACCTTCGTCTGCCCCAGAGCGTGGCGGACCTTGAGGTTGTGCGTCGTCTCCGGCGGGTCGTCGGTGTCGGTCGCCTGGCACCCCGCAAGCGCCAGCGCGGCGGCCGCGCAGAGGAAGACTCCCAATCGGGGCATCCCCCTATTCCTAGCGATCGGGCCGCGAGCCGCGTCAGGCGGCCATACTCGCGACGTGAAGCTTGTTGCCATCTTCGGGCCCACGGGCGTGGGGAAGACCGCGGTTGCCGTGGCGCTCGCGGAGCGTCTCCGCGAGCGCGGCGAGGATCCCGTGGCGATCTCCGCGGACGCCCTGCAGGTGTACCGGGGCCTGGGCACCCTGACGGGCGCGGCCACCCCCGAGCAGCGCGCGCGCCTCGAGCACCGCCTGGTCGGCTTTGTCCCGATCAACGAGACCTTTTCGGCGGGCGAGTTCGCCGCCCTGGCGCAGTCGGAGATCGATAACGCTCTGGCCGCGGGGCGGCGGCCCATCGTCGTCGGAGGAACCGGGCTCTACCTGCAAGCCGCCCTCTGTGACCTGGACCTTCGACCCCCGCCCCCGGCAGGTGTCCGCGAGCGGCTCCTGCGGGCGCTGGAGCGCCGCGGGTCGGAGGCCCTGCATGCCGAGCTGGCCGAACGGGCGCCGACCGCCGCGGCGGCGATCCAGTCAGGTGACCTCAGCCGCATCGTGCGGGCGCTCGAGCTGCTCGAGATGGGGGAGGATCCCGCGCCGGCGGGCGAGGGGTCGCGGCTGTGGACGTCCGAGACGCGGCATCCCACGCTGCTCTGCGGGCTGGTGATTGACCGCGACGTGCTCTACGAGCGGATCGACGAGCGCGTGGAGGAGATCGTGGCCGCAGACGGTGCGGTGGAGGTCTACCGAGCCGACAGCGCCGGCGCCTCACGCACGGCGCGCCAGGCCCTCGGCTTCCACGAGCTGCTCCGGGGCGACATCGAGGGGATGAAGCAGCGGACGCGCAACTACGCGAAGCGGCAGCTCACGTGGATGCGGAAGCTACCCGGCGTGCACCTGATCGATGTGACGAGGCTGGGGCCGGCCGAGGTGGCGGCGCTTATACTGGCCGCTGCCGAGGGGGGCGCGGAGACCTAACGGAGGAGGGTCCCGTCAAGCGCTTGCCGGTCGCCTGTGCCGTCTGTGTGGGCCTCGCCCTGCCGGCCACGGCGCTCGCGGTGCGCGACGAGGCACGTTCAGCGCGGAACATCATCCCGGCGGGGGCGTACGGCAGCGTCCCCATACCGGCGGGCGCCGACCGGGAGGCCCACCTCTACGACGGCTTGACGCCGTTGTTCGATCGCGTGCGGACGAGCGACCTCTACCGCTTCTTCAAGACCGAGCGCTTCGGCACGAGGGGGCAGGGGCCCCTGAGGCGGGTCACCGAGCCGCGCCCCGGCCTGCGAATCGTGCGCGACCGCTACAACGTGCCGCACATACGGGGCCGCACCGACGACGATGTGACCTTCGGCATGGGCTGGGCGGTCGCCCAGACCGGGGAGATCCTCTGGGAGTTGGCTCGATTCAACGCCCGGGTGGCCGCGATAGACGTGCCCGGCTACCAGGCGCTCAACCTGATAGAGCGGGTGCGCAGCTTCAAACCCAGCGCGCAAACCGAGGCGGAGGTCGCCAAGCAGAGCGGAGTTCTCCGCCGTGCGGGGCGCAAGGGCCGACGCCTTCTGCACGACATCGACGTCTTCTTGGAGGGCATCAACGGCTACTACCGGGCGAACGAGAGGAATCACGAGCCCTGGACGCGCAACGACGTGTTTGCCCTCAACGCCGTGAAAGGGCAGTTCCTGGGCCAGGGCGGCGACGGCGAGACGCGCAGCGCGCAGCTGCTCTCCGGCCTACGCGCGCGCCTTGGCGCCCGTCGCGGGGAATCTGTGTGGAACGATCTGCGACAGCGCGAGGATCCCGAGACGGCGGTCTCGATCGGCGGACGCTTTCCCTACGGGCGGCGGCCGAGCCGTCGGCGGGGGAACGTCGTGCTCGACAACGGCTCCTTCGAACCGGCTCCGGGGGCAGGCCCCCAGGCGGACGGCGGCCCGCTGCCACCGGCGAGCAACATCCTGATGGTGTCGCCGCGACGCTCGGCCACGGGGGGAACGCTGTTCGTAGGGGGTCCGCAGATCGGCTACTTCTATCCGAACCTGACCGAAGAGGTGGTCCTCCGCGGGCCCGGTTGGCGCAGCCGTGGAGTGACATCCGCACCGTTCCCCGGCTACATGCTGATCGGACGCCGCGAGCGATTCGCGTGGACCCTGACTTCAGCCGGGGCAGACATCATCGACCACTACGCCGAGACGCTCTGCGGCAGCGACACCAAGTACCTGTACAAGGGCCGCTGCCGCGACATGACCATCTTCGACGCGGGCACGCTGGATGGCGAGCCGGTCCGCTTCCTCCGCACCGTGCACGGACCCGTGATCGGCTATGCGCGGGTCAGGGGCCGTCGCGTCGCCATATCGCGCAAGCGCTCGAGCTACGGGCGGGATGCTCTGGATCAGCTCTTCTTCCAGGCTCTGACACACGCCCGCATTCGCGGCCCGCGCGACTTCTTCCACGCCGCGCTGCAGTCGCCCCAGACCTTCAATGCCTTCTACGCCGACCGCCGGAACATCGGGATGGTCACGACGGGGCGGCTGCCGCTGCGCCCGCGCACGATCGATCCCGGGCTCCCCGTGGACGGGCGCGGGCGCTACGAGTGGCGGGGCATCCTTTCGAACCGCCGGCATCCCCGGGGCGTCAACCCGCGGGCCGGCTTCCTCAACAACTGGAACAACAAGCCCGCGCGCGGCTTCCGGGCGGCGGACGACCAGTTCGGCTACGGATCGATCGAACGCGACGACCTGCTGAACCGGCTGATCGCCCGGCGCCGCCGGCACACGCTGGCGAGCGTGGTCGGCGCGATGAACGCAGCCGCGACGCAGGACGTGAGGGCGGTGCGCTTCGTGCCCGTGCTCGCGGCTGTGCTGCACAGAGGACGTCCACCGAGCGCCCGCGCCGAGCGAATGCTCCAGCTCCTCGACCGCTGGCGGCGGCGCGGGAGCAGCAGGCTTGACCGTGACCTCAACGGGACGATCGACGCCCCCGGCGCGGCCGTGCTCGACGCTGCCTGGGACGACCTCGCCGACGCGGTGATGCGACCGCTGCTGGGCCCGCTGGCGGACCAGCTCGACAGATCGGCGCTCATGCGCCGGTTCGACCTGCCCCCGAGGGGCCAGTTCAACGGCTGGCACCAGTACATGGACAAGGACCTACGCAGGCTGCTCGGGAGGGGGGTGCGGGGGAAGCTGCGGAACCGCTACTGCGGCCGCGGCAGCCTGCGCCGCTGCGCGAGCGATCTCTGGGCGGTGCTCGAGCAGACCGGTGCTCGGCTCGCCGCCGAGCAGGGGCCCAATCCGGATGGCTGGCACGCCGACGCCACGCGTGAGCGCATCACCTTCCGTCCCGGCGTCCTGACCACGACGATGCGATACACGAACCGGCCGAGCGGTATCCAGCAGGCGGTTCGCTTCCGGAGACCTGCGAAGTAGACCTCCGCGGGGCTTCCGGCCCCGCGTTCTGATGCCAAGGCTCGGCCTCCGGCCTCGCTATAGGGTCCCGGCCGTGCGCTTCGAGAAGTGGCAGGCGCTCGGCAACGACTACGCGATCGTCGAGGAGGAGGAACTTCCGTTCGAGCTGACGGCATCCCGCGTGAGAGCGCTCTGCGCGCCGCATACCGGGATCGGCTCCGACGGCCTGCTCGTGCTCTCACCGAACGAGGAGCGAGGCTTCGTGGCGTCGCTGCGGATCTTCAACCCGGACGGCTCGGAAGCCGAGTTGTCGGGAAACGGGGTGCGCGAGGCGGTGATGTACCTGCGGCGAAACGGCTGGACCGAGCACGACAGCTTCTCGCTCGACACGCCCGCGGGTGAGGTGAGCGTGCGCATAACGGGTGTAAACACGTGCACGGTCGACATGGGCCGCGCTCGGCTTCGCTCCGACTCCGACTTCCCCTCCGGCAACGAAGATGGCCGCGGGGAGCTCGACGCCGGCGGGCGCCGGTTCAGCTTCGAGTTCGTACAGGTGGGGAACCCGCAGTGCTCGATCGAGGTGGGGGAGGAGCTGCCGGAGCTCGACGTCGCACGCTACGGCCCGGAGATCGAGCGGCACCAGCTGTTTCCCAACCGGACCAACGTGTCCTTCCGGCGGCGCGACGCCGACGACGAGATCAGCGCCCGCATCTTCGAGCGTGGCGTAGGCGAGACGATGTCCTCGGGCACCGGTGCAGCGGGCGCCGCCGTGGCGGCCGTGCTGCGGGGCGCGCCCAGCTCGATCACGGTCCACCTCGGGGGCGGCGACCTGAGCGTCGAAGTCGGAGAGGACCTAAGCGTGAGCCTGACCGGTTGGGCCGTGCCCGTCTACAGCGGCATCCTCAGCGACGAGCTGGTGCAGGCTCTGAATGAAGCCGAGTAAGCGGCTGAACCGACTGCCGCCGTACCTGTTCGCTGAGCTCGAGCGAAAGATCGCCGAGAAGAAAGCCGCCGGCGTAGACGTCATCAGCCTGGGAATCGGCGACCCGGACACCGCTACCCCCGACTTCGTGGTGGAAGCCCTGGGGGAGGCGGCGCGGGATCCCGGTACCCACCAGTACCCCTCCAATCGCGGCCGGCCCGAGCTGCGGGAGGCCGTGGCTCGCTTCTACGGGCGACGCTTCGGTGTCGACCTCGATCCCGACACCGAGATCGTGCCGGCCCTGGGCGCGAAGGAGTGCATCTTCAACCTCAACCTCGCCTTCCTCGACCCCGGAGAGGCGGCGCTGGCCGCAGACCCGGGCTATCCCGTCTATACCGGGGGGCCGCTGCTCGCGGATGCCGATCCCGTGCTGATGCCGCTACTGCCGGAGCACGGCTTCGCGCCCGACCTCGACGCGATTTCCCCCGGCGACTCCGAACGGGCCAGGCTGATGTACCTCAACTACCCGAACAACCCGACGGGCGCCGTCGCCCCCGGGGGGCTTTTCGAGCGGGCCGTGAGCTTCGCGCGCGAGCACGACACGCTGGTGGTGCACGACGCGTCCTACACGGAGACCACTTTCGACGGTTACGTGGCGCCGAGCTTCCTGGAGACGCCCGGCGCGAAGGAGGTCGGCGTCGAAATCTTCTCGCTCTCGAAGGGCTACAACATGACCGGCTGGCGCACCGCCGCGATGGTCGGCAACCCCGCCGCCGTCGAGGCCTACCGGGCATTGAAGACGAACATCGACAGCGGCATGTTCGAGGCGGTCCAGCTGGCCGCCGCGCGCGCCCTCGACGAGGGCGACGAGGTGCCGCGCCGCATGAGCGACCTCTATGCGCGCAGGCGCGATCTCGTCTGCGACGCGCTGGCCCAGATCGGTGTGCGCGTCACGCCACCCAAGGGCACCATCTACGTGTGGGCGCCGGTCCCCGAGGGACATACCTCGGCGTCCTACTGCGAGCTGGTGCTCGAGGAATCCGGGGTGGTCGTGTCCCCGGGCAGCGCGTACGGCCGGGGCGGCGAGGGCTTCTTTCGGATCTCGTTGACCGTTCCCGACGAGCGGCTGAGCGAGGCGGTTGAACGCTTGCGCGCCAGCCTGGGAGGCTAGCCCCGTGCACTACTGCGGCGTGGTCCCCGCACCTCGGCTTCTGCAGCTCGTCAAGCTGGAGGAGGTGCGCCGCCCGGAGCCCCCGATTCGCCTGGCCGCCGCCTTCTTCGAGCCGGGCACCGCGGGGCAGATAGCCGCCGAGCTGAAGGCGTCTGACGACTTCGTGCTGGCGATCGGGGCCCCCGCGACGGATGCCCTGGAGGGGCGGCCGAGCCGGGCCTGCGACGAGCTGCTGCGGGCGCGGGGCGTCGCGCCGGTGCCGGCGGAGGAGGAGTCCCGCCGGCTGGCGGAGGCGGTCGAGCCGCTGGGCGCCTTCGAGGCGCCCGATCAGGGTCGCGAGGGCACGGTTCCCTATGCCGCCTTCCGCGAGGAGCCGGTGTTCGAGACGAACGCGGACGGGGTCTTCTGCGCCCTCAGGTCTCGCCGGCTGCCCGCCAAGCGCCACCCCCAAGGCCTCCGCCTGCGGATAGCCGAGCTGGAGCAGAACCAGCTGCTCGACGACCGCGGGGACCTCTGGCACCGCCGTATCGAGGAGATCGACGCGGCCGCAGCGGCGCTGTGCGCCCACCGCTATGCGGTTGGCCACGCCAGTTGGCTGGGCGACCCGGACGAAGGCGTCGTGGTCCTCCCGGGCACATCGATCCCGGACGAGTTCAGGACGGACGGCGTGCTGGCGCCGGTCGAGCGCGTGCCGCTGCCGCCGGCAAACTAGGCAGCCAGGGTCTCCTTCAGCCCACTGTCGAGGTCGCGTGGAGCGAAGCCGAGCTCTCGGCGGGCCTTGTCGTCCTTCGCCCAGTAGGTCGCGCCGTCGGAGATCCTGATCAGCTCGCCCAGGTTGGGAGGGAAGCCCATCAACGGGCCGATGAGCGGCCCTAGCGGCGCCGAGAGCTTCATCACTGGCGTGGGCATGGTCATGCGCGGCGGCTTGCGCCCAGACAGCTCACAGACGCGGTCGACCAGCTCGCCCATCGTCCCCCTCTCGCCCGAGAGCACGTACGCCTCGCCGGCCTGGCCCTTGTCGTGAGCGAGGACGATGCCGCCGGCGATGTCTTCGACGTAGCCGAACATAAGCCCCATCTCGGGGAACATCTTCATCCGGAGCTTGCCGGTGCGCGCCTGGTCGATCATCGTCCCGACCTCGGAGTGGTCGTTCGGTCCGTACACGCCCCCGGGCTGGACGATCACGATCGGATAGCCCTTCTCGATCCGGTCCTCCGCGACCTGGTGGGCGCGGTACTTGGTCTCGTCGTAGCAGGAAAGGAAACCCTCCGACTCGTCTCGCCGGTAGCTCTCGTCGACCACCTGGCCGTGCGTATTGCCGAAGACGTTGCAGGTGGAGACGTAGACGATCCGCCGCGCGCCGGCCTGGTTGGCCGCGTCGAGCACGCGCTCGGTGCCGCGCACGTTCGCGTCCCACATCCCCTCGTGCTCCGACTTCGGGACGCCGACCTTGTAGACCGCGCCGGCGTGGAACACGGAGTCCGATCCCTCGACGCCCTTGTCCATCGCCGCCTCGTCCGAGAGGTCGCCCTTTACGAGCTCGCAGCCGAGCTCGCGCAAGCCGGCGGCCTTGTCCGGCGAGCGGACCAGCGCCACCACCTCGTATCCCCGCTCACGAAGCTTGCGTGCCAGGTGGCCGCCGATGAAGCCCGTGGCGCCGGTGACGAACGCCCGCACCCCCGGAGCCTACACTTGACGGGAATGCAGAGAGCGCGCAACGGCCGTATAGCCGAAAGCCGCTATGGCCAGGGGATCGAGAACCCAAGGGCGCGGCAACGGGCGCTGTGCATAGCGGCGGCGCCCGACGAGCCCGACCTGTCCGAGCTGCGGGAGCTGCTGCGGACCGCGGGCGTGGCGGTCGCCGGGGAGCTGACTCAGCGCCGCCCGGAGCCGGATCCCGATCGCTACCTGGGCAGGGGCAAGCTACAGGAGCTGAAGCGGGCGATCGCGGAGTCGGACGCCAACCTCGTTGCCTGCGACGACGAGTTGTTGCCCCGCCAGGAGCGCAACCTCGAGCAGGAGCTTGGCGTGCCGGTGATCGACCGCACGGCGATCATCCTGGACATCTTCGCCGACCACGCCCACACGGCCGAGGGGAAGCTCCAGGTCGAACTGGCCCAGCTCGAGTACAACCTCGCGCGGATGCGGGGCCTGTGGACGCACCTCGAGCGCCTCGGCGCCGGAAGGCTCGACGGCGGCATCGGGACTAGGGGGCCGGGCGAGAGCCAGATCGAGACCGACCGCCGGCTCGCACGCGACCGCATCGCCGCCCTCAAGCGGCGCGTCGCCCAGACCAAGGGCACGCGCAGGACGATGCGCCGCGAGCGTGAGCGCGCGGCGCTCCCGACGGTGGCGCTCGCCGGCTACACGAACGCCGGCAAGTCGACGCTCCTGAACGCGCTCACCGGTGCCAACGCAGAGGTTCGCGAGCGTCTCTTCCATACGCTCGATCCCACCACGCGGACCTTCGAGGTGGGGGGCCGAACGTACCTGCTCACCGACACGGTCGGCTTCATCCGGAAGCTGCCGCACCAGCTCGTAGACGCCTTCTCAGCAACCCTGGAGGAGGCGATGGGGGCGGACCTGATCGTCCACGTTGCCGACGCCTCCGTTCCGGCGGACCAGCTCGGGGAGATGCTGGCCGCGGTCGACGATGTGCTCGCCGAGATCGGCGCCGCAGAGCGCCCCCGACTCCTGGCCCTGAACAAGGTCGATCTTCTCGACGAGGAGCGCCGCCGCGTGCTCCGTTTCCGCCATCCGCGGGCGGTGCCGGTGTCGGCCCAGACGGGGGAGGGGCTCGATGAGCTCCGCGACGCGATCGAGGCTCGCTTCCTCCCTACGCTCGAGTCGATGGAGCTGCTGGTGCCGTACGAGGAGGGGGGGAGCCTCTCCGAGCTCCACGAGCTGGCCGGCGAGCTCGAGCGGCAAGAGACGCCGGAGGGCGTGCGCGTACGCGCGCGTGTGCCCGCGGCTGCGGCGCAGCGATTCGAGCGCTTCGTCACGAACGGCGTCCGGCCGCGGGAGTGAAGCTCCGCTACACGCTGCTCCACGCCGGGGCGGTGGCGCCCTCGCGGGCGCATCCCGGCGACGCGGGCCTCGACCTGCACGCCGCGGACAGGGCGCTGCTCGGGCCGGGGGAGAGAGCAACTGTCGGGACGGGCGTCGCGGTCGCGATTCCCGACGGCTTCGCCGGACTCGTCCTGCCGCGCTCCGGGCTCGCGAGCCGGCACGGGATCGCGTTGGTAAACGCGCCCGGCCTGATCGACCCGGGCTACCGAGGGGAGGTCCGGGTGCTCCTGCTGAATACCGACAGGGAGGAGCCTTTCGAGGTCTCGCCGGGAGACCGGATCGCTCAACTCGCGTTGGTCCGCTTCGAGGCGCCCGAGTTGGAAGCCGCTGACCAGCTCGACGCGACCGTCCGGGGGCAGGGCGGCTTCGGCTCGAGCGGCCGCTAGCTTGCGGCTTGTCCGAGCTCGGCGAGGCCCTCCTCCCGCGTCTTCACCGGGGCGTAGCCGAGCTCCTCACGCGCGTTCGAGATGTCGATCGTGCATTCGAGCGAGGAGAGCCAGACGGCAAGGCGAGTCACCGGCGGGGGGCTCTCGCGCCGTAGCACCCCCCAGAGCGCCTCGATGGTGGCGGCGGCAGTGCGAGCGACGAGCGGCGGGGTGTCGCGGTCGCCGGGTGTGATCCCGCGAGTGGCGAGCAGCGCCGTCACGAACTTGCGGAACTCGATCGGCTCGCCGTCGGTCACGAAATAGGCCTCGCCCGGGCGTCCCCGCTCGGCTCCGAGCAACAGACCCTCGACCACGTTGTCCACGTGGGTCGTATCGGTCAGGTGATGCCCGCCGCCGATCCAGGAGAAGCGTCCGCGCTCCACCGCCTCGACGAGCCCCGGCAGGACGGTGCTGTCGCCGGGACCCCACACGAGCCGCGGCCTGATCACCACGGTGTCGAAGCCGCCGTAGTTCGCCCTCCGGACGCCCTGCTCGGCCAGTGCCTTCGTGGCCGAGTAGTGGGCCTTCGAGTCCGGTCGCAGCGGGGCTGTCTCGTCGACGTTCACGAGCGGCTGGCCCACCATCAGGGCGGCCTCGGTGCCAATGTGCACGAAGCGGCGCACCCCGGCCTCGCGGCAACCGCGGAGCGCATTCTCGGTTCCGGTGACGTTGCCGCGCACGAACTCCTCCCGCGGACCCCACTCGAGCACCGCCGCGGCGGCGTGAAAGGCGACGTCGCAGCCTTCCGCTCCGGCACGGATCGAGGCGGGATCGTCCAGGTCGCCCTGCACCGGCTCGGCACCGAGGCGCCGGACGCGCCCGGCCGCGCGCTCAGAGCGGGTGAGCGCGAGCACCCGCCACCTCTCGTCGGCGAGCCGGCGGAGGAGAGCACCGCCGATGAACCCGGAGCCCCCGGTGACGAAGGCCGTTCGCGAGCCCTCCACAGGCTCAACCCTATCCGCGTTCGAATGGTTTCGGGGCGGTCGCTGCCCCCAAACCGCCCCGTTTAGGCGGCAGCCTTGCGCTGCCCCCACACGGCAGATCGGTGCCTTCGAGGCGGCGACCGGGTCGCGCCTCTAGAGGCCGGCCGCTCTCCTCGCCGACGCGTGGGCGGCCCGCTCGAGCTCGTCGTCGAGGGGCTCGAGCTCCAGCCCGAGCGCCAGCTCGATCAGGCGGTCCGCGAGCCAGACGTTCTTCGGCAGCAGCGGGCCGTGCAGGTAGGTACCGATGACGTTCCCCCGGTGCACGCCCTCGCTGCCGTCGCGGCCGTTGTTGCCGTGCCCCTTCAGCACACGGCCCAGGGGACGCTCCCCGTCACCGAGATATGTGCGGCCGCCGTGATTCTCGAAGCCTGCGATCACCTGCGGCCCCGTGCCGAGGTCGGCCTCGATCGCGCAGTTGCCTATCAGACGCGGACCCGGCTCGCGTACTGTCCTCAGGTCCACGAGCCCGACGCCAGGCAGCTCATCGTCGCCGAAGTTGTAGCCGTGGCCAAGGAGCTGGTAGCCGCCACAGACCGCGAGGACGACGGCGCCATCGCCGGCGCCGGCGTGGAGCGCGTCGCGCTTCCACTCGACCATGTCGCGCGCAACGGCCACCTGGTCGCGGTCCTGTCCGCCGCCCATGTAGAAGAGGTCGTGGTCGCTGGGGTCGAGGCGCTCCCGCAGGGTCGAGCCGGCCAGCTGGAAGCCGATCCCTCGCCATTCGCAGCGCGCGCGCAGCACCGCGAGGTTCCCGCGGTCCGCGTAGATGTTCATGAGCTCGGGATAGAGGGCGCAGACGCGGAGGGCGGGGGTCACGCCAGCAGCACCACCGTAGAGCCGAGGTAGTCGCGCGTCTCGGGCACTCTGCGCCGGCCCACGGGGCTCAGCCCGAGCTCCTGAGCCTCCTGCTCCAGCTGCGAGGCCGTGAGCTCGTCGAGGTGCAGGAAGGTCAGCTGCTCGCTGAGCTCCCCGGCCGGAGAGACCGCCTGACGGAGGCGCTCGATGACCACGCCCCCGGGCTCGGGACGCATCGCCAGCGGGCGGCTCGAGAGGACCCAGCCGTCCTCCTCGCGCACGTCCGGGAGCGGCGGCAGCACCTCCTCCTCGGGGACCGCCTCCGCGGCATCTGACAGGGCGACCGCCAGGATCCCCCCCGGCGCGAGTGAGCTCCGCGCGCACGCGAAGAAGGCGGCTCTGCCGTTGGAGCCGCCGAGCAGCTGGACAACCTGCATCGGCGCGATCACGAGCGGGAAGCGCGCCCGCAGCGAGAAGCTGCGGGCGTCGGCAGCGATCGTCTCGACCCGCAGGCCCACCTCCCGCGCCCGTCGGGCCAGTTCGTGCACGAGCTCGGGATCCGAGTCGAGTGCGGTGACCGCGTGCCCCCGGCTCGCCAGGTCGAGAGCCACCCGCCCCGTGCCGCAGCCGATGTCCAGCACCGGCCCAGGCCGCTCCTCGGCCAACTCCCGCCACAGCGGGAGGTCGTGGGTGAAAGAGGCGCACTCGACGTCGTGCCAGGCGACCGCATCGTCCCTCACTCCGACGACCTCCGGGCTCTCACTCCGACCACCTCCGGGCGAGGCCGCGCCGAGCCAGGAGGTCACGAAGCTCGAGCAGCGCGGTGTAGGTGGGCAGCGCGTAGAGCGGCCCGCCGTCGAGGGCGGCAACCGCGGAGTCCAGCGAACGGCCGAGGTCACGCTCGACGGCCAGCTCGGCGTCGATGCCGGCGTACTTGAGGCGCAGCGCCATCTCCTCCGCGCGAGTGCCGGAGCAGGTGACACGTCGGACGCGGCCATCCAGCAGCTCGAAGTCCGCGTCCCAGATCCAGGAGACGTCCCGGCCGTCCGCGATGCCGTCGTTCAGCGCGAGCCAGAGGTCGAGGTGCCTGTCCTCGAGCGTCAGGGTGCGGAGCACCTCGTTTGCCCCGGCCGGGTTCTTCACCAGTAAGATCGATACCTCGCGACCCCCCACCGGGATGGTCTCCACCCGCCCGAAGGCGCCGCCGAACGCCTCGAGGGCCGCCTTCACGTCCGGGAGCGGCACGCCGAGCTCGAGGGCTGCGGCGGAAGCGGCGACGGCGTTGTAGACGTTGTAAAGGCCGGGCAGGGGCAGCCGTAACGCGACGTGGCCGCTCGGCGTGCTGAGCTCGACGCGCGACCCGGACATCCCGTCGAGTTGGACCCGGGTTGCGGCCACGCCTGGCTTCGGCCGGGAGCGGCCGCAGTTCGGGCACGCGTAGCGCCCCATGTGGCCCATGTAAACCGCCTCGTAAGCGTAGGCCGCGCCGCAGTTGCGGCAGTGCTTCGAGTCGGCGGCGTGCTGGAGCTCGGGCAGCGCCTGGGAGTCGTCGGAGACACCGAAGTAGGCGACGCCCTCGCGTTTCCGTCCAAGGTCCGCCACCAGCGGGTCGTCGGCGTTCAGCACGAAGCGTGCGCGGCCCTCCTCAGCCGCTACCAGGTCGGCCCAGCGGTCGGCCAGCAGCTCGAGCTCGCCGTATCGGTCGAGCTGGTCGCGGAACAGGTTGGACAGCAGGTAGAGGCGGGGGCCGATGGCGCGGGCGACCGCGGGAAGCCAGGCCTCGTCCACTTCGAACAGCCCGAGCTGCCCACGGGTCCGTTGGGCGTCGAGCAGCGCGGTCGCCACGCCCCAGCTCATGTTCGAGCCGGCGCGGTTGTGGACGACGTCGCGCCCGGACCGCTCCAGGGCCGCCGCCAGCATGGCCGCGGTGGTGGTCTTGCCATTGGTTGCCGACACCAGGACGCTTCCCTCGTCGAGCTCGGGGGCCATGCGCTCGAGCGCGCCAGGTGAGAGTCGCAACAGCAGCCTCCCTGGCGCGGTGGTGCCGCCGCTGCGACCGAGGCGGCGGCTCGCGCCCCGGACGAGCCGGGCGAGCAGGCGGGCGAACCGGAACATCACGCAGGGACTATGACCCTGAGGCAGCGAGCGCGCACCCGCAGGGTTGCAGGGGTACGGCCGACCGGGTCGCCGTCGGCGTATATGTCGAAGGGACGGTCGGAGTCCACGGTCACCTGCTCGCCGCGGTAGGTCGAGACGTGTGAGGACTCGATGTGTGTGCCGTTGAACACCCTCGGCAGGTCTCGCAGGAACCGGAGCTTCGAGGTCTCCGCGCCCGTGAGGACGTCGAGCCGACCGTCGTCGAGCTCCGCGTGGGGTGCGAGGTACATCCCGCCGCCATAGGCCTTGGAGTTGGCCACGGCCACGGACCAGCCGGTGACCACATGACGGTCGCCGTCAATGGTCACCGTGAACGTGGCCGGCTTCCATCCGACGACCGCCCGCAGTGCCGCGTACACATACACGAGGTTGCCCCGGATCAGCTTTGCCTCGTTGGCGATGCGGTTGGCATCGGAGTCGAACCCCAGGCTGGCGATGCCTATGAAGGGGGCGCCGTCGACTTCGCCGACATCCACGAGGCGCTCGACCCCCTGAACAGCTACCCGCGCCGCGGCGGCGGGTTTCCGGGGCAGCCCGAGGACGCGGGCGAAGTCGTTGCCGCGGCCACCCGGCAGGATGGCGAGCGCGGCGGGGCTGTCCCTCAGCGCCCCCGCGACCGGTCGTACGAAGCCGTCGCCACCGAGGGTCGCTACCGTCTCGCCCTCCTTCGCCGCGGCCGCCGCCTCCTGGGCCGCATGATCGAGCGCCGTTGTCTCGATCGTGCGGTAGCGGGCGCCAAGCCGCTCCAGCTCGGCGGTCACCTCGGGCAGCACCTTGAGCGGCTTGCCCCCCGCCGAAGCCGGGTTCACGAGCAGCGCGAAGCGCCGCGTCACTCGTTTGGGGTGGCGGCCAGCCTGGCCGCCCGCTCCGCCGCGAAGGCCCCGCGCTCGGCGCCGCGCAGGTCCTTGCCCTCCTCGAACTTACGGATCCCGGCGCGAGCGACCAGCTCCGGTCCGAGCAGGCGCTCGGCGTGCGGCTCCTCGAGGTCGTCCGGGTCGAGCACGAGGAGGACATCCTGCTGGACCGTGTGCCAGGCCTCGTCGGTGACCTTCTCGGAGGCGACCATCAGCTGGCCGGGACGTGCCAGCCAGTGGAGCTCGAAGATTCCGAGCCTGTAGGCATACAGCCGCTCGCCGTCGGAGAAGAGGAAGTTGAGGCCGGAGAAGGGCGAGCGTTCCACCGCAGCCGTCATCGCAAGCCGCAGCGACTCGATCGGCTCGCCGGGATCGTAGTCGCGCATCAGGAAGTTGAAGAGCGCCTCCGAGTCCGTTTCTCCCGCGGGCTTGGCGACCCCGCGCTCGAGCAGCCGAGGCCATTCGAGCACCGTCCCGTTGTGGCCGAAGGAGTAGTTGCCGAGGCAGAAGGGGTGGGTATTGGCCAGGGTCAGGCCGCCCATCGTGGCGCGGCGCACGTGCACATTGAATATGCGTCCGCGGGTAAAGGTGGCCTTGCGGTAGTCGCCGTCCGCGTAAGCCGCCTCGGGGCAGCGGACGAGGCGCGGCTCCGAGCCGTCGCGCCGCTGGTAGACCGCCATGCCCCAGCCCGAGTCGTGCTCCTCGGACTGACGGATCATCGGATTCTCCGCCTCCAGCAGCTCGTGGCGGATGGAAGCCGGCTCGGCCGCTACGCACCCGAATACGCGGCACATCGCCCGAACAGTCTACGGGGGCGAATTCGAGCGGGAACGCGCTTCACGTGATGGCATGCAAGAACCGAAGCGCATCTGGTGGGCCCGGCCGCACAAGCTGTGCGCGCTCGAGCGCCCGGGGGGCGGGGGACGCAGCCACCGCCCTGACCGCCGTCGGGGCGAGATCGAGTGGCTCCAGGACCGAGGTGTCAGGCTGGTGGTCTCGACAATGCCCACGCGCCACAACCTGCCGGCGTACGAGCAGGCGGGCCTCGAGTGGCGCCACGTTCCGGTGAGATCCGCTGCCGAGGGCGCCGAGGCGCTCGACGAGCTCCTGCGGCTGCTGCGGCGAGAGCTCCGGCGGCGCGGCGCCGTCGCCGTGCACGGCAACCGTCACACGGACTTCGTGGCTGCCGTTTGCGCCGCCCACCTGCACGAAACGGCGGGCGCAGACCCCGCGCAGGCGCTCGCCGCCGCGCGCGAGGCCGGGTTGGCCATGACGCCGGAGGCGTACGCCCTCCTGGGGGTGGACATGGCCTAGGCCTCTAACCCCGTAATACC
>JBKPHP010000132.1:0-19708 GCA_046729895.1 Actinomycetota bacterium
CTTCGGGCGGGTGACCGACGTCGGGGACCAGCTGGTGCGCGTCCGAGCCGAGCTCCTGGAGCACGCCAACATGGCGCGCCGCGGCGGCGAGGAGGACTTCGTGCGAGCCATGGACCGCGAGCTACGGGACGCCACCGACGCGGAGGCGGGCGAGCGCTACACGCAGACGGCGCCGCCGGAGCAGCTATTCCAGGGGCTTGAGCGCTACTGGCGCAAGCGTGCCGAGGCGGCGGTCCCGTCGTGAGCTCCACCGTGGAGCTTCCGAAGACCCGTGACCCAGGCAGCGATCTCGGCGGCGAGTGGCGCGTGATCGTCCTCAACGACGACCACAACACCTTCGACGGCGTGGCCAAGGCCCTGTCTCAGACGCTGCCCGGCGTCAGCTACGACCAGGGCATGTCGCTGGCCAACAAGATCCACAACGCCGGTCAGGCGATCGTCTGGTCGGGCGCGCGCGAGCCCGCGGAGCTCTACTGGGAGCAGCTGCGGGGGACCGGCCTGACTATGGCCCCGCTCGAGCGGGCGTAGCGGACTCCCGCATGTAGAGCAGCACGCTCACAACGAGGACCCAGAGCCCCAGCGCCAGGAGGACGAAGAAGCCGACCGGTGTGATCGCGAGAACGCCGAGGACCACGGACACCCATCCGAGCCACTTGGGCAAGGCTCGCGTCTGAAGAATCGACGCGCCCGCCCCGAAGAGGAAGATGGACATCCCGAGCGCCACGGGGAAGAACATGTCCGAGTTGAGGGCGTTCAAGGTCTGCAGCGCGCCCGGCCCGAGGTCATCGGCGGCGTCCCCGAGGGTGAACGCGATGCCCGCGAAGATGGTCGCCCCCACGGCGAACAGCGTGCTCCCGACGATGACGAGAGTGGAGGCGCCGCGGCGCTCTGTCTCGAGGTTGCGGAGGAACCGCCACAGCCCGCTCGCGAACAGCAGGAAGAAGGCGGTACCCCAGGTGAGCAAGGCGGCGGCCCACACCTGATCCGAGTCGTTGTCCCTGTAGAACGAAACGATCTTGCGCAGGGAATCGTTGGTGTCGGGGGTCTCACCCCCCACCGCGAATGCGATCACGATCAGGATTACCGCGAGCGCTCCCGCAAGCGGCACCAGCCAGCCCTTTTTCATCTCCAGCCCCTCTCGGTTGCTTGCTCGACCCGGCGAGCGTAACCGAACCCCGGACGATCACGGCCGCGGAAGCCGATGCCGTCGATCTCCGCGCCGCCGCTCACGAGGCGGCCAAGAAGCGGGCTGGCGGGCTCTATCGCGCTCCGGGAGCGGGCGTGAGCGCGCCCGGATGGCGTCGAAGCTCGCGGTACTCGCGCCGCAGCTGACGCTCGTAGCGCGTGGATGCCCGCGCCGCCGCGGCCGACTGCCCGTCGGCGTGGCCGAGGTCGAGCATCGTGTAGAGGAAGTAGCTCGACTGCTGATGGATCAGGTCGCCAAGGCCGGACTGCGCGAGCCCGTGTCCGACCCCCTGGAAGGCCTCGAAGACGACCGGGATGCCCAGGTTGAACATCGCGGCCGCGTTCTGCGTCGCCCAGCTGTAGGGAACCGTCCTGTCCTCGGTGCCGTGGAAGAAGATCGCGGGGCCGTCATCCGAGGTGATGTAGTCGTTCGTGGGCGCGCCGCCCGAGATCGAAACGGCCGCCCGCACCGCTGAGGAGTAGCCCGGGTTCCCACTCGTCCCCGGGTCCTCCTTGCGCCAGTCGACGAGCAGCGATGCGACGGCGCCAGCCGAGGCGCCTGCGACGGCGATGCGGTTGGGGTCGATGCGATAGGTGCTCGCTTTGGCCCGCAGCCAGCGCACCGCCGCCTGCGCGTCGTGCTGCGCCGCCAGGGCGGCGTCGATGCATACCTGGGAAGGGTCGATCTGGCCGCCACACCCATTGGGGGCGAGCAGCCGGTAGTTGATCGATAGCGCCACGTAGCCACGCTGGGCGAAATAGGTCGCGAAGCCAGCGCCGCCGCTCTTGTCGCCGCAGCAGAAGCCGCCACCGTGCACGTAGACGACCGCCGGCCGCCGCGCGACCCCGTCCCCCGAAGGCTGGTAGAGGTCGAGCTTCAGCGACACCGGCCGGCCGTCGGCGCCGGGCGCGCTCCCATAGGTCAGGTCGCGCGTGACGCCGACGGAGGAGAAGACGACGTCCCGGTAGCGGAGGGGAGCGGCGCCGGGGGGCGGGGGCAGCGTGCAGCCGCCGAGCAGGCAGAGGGCCGCAGACAGCACGGCGTAGGTCGCCGGCCTCCGCGGCGTCCATCGCCGTGCTCGCGGACTCTCCATGTCTCCCCCGGTCTGTTGACGGCGGTCCCCGCTTGAACCCGGGCGCAGCCGGCTAGTAGCGGAGCTACCCCGGCTGAGGGGCCGGGGCGGCGGCTCCGCTGCCGGTGATCTCCCAGAAGGTGGGCAGCAGCGGTACCTGGTAGTAGCCCGCCAGCTCGGTGCGGGCCTCGGCGACGGTCTCCGAGTACCAGTAGCGCTCGAAGTCGGCCTTGGAAGGGAAGATCGCGTGCTGGATGAAATCGAGGCGGCCGTCGAGGGCGCGGTAGAAGGCCCACGAGGTGGCGCCGTAGTCCAGGGCGGCCTCCGCGATCGGAAGCCAGCCCTCGGCGAACTTGTCGCCCCGGAATGGATTGATCGGCCAGCGGATTTCCACGAGGACCGCCATCAGGCACCGACCTCGGCGTGGATCGCCCCCGGGCCCTCCGTTGTCTTCCCGAGGCCCTCCTTCTCCGCGCCCACCAGGATCGCGATCTTGCCGAGGTGCTTGTTCTCGCGCATCAGCTGGTGTGCCTCCGGGACGCCCTCGAAGCCCATGGTGCGCCAGAGGACAGGCCGGATCTTGCTCTGCTCGATCAGCTCGTTCGCCTTCAGGCATTCCCAGGCATTGGCGAAGTGCGAGCCGATGATCTGCTTCTGGCGCATCCAGAGGTAGCGGACGTCGAAATCGAGGTGATAACCCGTCGTGCCGGCGCAGATCACCACCTTGCCGAAGGGCTTGACCACGAACACCGAGGTGGGGAACGTCGCCTGGCCCACGTGCTCGAAGACGATGTCGGGAGCGTCTCCGAGGATCTCCTTTACGCGCTTGGCGAACTCGCGCGCGACCTTGAAGCGCTCCTTCTCCTCCTCGGCCGACTCGTCGCCGGTGCGCATCATCCCGGCAAAGTCGCTCCGGTCGATGTGGCCCACCGCGCCAAGCTCCTCGACGAGATCGCCCTTCTCCGGGGACGACACCACGCCCACCGCCTCCGCGCCGGTGATCGCGCAAAGCTGTGTGGCGAACACGCCCAGCCCGCCGGCGGCGCCCCAGATCAGCACCTTGTGGCCCGCCTGTAGCTGGCAGCGGTCGATCAGCATCCGGTAAGCGGTGAAGTACACGAGGCCGTAGGAGGCGGCCTCGTCCCAGGTCAGGTTGAGCGGCTTGGGCAGCAACTGCTGCGCCTGCACCTTGGTGAACTGGGCGAACGACCCCCAGGTGGTCTCGTAGCCCCAGATCATCTGTGAGGGCGCGGCGAGGGGGTCGAGCCCGTGCACCTCGTAGTCCTCGTAGGAGGCCATGTTGCAGTGGATCACGACCTCGTCGCCCGGCTTCCAGCGCGTGACGCCCTCGCCGACCTTCCAGACGATGCCCGAGGCGTCGGAGCCGCCGATGTGGTGACCCCACTCGGGGTGGTCCCCGTAGCGCATTACCGAGACCGGCTTGCCCAGGGCCGCCCAGACGTTGTTGTAGTTCACGCCCGCCGCCATCACCCGCACGATCACCTCGAACGCGCCGGGCTGCGGAACCTCGATCTCCTCGAGCTGGAAGGCGTCTCTGGGCTCCCCCAGGCGCTCTTCCCGGATCACCCATGCCGCCATCGTCTCCGGCAGCTCGCCGGGCTCCACGTCCAGTTCGGAAACCTTGGTCAGGTCAACTGCCATTCGACCTCCAGGGGTTCGTGTGCGCGCGCATGCTATCGGCGCCCATGAGCACGCTGTCCCCGCAGCTGCGGAGGCCGCCTAGGCGCCGATCGGCTCGGCCGCGGCCTCCGGCGCGGGCGCCGGGGTGGTCTTGCGCTGGATGAATAGGAGCGCGATCACGGCGCCTGCCAGGGCGACGCCCGCGGACAGCCACATCCCGCTCGAGAGGGCGTGGATGAACGCCTCCTTCGCGGCGGCGGCGACCTGCGGATCCGTGCCGGCCGGGGCGGCCCCCGAGCCGAGGTTGTGCACGATCTGGTCGCGCTGGGCGGCCGTCACGCCCGTGCCGGCGAGCAGCTCCTGGAGGCGGTGGCTGGCGAGCTGCTGGAACAGGGCCCCGATCGCCGCGACGCCGAATGTGCCGCCGACCATGCGGCTCATCGAGAGGATCCCCGACGCGACGCCCGCCTTGTCCTCGCTCACCGCGTTCATCGCCGCGGTTGACATCGGGGACATGGTCAGCGCCATCCCCAGGCCCATGATCATGAACGAGGGGAGCAGCAGCCCGTAGCCGGTGTGGACGTCGATGCGCGTCTGCAGGAAGAGGGCGATGGCGGCGAGCGTGAGGCCGACCACCATCGGCGGCCGGGGGCCGACCCGGTCCGCGAGCCGGCCCGCCAGCGGCGCCACGAGCACGATCATCAGCGTCGCGGGCAGGAAGCGCAGGCCCGCCTGGACCGGGCTGTAGCCCAAGATGTTCTGCATGTAGAGCGCGAGGAAGAAGAACATCGCCAGCATCGAGAAGGTCACGATGAAGGCGACCGTGTTCGCTCCGAGGAAGGTCCGGGAGCGGAAGAAGGTGAAGTCGACCATCGGCTCGCGCACGCGGGGCTCGAGCAGGAAGAAGCCGGCGATACCCAGGGCCGCGGCGGCGAGGAGGGCCAGGATCTTCGAGGAGCCCCAGCCCCAGGCGTTGCCCTCGACCAAGGCCAGGACGAGGGCGGTCAGCCCTAGCGACAGCGCGCCGATGCCGGGCCAGTCGACCGAGTGACGGCTCGTCCGGTCGCGCGACTCCGACGCCGCGTACAGGGTGACCGCCACGGCACCGGCTGCCACCGGGAGGTTGAGGAAGAAGATCGCCCGCCAGGAGACGTATTCGGTCAGCGCGCCGCCTACCACGGGACCGATGGCCAGCGCCAGGGCGGAGACGCCGGCCCAGGTCCCGATCGCCCTGCCGCGCTCCGCCGGCGGGAAGGTGTTGGAGATGATCGAGAGGGTGCCGGGCATCATGAACGCCGCGCCCACGCCCTGGACGGCGCGGCCGACGATGAGCCAGTGCTGGCTTGGCGCGAGGCCGATGGCGCCGCTCGACAGCGCGAACACCACCACGCCAAAGAGGAACATCCGGCGCCGGCCGAAGATGTCTCCGAGCCGGCCGCCCGTGACGAGCAGCACGGCGAACGTCAGCGTGTAGGCGTTCACGGTCCACTCGAGCCCGGAGAGCGAGGCGCCGAGGTCGTCCTGGATCGACGGCAGGGCCACGTTCACGACCGTGTTGTCGAGCATGATCATGAACAGGGCGAAGCACATCGCCGCGAGCGTCCACCAGCGTCGGTTGCTGTCGTTGAGCCGGATGCGTTCGGTCATCGGAGATCTCTCGCTATCGGTCGAAGTGCGTCCAGTAGCGCGTCGCGCTGGGCGGGATCCAGGCCCTCGGCCCAGTCGCGGATCCCGGCGACGCGAATCTCGTGCAGGCGCTCGTAGAGGCGGCGCCCGCGTGGGGTGATGAGGATGCGCTTGCTGCGGCGGTCGGCGGGATCCTCCTCACGGGTGCACAGCCCGCGTCTGACCAGGCCGTCGACCGCGCGACTCACCGCGGGGAGGGAGAGGCCGAGGTGGTCGCCGATCGCCCCCAGGGAAAGCGGTTCCCTCGTCTCGGCCAGGAACTGCGCGGTCTTGATCTGCGTCAGAGACAGCTGCAGGCCGTCGATCGCCTGGAAGAAGTCTCGCCCGGTATGGGTCAGAAGATGCTTCATCAGATCGCCGATGCTCTGGGCGAGCTCCGGGGCGGTAGATGCTTGCTTCGGCGCAGTAGATGATTGCACGCAAGCAAGTATAACGGGATTATTGCTCCGGCTTGAAGTCGAGGGTCCGGCCGGCGGCTGGCAGTGCGCCGGCTGCAGCTGGCAGAGACTGTTGACCAAAGCTCTGCCAGCTGCCAGCTGCCAGCTGCTAACTGCCAACCCGGCGCGGCTGCGACGCAGGTAGGCTCCGCCCCTCCATGGCGACGCTGTTCATGGTCCCCGGCTCGCATCCCTCGCTCGCGGCGGCCCTGATGCTCGAGCACAAGGGGATCGACTACCGGCGGATCGACTTGGCACCCGCGATTCACCGCGTTGCGCTGCGGCTGGTGGGATTCCGCGGCCGCACGGTCCCGGCGCTCCGCCTCGACGGCAGGCGACTGCAGGGATCACGCACGATCTCCCGCGCCCTCGACGAGCTGCGGCCGGAGCCGCCGCTCTTTCCACGCGAGCCCGAGCGCCGCGAGGCGGTCGAGCGAGCCGAGCGGTGGGGGGACGAGGTGCTCCAGCCGCTGGCGCGCCGGCTCATCTGGACCTCGCTCAAGCGCGACCGCTCCACGATAGGCAGCTTCCTCGAGGACGCCCGCCTGGGAATTCCGCAGGGCGTGGCGGTGCGCACGGCGCCGCCGCTGGTGGTGCTGTCGGCTCGCCTGAACGGCGCAACCGACGAGACCGCCAGGGCCGACCTTGCGGCGCTGCCCGACCACCTCGACAAGGTCGACGGCTTGATCGGGGAGGGCGTTCTGGGTGGGGCCGAGCGGAACGCCGCCGACTTCCAGGTCGCCACGAGCCTACGCCTGCTGACGGCCCTCGAAGACGTGCGGCCGGCGATCCAGGGCCGGCCGGCGGGCCGCCTGGCCGAGACCGTCGTGCCCCGTTTCCCGGGCCGCGTCAACGCCGTCTTCCCGGCCGACTGGGTCGCCCCGCTGCGCGAGCGGGCCTCGGCCTGAAGCAGGTCGTAAACACCCCGCGGGAGCCGGGGTATGGCGACTTTGCCCGACATATTCCGGAAAAGGCGCCAGACCCTGGCGAAACACCGGCCCAGCGGCCCGACGGCTCCCGGTCTGAGGGCGAAGGCCCGTTCCGTCAGATCGTGCCCGTACGGTGCGACTGAACCATCATGGAAGCAGCGACTCCCCTCAGGCACGCCAGCGTCACGACCGCCGACGACCGGATCACGATTCACGAGCTGACGGTCGAGGACGAGGCGACCAGCCGCCTGGTCCGGGAGCGCGAGCAGGCCGGCGACGACCCGGCCAAGACCGTCGGCGACGCGATCGAGATCGGCGCCCGGGTACTCGACCGCGAGCAGGCCGCGGCCAACGCGGAGTACGTCCGCACGGAGTTCGAGAAGGCGGCCCAGGAGCTCGACCGGCAGTTCTCGGACAAGGCGCGCACGGTCGCCGACCATTTCGGCCAGAAGGTCGACGAGGTGTTCGGCGAGGAGGGCGGCCAGCTTGCCAAGGAGTTCGAGAAGCTGTTCTCCGACGGCAGCACCGCCTCCGTCCAGAACCGGGTGCGCGAGCTGGTCGCGGAGATGCTGGTCAAGTCCCGCGAGGACCTCGTGCGCCAGTTCTCGGCCGCCGATGGCAGCAACCCGCTGGCGGACTTCAAGGCGAGCACGGTCCGAGAGCTGGGGCGCATGGTCGAGCGCTTGAACGAGATGCAGGAGCAAGTCGTCGCGTTGCGCGCCGAGAAGGAGAAGCTCGAGGCGCTCGACGCCGAGCGCGAGCGCGGGACCGCGAAAGGCCGCTCGTTCGAGGAGCAGGTGGCCGAGGCGGTCGACGCGATCGCGATAGCCCAGGGCGACGTGGCCGACGCGGTCGGGGACCAGAAGGGCGCTACTGGCAAGACGGGCGACGTGCTCGTTTCGATCGACGCCTGCAACGGTCCGGCCCGCGGCCGGATCGTGTTCGAGGCCAAGAACGCCAAGCTCAGCTCGCCGGAGGCACGGAGGGAGCTGTCGCGCGGGATGCGGGAGCGAGATGCCGACTTCGCGGTGCTGGTCGTGCCGGCCGACGACAAGGTCCCCGCCAAGCTGACGCCGCTCCGGGAGTACGAGGGGGACAAGCTCGTCGTGACCTGCGAGCCGGACACGGCCGTGCCACTGCCGCTCGAGCTCGGCTACCGGCTGGCGAGGGCGCGTGTCCTCATGAAGCGCGCGGGCCCCGGCGGGGTCGACTCCGGTGCCGTGCGCGAGGCCGTGGAGCGCGCCGCCGCCGAGCTCGGGGAGGTGCGCAAGGTCAAGAGCCAGCTGACCGGCGCCAAGACGGGCATCGACTCCGCCTACGAGATGATCGAGGCGATCGCGGAGCGCGTGCGCGCGCAGCTATCCGAGGTCGAGACGCTCGTGGCTGCCGGCGGGCAGCCCCAGGCAGAGCTGGACGTCTAAGGCCTGGCAGTCCTCCACATCGGCCAGATCGGCGGTCCGCCGCCCGGCACGCGCAGTTCCTCGCGGACCTCGAACCCGTTGCGCTCATAGAAGGCCCGGTTGCGCTCCGAGGAGGCCTCCAGGTAGGCGGGCACGCCCTCGCGGTCGCAGCGGTCCAGAACCACGCGCAGCAGCCCGGTGCCCAGGCCCTTCCCCTGCCACTCCGGCGCGACGCCGATCACCGGGAGGTAGAAGTGCGCCTCGCGCGGGTGCTTGGCCTCGATCAGCGAAAGGGTGCGCAGCAACCTGGGCATGTCGCGCACCCCCATCCTCGCGATCAGCCCAGGCATCATCGCAAGCTGCTTGAGAAGACTCAGGTGCCACCCGCCAGGGGGCAGCCAGAACGCGCCGCCCACTGCGGAGTCGGTCGTGTAGCTCTCCTCGTGAGGGAGCCAAATCCTTTGTGCGAAGTAGTCGAAGCCGCGCTCGAGTTGGCGAGCGCGGCGCGCATCATCCGGCAGCAGAAACGAGAACACCGGATCGTCGTAGAACGCCCGCGCCACCGCGCGGATCACCGCCTCCCGGTCGTCCGGTCGCAGCTGCCGAATCGACCCCGCCTCGCGCGCCGCCTGGGCGAGGTCGGGCGACATCAGGGCAGCAGGAGTCGGTTGTTCGAGTCCCTGCGCGCCCGTCCGACCCTGAGCACCGCCGGCACGATCTCCTTGGGAACGGCCACGCCTGACCCGGCGCGCACCTCGTACCGCCCGACCGACAACGTCTTTTGGATGGTCGCTGTGTCCTGCGGGTTCACGGGACCGATGCGCTCCTTGACGGTCTCCCCCTCGAGCGTGAGCGTGTGGGCGTCGCCGGTCTGGTTGGAGATCGTGATCAGTACCGGACCCGCACCGACCTTGTTCGGCGACACGGTCACCTTGTCCGGCTGGATGACACCGGTCAGCTCCAACGGAACCGCGGGCCGAGGCTCGTTCTTGAAGTCTTCCCCACCGCACCCCGACGCCAGAGCAAGGAGCGTCCCTGCCGCGAGGAAGGCGATGACACCCGACCAGCGAGTCTTCCTTGTCGCCCTCATCCCTCGGGCGCGAACCCTAACCGAACCATACGGAGGCTCGCCTGGAGAGAAGGCGGTCGAGCGCGCGCTCGATCCGGCCGCGAACGTCCTCAGCCAGGGTCTGCACCAGGGCCAGGTCGTCCGCGTCGTCGGGTCCGTACCCGGAGAGGTCGACGGGCTCGAGGAAGCGGATCTTGAACTTGGCCGGCAGGTACATCAGCGCAGCGGCGAGCCCGAAATGCGGGAAGGCGTGGTTGATCGGGAAGTAGATCAGGCCAGTCAGCCGCTGGAGCAGCGGCACGTGGGCGAAGATCGGCATCGCCTCCTCGGCGCCGACCACCGCCACCGGCACGATCGGCACGCCCGCCTTGATCGCGGTGCGAACGAAGCCACCGCGGCCGAAGCGGCGTAGGCGGTAGCGCTGCCAGTAGAGCTTGCGCGACCCCTTCTGGCCTTCTGGGAACACGAGCGCGAGGCGGCCCTCGTCGCGCAGCAGACGCTGGGCATTCGCCGTGTGCGCGGCCACGAGCCCAAGCTTGTTCGTCACCATGCCCACACCCGGGTAGCCCTTGAACCAATGCTCGCCGAGCATGTAGACGGGACGGGGGTGCGGATGCTCGTGGCGGATTGCCTGAAGGAGCATCGGGGCGTCCGGCGGAAGGGCACCCGAGTGGTTCGAGACGAGCAGGGCGCCGCCCTCCGAGGGCACGTTCTCGACGCCACTCTGCTCCACCCTGAACCAGTAGCGGTAGTAGAAGTCGAGAAGCGGCTCCATCAGATCGAAGACCCGCTGTGAACGGCCCCAGTCGTCGAGGTCGCGGGGGGCTTCGCCCGGCGGGATGACCTCGCGCAGCTCACGCGGCGGGGCTTCGCGCACGTCCTCGTGGCGGGGCAGCTCGAGCTCGTCGCGGCGTGGCGCGAATTCCTCAGACGGCACGCGCGGCGTCTCGGCTCCCGCGCCTAGCGAGAGGGAGCCGCCGAGCAGCGGGCTTCCGTGGCTCAGGCCGCGGCGGCTCGTCGGTCGCCTGCGAGGAGCACGCGTGCTTTCCCCCCCTCGGGGCACCTGGCCGATGCTAGCGGGGCATTTGCCGGGTAGGCGGAGCCCGGCTCTAGTGGTGAGAGAAGGGCAGCGCCACTACCTCCGCGGTCGTGTCGCCCTCGCCGACGTCGACCACGTCGCCCGGTGATGCCTCGCGGCGCACGAGCGCGAGCGCTATCGGCCCCAGCGTCGGGGAGACACAGGTAGAGCCGAGCCGGCCCACCTCGCGCTCGCCGAGCCACAGCGGCTCTCCCCGCTCGACCGGCGCGGAGAGGCGCAGCCCGCGCAGGTGGCGGTTCGGCTTGCCCTTGTAGTGGAGCCGAGCCACAGTCTCCTGCCCCACGTAGCAGCCCTTCTCGAAGTTGATGGCACGGTCGTTGAGCCCGGCCTCCTCTGGGATCGTGTCGCCGTCCATGTCGAGCCCCAGCCGCGGACGGCCGGACTCGATGCGGAGGCACTCGGCGGTCTCCCCGGAGACGTCCTCGACCGCCAAGGCGGTCCGCACGTCCTCCGCGTCGGCGCTCACGATGTCGACGCCGAGGTCGGTGGCGACGTACAGGCCCAACGCGCCCTGCGTGTTGGCGTGCTCCTCCCTCGGAGGAGCTGCATCCAGTCGCGCACGGGCGTCGGGACCGATGAGCGACAGCAGCGTGCGCTCACCGGTCAGGTCCAGGAACCGCACGTCACGGCCCAGGCTGTAGGTCTCCAGCATGTGCTCCAGGACCCGGTGGGCGATGGGCTCGGCGTCGAGCAGGAACCCCTGGGAGGTTCGCAAGGCCCTCAGGTCCGCGCGGATCTTACCCTTGTGATTGAGCAGCGTGGCGTAGCAGCCCTGACCAGGCGCGAGGCTCTCCACGTCGTTGCTGATCTGCCCCTGGAGGAAGTCCCCCGCCTCCTCACCGGCGACCTCGAAGAAGGCGCGATCGGGACGCTCCACCAGGCCGGCGCCGTCTCGCAGCAGCTCGTATTCGCGGATGACGACCACGGGACTCATTGTAGGTCCCCGCTGGCGGGAATTTGAGACGTGCCTAAACTTTGCTTCAATATGCCCGGATGAATAAGTTGGTTGAGGACAGGATTTCGAGCCACGCGGTTCAGGACTACGCGAAGGCGATCTGGTCGCTAGGGCAGCGCAGCCACGAGCCCGTCTCGACCTCGGCGCTGGCCGAGCGCATCGCCGTCTCGCCCGCGTCGGCGTCCGCCATGGTCAAGCGACTCGAGTCGCTTGGCCTGGCGACGCGCGAGCCCTACCACGGCGTCGAGCTGACGCCGGCGGGTGAACGCGTGGCCCTCGAGGTGGTCCGCCACCACCGACTCCTGGAGCTCTATCTGGCCCAGGCGCTCGGCATGCCCTGGGATCGCGTCCACGCGGAGGCGGAGGTGCTCGAGCATGCTATCTCGGAAGAGGTGTCGGAGCGGATAGCCGACGCGCTCGGCAATCCCACGCACGACCCGCACGGTGACCCCATCCCGACAGCGGACGGGATGATCGAGGAGGCCCCGACCAGGGCCTTCAGCGACCTCGACCCGGGCGACGACGGCACGTTCGTGCGAATGTCGGACGCCGATCCGGAGATGCTTCGGTACCTGTCGGACCGCGGCATCCTCCCCGGCGACGCCTTCGAGATCGTCGAGAAGGAGCCGTTCGAGGGGCCGCTGTCGGTGCGCTTCGGAAACGAGGTGCACGTGCTGGGCGGCGCGCTGACCCAGGCGATGAGAGCGGAGCTTCGGAAATGAGCAACGGAGCCACGGCCGCCGCCGAAGCGTCGGTCGTCCTCCAGCCAACCCCGCTCGAGGCGCTCAGGGCGCGCGGGCGGCTGCGCTCGACGGTCGCGCTCCTCGGTCCGGCGTTCGTGGCGGCGGTCGCTTACGTCGACCCGGGCAACTTCGCCACCAACATCTCCGGGGGCTCGAAGTACGGCTACCTGCTCCTATGGGTGATTCTCGCCGCGAACCTAATGGCGATGCTGATCCAGTACCTGTCGGCCAAGGTCGGCATCGTCACCGGGCACAACCTCCCGGAGCTCTGCCGCGAGCACTTCCCTCGTCCGGTCGCCGTGGGCCTCTGGATCCAGGCCGAGCTCATCGCCATGGCCACCGATCTCGCGGAGTTCGTTGGCGCAGCCATCGCCTTGAACCTGCTGTTCGGAGTGCCGCTCTTCGCCTCGGGCCTGATGACCGCGGTTGTCGCGTTCGCGATTCTGGGCCTGCAGACGCGTGGCTACCGCCGCTTCGAGACGACCATCATGGGGCTGCTCGGCGTCATCCTGCTCGGCTTCGTCTACGAGATGGTGCGCGCGGGGGGCGATCCCGCCGGGATCGCCGGCGGCTTCGTTCCCGGCTTCGCGGGAACAGAGAGCGTGCTGCTCGCGACGGGGATCCTCGGCGCGACCGTGATGCCCCACGTGATCTATCTGCACTCGGCCCTGACCCAGAACCGCGTGCGCCCTCGCGACGAGCGCGAGCGCCGCTCTCTGCTGCGGTTCCAGCGCCTCGACGTGATGATCGCGATGGGCATCGCCGGCGTCGTGAACATCTCGATGCTGATCGTGGCCGCGTCGCTGTTCCACGGGTCGCTGGACGTGGACTCGATCGAGGGCGCGCACGCGGGCTTCGATCAGGTGCTCGGCCCCGCTGCCGCCGTCATGTTCGGGATCGCCCTGCTCGCCTCGGGGCTGTCCAGCTCGAGCGTGGGGACCTACGCGGGCCAGGTCGTGATGCAGGGCTTCATCCGCCGCTCCATCCCGCTTGCGCTGCGCCGGCTGGTCACCATGACCCCCGCCCTCGTCGTCCTGGCCGTCGGCCTCGATCCCACGGACTCGCTCGTGATCAGCCAGGTGGTGCTGTCGTTCGGCATCCCGTTCGCGCTGGTGCCGCTCGTGATCCTTACCCGGCGGCCCGACATCATGGGAACGCTGATCAACGCGCGCCGGACGACCCTCGCCGCGACGGTCGTAGCGTCACTCATCATCGCTCTGAACGTCTTCCTGCTGTTCAAGACGTTCCTGGGCTAACGGCCGCAGGCCGGGTCCGCGCAGCAGCCCTCGCCGCGCCAGGCGTCGCGTCCCTCCTTGATCGCCAGCGCGGCGACGGCGAGCGCCGCCCCCGGATCGGCCCACCACCAGCCAAGCAGCGCGTTCGCGCCCAGGCCGATCAGGAGCGCGGCGGAGAGGTACGCGCAAAGCAGGTTCTGGCGGCCCTCGCTGGCGGTGGCCGCCGAGCCCAGCGCCTCCCCGACGCGTTTCTTCGCGGCTGCCAGCGGCGGCATCGTCGCGAGGGTCACCGCGGCCAGCGCGATACCCACCGGGCTGGCCTCGGCGTGCTCACCGACGAGGAGCGTCCGGACGGCCTCGGCGGACACGTAGGCGGCAAGGGCGAGGAAGCTCGCCCCGATGAGCAGCTGCGCCCGGCGCTCGGCAAGGTGAGAGGCCGAGCGCCCGGCCGAGAAGCGCCAGACGACCACGCCGGCCGCTCCGGCTTCGATCAGCGAGTCGCCGCCGAAGCCGACCAGTGCGATCGAGCCGGCGGCGATCCCGGCCGCCACGGCGATCGCGGCCTCGGCGGCGTGCCAGCCAAGGCTCGCCCAGGCCAACAGGCGGGCCCGGCCGACGAGCGCTGGCGGTGCGGGCGCGGGAGCCGCGGCGGGCAGGTCCAGGGCATCTGGTCGCACCGGCCACAGGATAGGGTTCGGGCATGCCGCTCGCGGGCGATTTCGAGCAGGTCGTCGAGTCGCTGCCGCCGGACTGGACCGTTCTCGAGCTCGACCTGAGGATCGCCGATGAGGACCGCTACATCGAGGCGGCGACGCTGCTGACGGTGATCAACGCGATGCCGTACTCCAAGCACGACTGGCACTTCCGCCTGCGCGTTGCGAACCAGTTCGGCCACGCAGCGGCGGTGCCCACCGTGCACGGCGCGCTCGCGGTCCTCGACGGCCAGGGCATCGAGGGCGAGCTCGTGGCGCGGGAGGTCCGGGTCGGCCGGGTCGAGGTCACGCAGATGTGGGGCCGGCCGGAGTCCGTGCGCCGAGAGTTCCGCCACCGCCGCGCTCAATAGTGGCCCGGGTCGCGCTGCTCTGCCCCGACCTCTTGTTCGGCTCCAAGCTCCAGAGCGCGCTCGCCGCCGCGGGTCACGATGTCGTGGCGCCGGGCTCGCCGGCGGACCTGCTCGTGGTTGACCTCACCGTGGACGTGGAGGAGCGGCTCGCCGAGGTCGCCGCCGCCGATCTCCCCACCCTCGGCTTCTATGCGCACGTGGAGCAGGACGTGCGCCGTCGCGCGGAGGAGGCCGGTCTCGAGCGGGTCGTGCCGCGCTCGCGCATGGCGCGCGAGCCGGCGGCGCTCGTCGAGGGGCTGCTGCGTTGAGGGCAGGCCTCGTGACCGGGCGGCTCGCTCCGGTCGCGCGCGTGCTGTTGCCCGGCGTCTGGCGCAGGGTCGCGTGAAGCGCCTCCATCTCCTGCGGCACGCCAAGTCGAGCTGGGAGGACCGGTCGCTTTACCACGAGGAGCGGCCGTTGGCGCCTCGCGGGACCCGCGCCTCGAAACGCTTGGCCGAGCACCTTGCCCGGCGCGGGCTCGGCGTGGACCTCGTCGTCTGCTCGCCGGCGCGCCGCGCGCGCGACACCCTCGAGCCTATTCTCGACGCCTGCGGCTGGGAGGCGGAGGTGAGGGTCGACCCCGTGGTGTACGGGGCGGATGCCGCGCAGGTGCTCGGGCTCGTGCAGGCGCTGCCGGAGGAGGTGGCCTCCGCGCTCGTGGTGGGGCACAACCCCGGGCTGCAGGACCTTGCCCGGCGGCTGGCATCGGAGGGCGCCGCGCTCGGCAAGCTCGCGAAGAAGTACCCCACCGGCGCGCTGGCGAGCCTCGAGCTCGAAGCGGAGCGCTGGCCCGACGTGGACTTCGGCGGTGGGCGGCTCGAATCGTTCGTGCGCCCGCGTGACCTGGGCTAGCGAACGAGGGTGAAGTCGAAGGCGCGGTCGACGTCGGGCTTCCGCTTCAGGATCCCGAATCGAGCGTCCCACTCAGCCCAGCCTTCGATCGCGCGACGCCGCAGCACGAGCGGGGGTCGCAGCGCCGGAGCCACCGCGCGGAGCTGGGCGCGCACCAGCCCCTCGTCGGAGTTGCCCGCTCTGGCGATGTCGCGCACGGCCGGGTCCGGGTGCGCCAGCACCTCGCGTACCCCGTCACGGACGGCCTCGAGCACCGCCTTCACAAGGCGCCGGCGCCGCTCGAGGATCCCGCGGGTCGTGAACAGCACCACCTCCGGGTAGAGGGGCGCGCCATAGTCGTCCACGCGGAACTCTCGGGTCGGGACGCCGCGACGCCTCAGCACCACGCCCTCCGCGTTCCAGAACGCGGGGACGGCATCCACTCGGCGGTCGATCAGGCTGGGCACGGCGGAGAAGCCGATGGTCACGAGGTGCGCGCGGCGCGCGTCTCCGCCGTCGTCCTCCATCACGGCGCGTAGCACCGCCGGATCGGAGGGCAGGCCCGAGACCCCCACCCGACGACCCTCGAGGTCGCGCGGGCGCCGCACCTCGTGACGGGCGATGATCGCGGCCAGCGGGCGTTGGACCAGCGCGCCGACGCCCGCGAAGTCACGCCCGCGCTCGCGCGCGAGGCCGAGGTCGTGGATGTCGAGCACGGCGACGTCGGCGCGGCCGCCCGCGAGCAGCTTGAGCGCGTCCGGGGCGGATCCCGGGGGGCGAATCCGGAGCCGGACGCCGTGGTCGCGGTCATAGCCCTTCCGGACGGCCGCATAGATCGGAGCGTGTACGGCGTTGGGCGTGAAGTCGAGCGCCAGCGTCATCCGCTGCCCGCCGCCACCGCCGTCGCCGCAGCCGGACGCGAGAGCCGCCGCCAACACGGGCAGCACGATCATCGCGCGCTTCACGGGCGCGAAGCCTATGGCGACCAGATGCGCACGGCGCCCGGGGCGACGGGCCAGAAACCGATGGAGCCCGTGGGCTAGAGGCCCCGCGGCGCGGCGCCGTAGACTCCGCCGGGCATGCGCCGCGTCACCTTCTCGCGGAACTTCACGCTGTCGCTGTCGCGGACCTGCCGCTGCTACTGCAAGTACTGCTCCTTCGCCACTCATCGCGCGCATCTGTACTCGCCCGAGGAGGTCGAGCGGCTGCTGGACGACGCCGAGCGGCGCGGCTCCAAGGAGCTCCTGGTCTTGACCGGCGAGCGGCCGGAGGTGAACACCGAGGTGGCGGCGCGGCTCGCGGAGTACGGGCACGAGAGCTTCACCGCCTACGTGGCCTGGGCCTGCGAGCGGGCGCTGGAGCGGGGGATGCTCCCGCACACGAACCTGGGCATCCTCCCGCGTGAGGACCTGGCGCGGCTGCGCGAGGTAACGGCGTCGCAGGGCCTGATGCTCGAGTCCGTCAACCCGGACCTGGTGGTCCACCGTGGCTCCCCTACGAAGCACCCGGCTGCACGTCTCGAGACGATCCGGGCGGCGGGCGAGCTCCGGATCCCGTTCACGAGCGGGATCCTGGTGGGCATCGGCGAGTCCCCGCAGGAGCGTGTCGAATCGCTCGAGGCCCTTGCCGAGGTCCACGCCGAGTACGGCCACCTCCAGGAGGTGATCCTGCAGAACTTCGTGCCGCACCCGCGCTACTACGGCGCGGAGCCGGCGGAGATTGCCGACGAAGCGCAGAGGGGGGAGGCGGCTCCGGCGGCCGAGCTGCCGTTGCCGGATTGGGCCGACCCCATCTCGCTGGACGACCTGCGGGAGCTCGTTCGCGCCTGCCGGAGGCTCATGCCGGACGTGGGCGTGCAGATCCCGCCGAACCTGTCGGACTGGTGGCTGCCGCTCGTCGAGGAGGGCGCCACCGACCTGGGCGGCCTCTCGGCAAACGGCGACCACATCTCACCAGAGCATCCCTTCCCGTCGCCGCACCGCATGCGCAAGCTGCTTCAGCCTCGTGGCTACGCGCTGACCGAGCGGCTGTGCGTGTACCCGCAGTACACGCAGCCGGAGTGGCTCGAGCAGAGCGTGCTGGACGTGGTCAAGTTGCGCTACTGGAGCTTCATCCCGCGCCGCGGCTCCGGACGTCGCGGGGAGCGGGCGATCCGGCGCGACCTCGTGCCCGGCGCGGTGGCGCGGGCCCGCGACGGCGAGGCGCTGTCGGAGGAGGAGCTCACCGCGCTGTTCGCCGAGACCCGCCCCGAGGCGATAGAGGACATGCGGCAGGCTGCTGACGAGCTGCGCTCGGAGCTGGTTGGGGACGCGGTCACCTTCGTCGTCAATCGGAACATCAACGTCTCGAACATCTGCATCGTCGGCTGTGCGTTCTGCGGCTTCGGGCAAGGCAAGCGCTCGCCCGACGCCTACCACCACGATCGCGACGAATTCGCGCGCCGGGTGGAGGAGGCGATCGACTTTGGCGCGACGGAGATCTGCATGCAGTCGGGCATCCACCCTGACTGGAAGCTCGAGGACTACGAGGGCTGGCTACGGCTGGCGAAGCAGCTGGCGCCCGAAGTTCACCTCCACGCGTACTCGCCCATGGAGGTGGAGTGGATGTGCGAGACCTCGGGCCTCGAGCCGGCGGCGGTCTTCGAGCACCTGCGCGAGGCCGGGCTCGGGTCGACGCCGGGCACCGCCGCCGAGGTGCTGCACGACGGAGTTCGCGAGCGCATCTCGCCGAACAAGCTGCCGGTCGCGCGCTGGGTCGAGATCATGGAGGCCTCGGCCGCCGCGGGGCTCGCGACCAGCGTCACCGTGATGTTCGGCCACATCGAGGAGCCCTGGGAGCTCGCCGAGCACATGCGCGTGGTGCGCGAGCTCCAGGAGCGGACCGGCGCCTTCAACGAGTTCGTGCCGCTCTCCTTCATCCCCTTCCACACCCTGCTCGGCCGCACGCACGGGATCGAGGAGATCTCACGCGAGGAGAACCTCAAGCACACCGCGGTGTTCCGGCTCGCGCTGGGCAAGACGGTGCGCAACCTCCAGGCCAGCTGGGTGAAGATGGGGCTCGACGCGGCCACCGAGGCGCTCGACTGGGGCGTGAACGACCTGGGCGGGACGTTGATGGAGGAGAACATCAGCCGTCTCGCCGGCTCGTACCATGGTGTGAGGCTCGAGCCCGAGGACCTGGTGGGCGCGGCTCACCGGGCGGGCCGGCCCGCGGCCGAGCGGAGCACTCTCTATGGCATCAGGCGGCGGTACCCGCTCCCGGCCCCGGAGTTGGGAGCGACCGCGTAAGCAGGGCGGTTCCGCGGAATCCCCTCGGCCTACTGCTCATCGGGCGCGCGCAGGCGTCGGAGCCCGCCTGACATTTACGACAACGAATTTGTCTCAGGCGCACAGCGATTTGCGTCCGATGCACATTCGTTGTCGTATCTCCCAGCCTGAGCAGAGGCGGCGCCGCGCCCGGGGATTCCGCGGAATCAGAACGCGCCTAGGCGCCGACCCACGTGACCTTCGCGCCGCGCAGGCTCGCCGTCGAGCGGCGGGACTCGGCCTCGTCGGCTGGCCGGGCGGAACGGGCCGACTGCTCGATCTCGGCGAGCCGCCGCAGCACCTGGGCACGCTCGGCGTCGAGCTCGCGGAGCCGCGCGGAGAGGCCGTCGCGGATCTCCCGCAGCTCGTCCGTCGTCGTCAGGCGGCTGCCGGTGGCCCGCTTCGGAGCGGTCGCCTCCGAGCTCACGGCCGGTCGGCGCAGGAGTTGCGCCTCGAGTTCCGCGATCTGGCCCAGCAGCTCGGAGCGGTCGTGGGGCTCGGCCATGGGGGCCCGGGGGTTGACGAAGGTGCCGCGTCCCTGCTCCGACCGGATCAGCCCGGCGCGCTCGAGGCGGCCGTACACGGCTCGCGCCGTGTTCACGTTCACGCCGGCGGCCTCGGCGAGCATGCGCACGCCCGGGAGCCGGTCGCCGGGCTCCAGCGCGCCGCTCTCGATCAATGAGCGCAGCTTCCGCACGAGCTGGGTCCCGACAGGCAACTCGCCGTCCCGGGCAACGGTGAAGTCGATATCAGAGGGAAGCGGCGGGTTCATGCACGGAGCACTGTATCAGTGAAATAGCACGCTAAGGCCCTTTCCCATTGCGCCGAGCAGGGAAGGTGTGATAGTACACCGGTACTAAGAGCCATGGTCCGAACTGCAGCCGACCGAGTCTTCCTGCCGACCAAGAACCTCTTGGAGCAGGTGGGGGACATGATGATCCTGACCGGCAAGACGCTCGTCTCGGCGGTCCGGCCCCCCTACCCCTACGGCACCGAGTTCGTGCAGCAGTTCCTGTTC
>JBKPHP010000133.1:0-4808 GCA_046729895.1 Actinomycetota bacterium
GAGGGGCACGGCTTGGGGCCCAAGGAGCTCGGGCCGCTCGAGCTGAGGCGGTTCGCCGGGGTGCTGTCCGAGCGCGGCGCCACGAAGTCGACGATCGCGCGCAAGCTCGCCGCCGTGCGCAGCTTCTACCGCGCTCTCGTCGAGCGAGGGGAGCTCGAGGCCAACCCCGCCGACCTCGTGTCGACCCCCAGGCGCGATTCCTACCTGCCTCACGTCCTGAAGCCGGGAGAGGTGGCCGCGCTGCTCGAGCAGATGCCCGGCTCCAACCCCCTCGAGCTGCGCGACCGCGCCATGTTCGAGCTCGCCTACTCCGCCGGCCTGCGCGCCGAGGAGCTCGTGAACCTG
This sequence comes from Actinomycetota bacterium, assembly GCA_046729895.1. Lineage (GTDB taxonomy): Bacteria > Actinomycetota > Thermoleophilia > Solirubrobacterales > Thermoleophilaceae > DASXBA01. The sequence goes on from JBKPHP010000133.1 coordinate 346, forward strand.
CAGCTGGCGGGAGTGGACCCCGACGCCGAAGAAGTGCGGGTGGAGGGAAAGGGGGCCAAGACGCGCATCATTCCGGCGGGTGAGCACGCCTGGCGCGCGCTCGACGCCTACCTCGACCGCGGCCGTCCGTCGCTGGCGGCAGCGGCCGCCCGCGAGGGGTCCGCCCTCTTCCTCTCGAAGAGCGGTCGGCGCCTGTCGACGTCCGACGTCCGCCGTCGGCTGCGCCGCCAGGTCAGGCGCGCCGAAGTTCACGGAGGCGTGACTCCCCATACCCTCCGGCACTCGTTTGCGACCCATTTGCTCGAAGGCGGCGCGGACCTGCGAGTCATCCAGGAGCTCTTGGGACATGCCTCGATCAGTACGACGCAGACGTACACACGGGTGGAGTCGAAGCGCCTGAAGGCCGTCTACGAAAAGGCACATCCCCGCGCGGGACGACCGGCACGGCCCGTGTAGGCTCCGCCGAGGCGAACGACGGAAGGAGCCGGATGGCGCACGAAGCCGCGAAGAGGATCCGCAACGTGGCCTTGGTCGGCCACCGGGGCAGCGGGAAGACGTCCGTGAACGAGGCACTTTTGTTCGAGGCGGGCGTCACCAACCGGCTGGGCTCGGTGGTCGACGGCACGACGGTCTCCGATTCGGCGCCCGACGAGAAGTCCCGCGAGATGTCGATCGCGGCGAGCGTCTCCTCATTCCACTGGCAGGACCGCAAGATCAATCTGATGGACACCCCCGGCGAGCCGAGCTTCGTGGCTGACGCGCTGGCGGCGCTGCGCGTCTGCGAGGGGGCCGTCTTCCTGGTCAACGGCGTCATGGGCGTCGAGGTGACCACCGACCGCCTCTGGCAGCGCGCCGAGGACCTCGGGCTCGCGCGCCTGATCTTCGTCAACATGCTCGACCGCGAGCGGGCCGACTTCTTCCGCGCGCTCGATTCGCTTAAGCAGGCCTTCGGCCAGCACGTGGTCGCCACCGAGATCCCGATCGGCTCGGAGCACGAGCTCGAGGGGATCGTGGACCTGATCGACATGAAGGCCTTCCGCTACGAGGGCGCCGCCCGGGGGAACGCCCGGGAGGTCGACATCCCCGACGACCTGCGGCCCCAGGCCGATGAGTACCGGGAGAAGCTTATGGATGAGGTGGCCGAGGTGTCGGACGACCTGATGGAGCGCTACCTCGAGGGCGAAGAGATCACGCACGACGAGACCGCGGGCGCCCTCAAGACCGGGGTCACCGAGGGCCGGATCTTTCCGGTCACGTGCGGCGTCGCGACCAAGAACCTCGGCACCAATCGCCTGCTGGACGCCTTCGTGGAGGACCTTCCGTCTCCGGCCAGGAAGGGGCCAATCCAGGTGGACGGGACCGAGCTCGAGCCGGACGAGTCCAAGGACCTCGTGGCATTCGTGTTCAAGACGCTCTCGGATCCCTTCACGGGGCGGCTGAACCTCCTCCGCGTCTACCAGGGGGTCCTCAAGCACGACAGCCAGCTGCTCAACTGCCGCAGCCACAACAAGGAGCGGGTCGGCCAGTTGCTCGTGCCGCAGGGCAAGGAGCATTCCGCGCACGCCGACGAATTCGGCCCGGGGGACATCGGGGCGGTGGCCAAGCTCAAGGAGACCCGAGCCGGCGACGTGCTGTCGAGTAAGGACGAGGAGATTCCTCTGCGGCTGCCCCAGATGCCCAACCCTGTGATGGCGTTCGCGATCGAGCCGAAGGCGAAGGGGGACGAGGAGAAGGTCTTCACGGCGCTCAGGCGCCTTCAGGAAGAGGATCCCACTATCGACGTGCACCGCGACGAGCAGACGGGGGAGCAGATCGTCGCCGGGCTGACGCAGGTACATGTGGAGGTGATCGTCGCGCGGATGAAGGAGCGCTTCGGCGCTGAGGTGACCCTGAAGCCCCCGCGGGTGCCCTACCTGGAGACGATCAAGGGAAGCGCAAAGTCACACGCTCGGTATAAGAAGCAGACCGGCGGGCGGGGCCAGTTCGCCGACTGCCAGATCGAGATCGAGCCGCTGGAGCAGGGGGCCGGCTTCGAGTTCGAGAACGCGATCAAGGGCGGGGTCATACCGGGCGGCTTCATCCCGGCGGTGGAGAAGGGCGTCCAGGAGGCCATGGGCGCCGGCGTGGTTGCCGGCTACCCGGTCAAGGACGTCAAGGTGCGGCTGTTCGACGGCCAGCATCACTCCGTCGACTCCTCCGAGATGGCGTTCAAGATCGCGGGCTCGATGGCCTTCAAAGATGCGATGCAGAACTCGCAACCCGTGCTGATGGAGCCGATCATGACGGTCCGCGTGCTGGTGCCCGAGGACGTCGTCGGCGACGTGATCGGAGACCTCAACTCGCGCCGCGGCAGGCCGCTCGGCATGGAGCCGAAGGGGGCGCTGACGGAGGTACAGGCCGAGGTGCCGATGGCCGAGATGCTCAGCTACGCGCCCGACCTGCGCGCGATTACAGGAGGGCGTGGCGAATACTCGATGGACCTGGCCCGCTACGAGGAGGTGCCGGCGCACCTCGCCCAGCAGGTCGTCCAGCGGGCCCAGGAGGAGAGCGAGGCGGTCAGGGCATAGGCCTTAGCCGGGCGGGCCGTATGATCGAAGCACGGTGAGAAAGGAGCTCCGGCCCGTTCACGACAACGTCACCTGCGACGTCTGTGGCCGCACGATCCTGAAGGGGGAGCGAACCGAGCCGTTCCTCGCCCCGGGAGGCAAGCGGTACCGCGTTTGCGAGTTGTGCTTCTCTCGTGCCCAGCACCATGGCTGGATCCGCGAGTCCGCGGCCGGCGACGTGCCGAGCCGCGTCCCCCGCGCCGAGCCTCGCCACCCGCTTCTCAGCCGCCTGCGCCGCCGCCGCGAGCCCGAGCCACCCCCGCAGCCGCCATCCGCGACCGCCCAGCCGGGATTCGGCAGTGATGGCGAGCCTGCCGTAGAGGAGGAGCCCCAGCTACCACCGTCGCCGCCACGCTCGCGGCCCAAGGACCCCCGACACGTCCGCGCCGTCCCCACCACAGCCGAGGTCAAGGTGGAGCGCGCGCTCGAGCTGTTCAACGGCTCGGAGCACCAGCGAACCGTCGCCGGGGTGGCCCGGACGCTGGGACCGCCGTGGATCACAGCGCTTCCGGAGCTCGATCAGCAAAGCGCGGTCGCGGTGATAGTGGCCTGGGAGCTGTCCTGGTATCGCTTCCGGGTGGACTTGGGCGATGAAGCGGACCCCGTCGTGATGCTCGAGAAGGGGGAGGAGATACGGGAGATCGACGAGGACCTGCGCGAGTGGAACGCCAGCATGGACTCGGACGGCCGGCTGATCAGCCGGGTGGGGTCCGAGCGATGATCTACCGGGTTCCTGAGGCGCTCGCGCCGTCCCCCGGCGGCTAGCGCCCGGCAGATGGACAAGGTCGTCGTCCATGTCGACGGCGGGGCCCGCGGCAACCCCGGTCCCGCGGCGGCCGCGGCAGTAGCCACCAGCCCGGACGGGGACGAGCTGGCGGAGCGCAGCGCCTACCTCGGACAGGGCACGAACAACGTGGCCGAGTACCGGGCGCTGCTGCTCGGCCTCGAGCTGGCCCGCGAGCTCGGCGCCCGGCAGGTGGAGGTGGTCAACGACTCCGAATTGGTCGCGCGCCAGATCGGAGGCGAGTACAAGGTCAAGCACGCCGGCTTGAAGCCCCTGTATCTCGAGGCAATGCGGGCCCTTCGCGAGTTCGATCACTGGTCGGTGCGGAGCGTGCGGCGGGAGGGAAACCCGCGCGCGGACGAGCTCGTGAACGAGACCCTCGACGAAGCGCTGCGCAGCTGACCGCCGACGCTTCTATGCTGCGGCGCCCATGACCCGCCGCTCGCTTACCGTCGCCGCGGCCGTCGCGGCGCTTGCGCTCGGTGCGTGCGGCAGCAACAACTCTGACGAAAAGGACGTCAAGCAGACCGTCAAGAACATCTACAACGCGCTCGCCGACAAGGACGCCAAGGAGGTCTGCGACTCGATCTCCGAGAAGGGCAGGGAGAGGATCGCGGACCAATCGACGACGAGGGGCGGGAAGAAGCAGAGCTGTGAGAAGCTCTTCGGCCTCGGGCTCGCCTTCGCCGGCGACGCCCTGAAGGAAGCCCGGAACGTGGAAGTGACCGACGTGACCGTCGACGGCGACCAGGCCAAGGCCACCGTAAGCCTGCAGAATCGCAAGACCGAGGTCGGCCTGGTCAAGGAGAACGGCGACTGGAAGCTCAGTGGCCTGGATCTGACAGGCCGCTAGCCCCGGACGCGCCAACATCCGAATCGAGCGCGGACGAGAGAGCGGCTGATGGGATTCGAACCCACGACCTTCTGCATGGGAAGAGTCGGGGCCGCTCGGGCCACGAAGCCCCCGAATCCCGCTCCACAGGCGGCATCGCGGCTGACTCGAGGCGTCCTCTTTACACCCGCCGATTAGGCATGATTCGGCGCGTTTTGGCGGGATTTAGGCACTAGTAGGG
>JBKPHP010000134.1:0-9437 GCA_046729895.1 Actinomycetota bacterium
TGCGTACCGGCCGCGGGCTGAAGGGCACTAGCTCTGGGAGCGTCGACGTGAAGCCCGCGGCCTAGCACGAAGCGGACCGCCGGCGCGTCGTCTAACGGCCCACCAGGGCCTCCAGGCGCTCCAGGCTTCGCCGCAGGTCGCGCTGGTCCACGTCCGAGTTGCCCCGGGGACGGGTGGTGGGGCCGGGCCGCTCGATCGGCTGCTCAGCCAGGCGCCGTCGCGCCTCCTCCCGTCGCTCGGTCCTATCGCGCTTGAAGCACATCGAGCACCGCCCTCGCGTCGAGTCCCGTTCCCCTGCAGGATGCCTGGACCGAGCCTGCGCTAAACCTCCGCGGATGCTCGCTCTCATCTACGACGTGCACGGCAATCTGCCCGCGCTAGAGGCGGTGCTCGCCGACGCAGGAGAAGCGGGTGTGACGCGCTACCTCCTCGGCGGCGACTACGCGTTGTTCGGGGCCTGGCCGCGGCAGACGGTCGAGCGGCTCAAGGAGCTCGACGCGGACTGGATCCGTGGGAATGGCGAGCGTTGGACCGCCGTCCCCAACGATGCGCCGGACCAGGTGCAGGTCGCCATCGGCCGCTGCCGCGAGCTCTTGGGGCCAGAGCTCGTCGACGAGCTCGCGGGACTTCCGGAGACGCTCTCCCGCGACGGCACCCTCTACTGCCACGGCTCGCCGGCATCGGACGTGAAGAGCTTCCTCCCCGAGCCGAGCGCCGAGGAGGCCGAGCTGCTAGGCGGCGTTGAGGCGAGGCGGCTCGTCTTCGGGCACACCCACCTGGCGTTCCGGCGGAGGGCCGGCGGGGTCGAGCTGATCAACCCGGGCAGCGTCGGCATGCCGTTCGACGGCGATCGTCGGGCGGCCTACGGTCTGGTGGCGGAAGGGGCGGAGGTGGAGCTGCGGCGGGTGGCCTACGACCACGCGGCTAGCGCGGCCGCCGTGCGCCGCGTACTCGGCGGAGAGGCCGGGGACGTCGTGGCGCGCCGCATCGAGCAAGCGCGGTTCGATCCGGTTTAGCGGCCGCCCTCCCTGGTACCGTCCCCTCGGGTGCGCCTCTCCAGCGTCATCGCGCCGAGGGAACGTGAGTTCTTCGACCTGTTCGAGGAGGCGGGCGGCAACATCCGGCGCGCCGCGGCTCTGCTCGAGGAGATGCTCCGCGACTATCCCGACCGGAGCGAGCTCGCGCGGGACATCCTCATCTGCGAGCAGGACGGGGACCGGATAACTCACGACATCATCCAGCGGCTCAACCAGACTTTCGTGACCCCCATTGACCGTGAGGACATCTATGCGCTCGCCTCGGCGCTGGACGACGTGGTCGACTTCACGGAGGAGGTCGCCGACTACCTCGGCCTCTACAAGATCGAGGCGCCGATGGTGCAGGCTCAGCAGCTGGCCACCGTGCTCCACGAGGCGGGCCGGCAGATCGCCGAGGCGCTTCCCCGGCTGCGCGGCTTCAAGGACATCTCGCACTACACGGTGGAGATCAACCGCCTCGAGAACGACGGCGACCGGATCGTCCGCGAGGCGGTGGCGTCGCTCTTCGACAACGGCATCGACCCCATGGTCGTGATCCGCTGGAAGGACATCTTCGAGCGGCTCGAGTCGGCGATCGACGCTACCGAGCACGTGGCGAACATCATCGAGGGCATCGCGCTCAAGAACTCGTAGGTCCGCGTGAGCTCCGACGTAATCGTCGTGATCGTCGTGGCGACGGCGCTTGCCTTCGACTTCACCAACGGCTTCCACGACACCGCGAACGTGGTGGCGACCTCGATCTCGACCCGCGCGATGCCGCCGCGGCTGGCGGTCGGCTACGCGTCGGCGCTCAACTTCGTCGGCGCGTTCATCTCGCTCGAGGTCGCGGCGACGGTGGCGAATGACGTGGTGCAGGCCGACCTCATCACTCCGTTGATCGTGTTCGGCGGATTGATCGGAGCGATCGCATGGAACCTCATCACCTGGTACTTCGGACTGCCCTCGAGCTCCTCGCACGCACTGATCGGCGGCATGATCGGGTCCGCCTTCGCGGCAGAGGGAGCGAACGCGGTGCTTGCTGAGGGAGTCCTCGGCAAGGTCATGATCCCGGCGCTCGTGGCGCCCGTCCTGGCCTTCGCCACGGCCGGGCTCGCCATTCTCCTGATCTACCGGATCGTGGGTCGCCAGAGGCCGGGGCCCGTCGGCGCGGGATTTCGCGCCGGGCAGGTCGTCTCGGGCGGGCTCCTCGCGCTGGCCCACGGCACGAACGACGCCCAGAAGACGATGGGCGTGATCACCCTCGCCCTGGTCGCCAACGGCTCGATCTCGCAAGCGCATTTCCACGTCCCCGACTGGGTCGTGGTGTCCGCCGCCAGCGCGATCGCGCTCGGCACCTATGCCGGCGGCTGGCGAATCATCAAGACCATGGGCAGCCGCATCCACAAGATGGACTCGGCGCAGGGCTTCGCGGCGCAGGGCGCCGGCGCCGCCGTGATCCTCGCCTCCTCGCACGTGGGCTTCCCGCTCTCCACGACACACACCATCTCCGGCGCGGTGATCGGCTCCGGGGCGGCCAAGCGCCTGTCAGCGGTCCGCTGGGGTGTGGCCGGCAACATAGTGGTCGCCTGGGTTCTGACCTTGCCCGCGGCGGCCTCGATCGGCGCCCTCACCTACGGGATCACGCGTATCTTCGGCACGGGCGCGGTCGGGCCGATCGTCGTGTCGGTCCTCATCCTGGTCGGCGCGGCGGTCCTGTTTGCGCGCCGCGCGCAGCGGGGCCCCGCCGTGACGGCCGCGGAGGCGGGCTAGTGCCCCTGCTCGCGGAGATCGTCGACGTGGACAGCCTGCTGGAGGTCGTCTGGGTATCGCTGCTGGCAGGCATCGGGACGACCGCTGCCTACGCCTTCGCAATCCTCGGTGGCGCCAGGGCGCTCGACCTGTCCCGGTCCGGGCGGACCGCCGAGGCCGTCCTGTTCGGCGCCATGTGCGCGGTGGCGTTGACCGCGGTGGGCGCTGCGGTCGTGTACGGCATTGTGATCATGACCAACAAGTAGCGGCGGACCGCTCAGGCAACGAGCGCCAGCAGGTCCTCGAGCTCCTCGTCACTGGTCCACGCCCCAACCGAGGCGCGAACGTACGGCCGCCTCGGCAGATGGCGGACCACGAACCCCTGCTCCCGGAGCGCAAGGGTGTCGCCCGCCGGGTCCGCCGACTCCCACGACACGAGCGTGGAATCTCCCCGGGGGGCCACGGTCAGGCCGCGCTCGTCGAGCTCTGAGGCGAGCCGCGCGGCGAGCCGCACCGCCCGCTCGTGAACGTCCGCCATGCCGAAGCCGTCAAGCACGTCGAGAGCCGCCAGTGCCCACGCGGACTGGTGGGGAGCGACCACGCCCGCCTCGAAGCGTCGCGCGTCCTCGTGAAGCATCAGGTCGAGGGGGCGCTCGGTGTGCGCGAGCGAGCCGTAGCCCGCCCAGGGAGGGACGAGCTCGCCTATGCGCTCGGCCCGCAGGAACAGATAGCCGAGCCCGTTGGGGCCGCAGAGCCACTTCTGTCCCGACGCCGCATAGAAGTCGCAGCCGAGCGCGCGGACGTCGACCGGAACGGCGCCCAGGCCCTGAGCGCCGTCCAGCAGCACCGGCGCCCCCGCCGTGGCGAGCGCGGCCGCGTCCACCACGCGGCCGCTGACCCAGGAGACGTGCGACGCGGCCACCAGGCGGGTCCGCGGTCCCACTTCGCCTGGCAAGTCGTCGAACGCCACCGACCGCACATCGAATCCTCGCCGGGCCATGCCGGCTCCCAGCGGGGCGAGCACCCCCGGGTGCTCCTCGTCGCTCGTGAGTACTTCGTCGTCCGGGCCGAGCTCGAGCATCGAAAGCACCGTGTTCACGCCCCCGGTGGTGGAGTCGGTCAGCGCCAGCTCCTCCGGTTCGCAGGCGAGCAGCGCGGCCACCCGTCGCCGCAGCTCATCCACGGGCGCAAGCACCCTGTCCTCGAAGAACGCTTGGTCGCCGCGCCCCGTTTCGGCCTGGTGCCGCAGCTCGGCCGCCGCGGCCTCGACCGCCACGCTCGGAACGGGTCCGTTGGTGCCGGCGTTCAGATAGGCGAGCTGCTCGAAGACCGGGAACGCCGCTCGGAGGTCGTCCACGGGTGCATCCTCGCAGCGCTGAGTCACCGCGACAGGGACCCGCCCGGATGGCCGGGTCACCGGCACGCTACGGTGCCATCGTGATCGTCGAGCGCTCAATGCACCCGGGGTGGCTCTCCAACGCCTACCTCGTCGCCGACGAGCCGGGCGGAGCCGGGGTCCTGATCGACTCGGGGGGCCCGCCCGAGCCGCTGCTCGAGGCGATCGACCGCCACGACCTCGACGTCGGGCATCTCCTTCTCACCCACCACCACCAGGACCACGTCGCGGAGAACCACGTCTTCAAGGAGCGGCTAGGGGTTGAGATCCTCGCCCATCCGCTCGAGGCGAAGCAGCTGCTCGACGTGGACCGCACCATCGAGCCGGGTGAGACGCTCACGGTCGGGGGGCTCGAGATCGAGCCGCTCCATACCCCCGGTCACACGGCGGGGATGCTCTCGCTGCTCGTGGACGGCGCGGAGGTCTTCACCGGCGACACGCTCTTCAAGCGGTCCGTCGGCGGGGTCAAGGCGCCCGGCTCCACTGGCTTCGAGGACCTGCGGCGCTCGATCATGGAGGTGCTGCTGAAGCTGCCGCCCCAGACTTCGGTGCGTCCGGGCCACACCGACCCCACCACCATCGGAGACGAGCTCGAATCGAACCCGTTCGTCCGCATCTGGCGTGGGCTCGACGGGGAGTCCGCGGAGCGCTGCACCGTCTGGGACAAGCCCGCCACCCTCGTCCTATGGGCGCCGGACTACGACGGCGGCCACAAGGCCTGGGTGCGGTGGGAAGATGGAGCGGACGACATCGTGCCGGGGAGCCAAGTTGTAAGGGGCTAGTCGCTGGTCGCTAGTCGCTGGGAACGGCAGAGGGTCAAGCTCTAGGAACCAGCGACCAGCGACCGGCGTCCGCTAGGCGCCACAGACGGGCCACTGGCTCGGGCCGGAGCGGGCGTAGAGCAGCGCCGCGCGGCGATCCTGCTCGGCCTCCGGTGCCGAGGCGGGGTCGCCCTGGCCGCCGACCGAGGCCCAGGTGCCCATGTCGAACTGGTACTTGCCGCGGTAGGTGCCGCCGCCACCGATCGCGTGCGGGTCGCTGTGCGACTCGCACTGGGCGATCTGCTCGAGCTGCGGCGGGATCGCGGCGTCGGGCCCCGTTCCGCGCTTGCGCGCTGTCTTGCGCAGGACGCGCTTGGTGTGCTTCCACTGCCTGTCCAGCGTCGTCTGGTGGACAAGCTTGTGGCTCTTGGGCGCTTGATTGCCGTCTCCGGCCGCGAACGCGGTGGGCACGCCCACGACGGCTACGGCCAGCATGCTGGCGATTAGCTTGCGCACGAGTTCACCTCCGTGCGTCGGGTCCCCGCCCCTCGGGGCGGTCCCACCGGCGACCGCAGTCGTGGCGGGGCGAGAGCCGGCGGTGGCGCGCTAAGCGCCTTCCCTGCGTCGGCCCTATCGATCACACGGTACCCCGAACGCGTGTTCGTAGTGTGATGGGCGTCACACTTCTCAGGGGTGGAAGTACGCTGCCCCCGTGAGCGCGGACCTGCAGCCGATGGCGGTCGCGCGGGGCTCCCTCGCGGCCCACGCGCCCGTGGCCGGAGTGGAGGCGATAGACGCGGTAAGGGCAGCCGCAGCGCCTGTGAGAGGGGCGCGGGTGCTGCATTTGAGCGGTGCGCACGGAGGCCGGGTCCCCGAGTTGCTGAGCGCCCTGCTGCCGCTGGCGGTGGACGCAGGCCTCGAGGTCGAGTGGCGCGTGCTGTTCGGCGATCCCGAGCTGCAGCAGGTGGCGAGGGCCCTGCAGGACGGGTTCCAGGGGGCCGAGACCGCCGTGGACGATCCGGCTTGGGACGCCTACCTCGCGGCCTGCGCCCGGGCCGCGTCCCCCCTGGAAGAGGGCTGGGACGCGATCGTGCTTCACGACCCGGCGGTGCTCGGGCTCTGCCCGGCCCTTGACGAGCGCCTGGTATGGCGCTGCCACCTCGATGCCTCCCGGCCCGACCCGCCGCTCCTCGAGAGGGCGCAGCCGCTCGCCCAGGAGTGCGCCGTCGTCGCGGTCCCGGACGACTCCTTCGCGCCCGAGGACATGCGCGGCCCACGCCTGCGCCGGTCCCCGCCCGGGATCGACCCCCTCAGCCCGCGGAACCTGGAGTCCACGCCCCGCCTGGCCGGCAGGGCTGTGCGTCCGCTGGGCGTCGACCTCGATTGGCCATTCGTCTTCCAGCTCATGCGGCTGGATCGGTGGAAGGATCCGCACGCAACAGTCGAGGCCTTCGCGCTCGCGCGCGAAGAGCTGCCGCAACTCCAGCTCGTCCTAGCCGCCGAGCTCGACCCGGCCGACACGACGGGCTGGCACGCGGCGAAGGAGGTGAGCGACTACGCGGGCGACCAGCCGGGGTTCCACCTGCTCACCAGCTACGAGGGGGTTGGGCACCTCGAGCTCGGCGCCCTGCAGCGCCTGGCGCGAGTCGCGCTGCACCGGGCGCTTCGCGAGGGGTTCGGCCTGGCCGCCTCCGAGGCGCTGTGGAAGGGCACGCCGGTGGTGGGAAATCCTCAGGGAGGTCTGCCGCTCCAGGTACGCGATGGCCTGGACGGCTATCTCACGGAAACCTCCGAGGAGACCGCGGCCCGCATCGTGGAGCTGGTGCGGGACCCGGGCCTCGCCATCCAGATGGGCCGTTCGGGCCGGGAGCGTGTGCGCGAGCGCTTTCTCGTGACGCGGGCCCTGGAGGGCGAGCTCGCAGTGTTGGGCGCGGCTCTCGGCGCTACCGTGGAGCGGGAATGACAGTCACTCTTCCGGACGGCAGCTTCCTGGAGCTCGACGACGACGCCACGGGCGCCGACGCGGCGCGCGCGATAGGGGAGGGGCTGGCACGAGCCGCGCTCGGGGTGCGGGTCACCCGCGATGGCGGCGGACCGGCCCTGCAGGACCTGGACGCCCCGCTGCGCGAGGGCGACAGGATCGAGATCGTCACCGCGAAGAGCGCCGAGAACGGCGGCGGGCCGTTGTGGCTCGTCCGGCACGACGCGGCGCACGTGCTTGCGACGGCGGTGATGGAGCTCTACCCGGGGGTGAAGATCTCGATCGGCCCTCCGATCGAGGAAGGCTTCTACTACGACTTCGAGTTCCCGGAGGGCGTCAAGGTCTCCGAGGCCGATTTCGATCGCATCGAGCAGCGGATGCGCGAGCACATCCGGGCCGACGAGCCGTTCGAGCGCGCGGAGCTGCCCGCGGAGGAGGCGATCGAGCTTTTCCGAGCAGAGGGGCAGGACTACAAGGTCGAGCTCATCCAGGGCCTGATCGACGACGAGGACGTGGAGACGGTTTCGCTCTACCGCAATGGACCGTTCACTGATCTCTGCCGCGGCCCGCACGGCCCGAGCACCAAGCGGATCAAGGCCTTCAAGCTCACATCGGTCGCCGGCGCGTACTGGCGCGGCGACCCGAGCCGGCAGATGCTGACGCGCATCTACGGCACCGCGTTCCTATCCACCGCGGACCTCGAAGAGCATCTGCGCCGGCTCGAGGAGGCGCGGGCCCGCGACCATCGCAAGCTCGGCCGCGAGCTCGATCTGTTCATGTTCAGCGAGCTCTCGCCGGGTTCGCCGTTCTGGCTCCCCGCCGGCACCCAGATCTGGAACGAGCTCACCACGCTCTGGCGGGTCGAGAACGTCCGCCGTGGCTATGAGGAGGTCCGCACGCCCATCCTCTACGACGTCGACCTCTGGAAGCAGTCCGGCCACTGGGACAAGTTCCGGGACAACATGTACTTCACCGAGGTCGAGGAGCGCCCGATGGGCCTGAAGCCCATGAACTGCCCCGCCCATATCCAGGTCTACAAGCGCGAGCGCCGCTCCTACCGCGACCTCCCCGTCCGCTACGCGGAGCAGGGGCTCGTCCATCGCCACGAGCCGAGCGGAACGCTCCACGGCCTGCTCAGGGTGCGCCACATCACCCAGGACGACGGTCACATCTTCTGCACCGACGAGCAGATCGAGGACGAGGTGATCCGCTGCCTGGATTTCGGCTACTTCATCTACGAGCAGTTCGGCTTCGAACCCGAGCTTCGCCTCTCGACGCGGCCCGAGCACCGCCTGGGGGCGGACGAGGTATGGGACCGCGCGGAGGAGGCGCTCGCCGCTTCGCTGCGGACCCAGGGCCTCGACTACGAGGTCGACGAGGGTGAGGGCACCTTCTACGGACCCAAGGTCGACCTCCACATGACGGACTCGATCGGTCGCACGTGGCAGCTCGGCACGGTGCAGCTCGACTACCAGATGCCCGACCGGTTCGAGCTCTCCTACACGGGCGCGGACAACGCCGAGCACCAGCCGGTGATGATCCACCGTGCGCTGCTGGGGTCCTTCGAGCGGTTCATCGGGATCCTCATCGAGCACTACGCGGGCGAGTTCCCCCTCTGGCTCGCCCCCCTACAGGCGCTGGTGCTGCCGATCGCGGACCGCCATTCGGAGTACGCGGCCCAGGTGGCGGAGGAGCTGCGTGCCGCCGGGTTGCGCGTGGAAGTCGACGATCGCTCCGAGTCGATCTCCAAGAAGATCCGCGCCGGCGAGCTGCGCAAGGCGCCGTACATGCTGGTGGTCGGCGACGAAGAGCAGAGCACCGGCCGTGTGGCCGTGCGGCGCCACCGCGAGGGCGACCTCGGTGCGGTGCCGGTGGCCGAGTTCGCGCGCAAGGCGCTGGCCGACATCGCCGAGCGGCGGTAGACAGTCTTGGCCACTAGCGACCAGCGACCAGACCCGCACGGGTTATACTCGCGAGCGAATGAAGGGCACCGGTTTCACGCGCATCCGCCGCCGCTGACGCGCCGTGCCCTCTCCCGACTCGCCGACCATTCGATTTTGACGCCTAGCAGCGCCCCCGCCTAGTGCCGATCCCCCGCAGGCTAGATCGGCGCCCGCCGGAGCGTGACGAGACCCGCGTCAACGAGCGGATCCGCGTGCCGGAGGTCCGGCTGATCGACGAAGACGGCAACCAGGTCGGCGTACTCAGGACCGAGGAGGCGCTCGCCTATGCGCACGAGCGCGACTTGGACCTGGTGGAGGTGGCGCCGGACGCCCGCCCGCCGGTGTGCCGGGTGCTCGACTACTCCAAGTACAAGTACGAGCAGGAGCAGAAGGCCAAGGCAGCCCGGCGACACCAGAAGCAGGTGAACGTGCGGGAGATCAAGCTGCGGCCCAAGATCGCGGACAACGACTACAGGACGAAGAAGAGCCACGTGGTCCGCTTCCTCGAGCGCGACGACCGCGTCAAGGTCACGATCATGTTCCGCGGCCGTGAGCAGACGCATCCGGAGCGCGGCGAGGCGCTGTTGAAGC
>JBKPHP010000135.1:0-2925 GCA_046729895.1 Actinomycetota bacterium
GAAGTGGGACGTCGTGCGCGTTCCGCCCGGTACATGGCGAGGGTACGAGGCCGGGCCGGAGGGCCTCGAGATCCTCGTCTTCGGCGCGCCCAACCTCGGCGAGAACCCGCGGGAAGACGTGGAGGGTCAGCGAGACTGGTGGGCTGACTGAGCGTCGCTCGGTGGATGGTCAGCGGTTCCTTTCGCGGTACCGGCAGATTTTTTGTCCCGAACTTGGTCCCCAGATACGACGCGCACGCGCCGCCGGGGCCGAGTGGCACCGAGGTTGCGCTACCGCCGACGCCGGAGGTCGAGGTCCATCCCGACCAGCTCTCGCTCGGGTAAGTCCCTGTCGCTGCGGGCGAGTCCGATGCCCGCCACTGGGATGATCTGCCGATGGCGCTCCTTCAGCGCTGCGGTCACGCCGGCTGCCCCTCGATCCAGGTCGAGGGCTTCTGCCCCGAGCACCGACGCCCGAGCCCGTGGACGCGCGGCAGGGAGCCGCGCAGGTGGGAGCGGCTGTCGCTGGCGATCCGCGCCGAGCGCCCGACCTGCGAGGTCGAGGCTGCGAGCGCCCGTCGCGGGCCGTGCACCACGTCGACGGGCTCGGGCCGGACGGACCGGGCGGCTTCGACCCCGACAACCTGATGGCCGTCTGCCTCTCGTGCCACATGCTGTTGACGAGGCCGTGGGAGCACCGCCGCGTCGTCGTCCCCTGAGCGCCCGCGTCTGCGGTCGAGGGTGGGGTGGCATAGAGCGCGCGAGTCTCGCCGCGCAGTCTTCGACCTCGTCGCGAAAAAAACTGAAAAAAACGGAGCGCGACGCCGCTAATAGCGCGCTGAGCCCGGCCTGTCCGCCGCTCCCGCAGTCAAGCTTCCTAGGGCCTACCAAACGAGAAGGAGGTCTTGATGAGCGACCGGATGGACACGAAGGACAACCCCAAGCGCGAGGAGCGCGGACTGTCACGGACGTGATCGTGCCACTGGCGCAGAGCGCGGTCGGCGGGTATGTCGGGGCTAAGGTCGGGCAGGGCAAGAGCCCACCGCCCGACAAGAAGAAGGGGTAGCCGGACCACACTCGGCAGGGGGTAGCGGGCCAGCGCGACACGGCCCGCATCCCCCAACTGAGTGAGCTACTCCGCCAGCCGCTCCAACCGGGCGATCAGCGTCGAGCGCTGCTGCCCGGCCCGCTCCGCTTCGAGCGCGACGCGTGCCCGCTCCGGGTCGTCGCCACCCACGCGAGCACCTGCTCGATCGTTCCCTCTGGCGACCCCTCCCTGTGCCGCGATTGGATTGACTTAGAGTCGCGCCATGAGGGATGGGCCTCACGCAACCCGTGGCGGGGGTCAGAGAGACGGCGTCTCGCTGCTGGCATACGGGATCGATAGGCAGTCGTGAGCGAGTTGGCGGCCATCGTGCTCGGAGTCGCAGCCTTGGGCATCCTGATTTACGCGGCATCTCGCGTGGACGCGCCGTGGACTGGGCTCAACGAGGTCCGCTACCGCAAGGGCCCAGACGAGGAATTGACGCCCGGCAAGACGCTGTCTGGTTCCGATCTCACCTTGGCCGATCTGTCCGAGGCAAAGCATGACCGGGCCTGCCTCGTGGAGACGTTCATGGCGCGGGCAAATCTTGACGTGACCGAATTCAAAGAGGCCTACATGCCGAGGGCAGTCCTCAGCTGGACTCACGGAAACCACACCAACTTCGCCGGCGCGGACTTGCGCGGCGCGAGCGACCACGCCGATGAGGCGGGCGCGAGTCAACGAGCAAGCAGACTCCGCGACTCGAACTTCACCGACGCGTGGACTTCAGAGGACACTCACATCGGGCACGTCAACCTGCAGCTCCGAGACAAACACTCCGGAGACCACCCCATGGCCGCCCGCTGCTCGGACTAGCAGGCCGCAAACGGTTCCATGGCCCGAAGCTCAAGGCCTGCCTCCCGCGGGTTTCATTCGCACACGCTTCGCGCCTGAGAACCGATAGTCGCCAAAGACCGGCCCCCAACGAGAGTGATGCAATCCCATGGGAGCGGTAGCGAGCGCCGCTCTCGTTTTCATCGGAATGCGGCACTCTGCTGGTAAGTAGGTGGCGCAGCAGCGAGCGATCCCGAGCGGGTCTTCTACGAGGCCCGCATCCACCAGGTGTCGGGTCGCCGTCCACACTGCGGGTGGGCTCTTGTGTCGCCTTCGATGGCCCCGATGGCGTCGCGGTCGGCCAAGGTAGTCGACCCGGCCACCTCGAGGCCGCAGGCGCGCGTGGAGCCTCGCCCGATCGCTCGCAGCAGGTCGCGGGAACCAGGCTCAGGTGCCGGTGGCGGGGGCGACGGGCGCGGAAGGAGACGGGCGGCGCGCGCGCCAGGCGGCGACGATAAGCGCGCCCAGCCCGAACACGGTGGCAGCAAGCCAGCCGAGCCCGCCGGCGATCGGTATCAGCGCGACCACGCGCAGGATCGCCCAGCCCACCAGGAAGGCCACGAACCGGCTGGTCGCGGGCCTGACGATCCGCCGGCCCAGCAGCCACGCGCCGGTGACGTAGCCCACCGCGTAGATGGGCAGCAGTGCCAGCAGCAGGCCGACCCCGAGCGGAATCCCGATCAGCGTGACGAGCGCCAGCACGGCGAGGATGGGCAGCCCGAAGACCAGCAGTGCTCCCCAGCCGATCGAAGGCCCCGGCGCGTCGCGCCCGACGCCGTCGGCCGCGTCGGCCGCGCGCGGGGCAAAGGCCAGCAGCACTAGTCCGAGCAGCAGCGAGGAGACCGAAACGGCCAGCCATATCGCCAGCAGGACGGCAAATCCCGAAAACGGGAACGCATCGCCGACGTCGATCTTCTTCGTCTCGCCGCCGACGACCGCGCCGGGGGCCACGACTGGACGCTCGTCACCGTAGTTGAGGTCTCCGCCGACCCGGGCGCCCCTGCTGAGCACGATCCGGTCCGAGAAGT
>JBKPHP010000136.1:0-5806 GCA_046729895.1 Actinomycetota bacterium
GATGTGCCCCGACTTGCGCTCGCGCATGCCGGGCAGGAACGCGAGGATCAGCTTGAGCGCGCCGAAGTAGTTCAGTTGCATGGTGCGCTCGAAGTCGTGAAAGCGGTCGTACGAGGCCTTGATCGAGCGGCGGATCGAGCGCCCGGCGTTGTTCACGAGCACGTCGACCCCGCCGTGCTCGTCCACCACCTCCTGGGCCATGCGGTCGAGGTCCTCGAGGTCCGAGAGGTCGGCGGGGTGGACGTGCGCGGTGCCGCCCCGCTCCTCCACTTGCCTCGCCACCTCCTCGAGCTTCTCGCGCGTGCGTGAGACCAGCAGCACCTCGCCGCCCGCCTCGCCCACCTTGAGCGCCGCCTCGAGGCCGATGCCGCTCGAGGCGCCCGTGATGAGGATCTTCTTGCCCTTGATGGAGCTGGCGAGGCTCCGCTCCCGGAAGAGATCGGGGTCCAGGTTGCGCTCCCAGTAGTCCCACAACTGCGGCGCGTAGGTGGATAGGGGCGGCACGGCGATGCCCGTTCCCTTGAGCGCCCGCTGCGCGTCACGGGCGTCGAAGGTGCAGAAGAAGTCGCGGTTCTCCATTGCCGCCGGCGGGATGCCCAGGTCGCGGAGCGTCTGCTCGCGGATCTTCTTGACCGTCGGCAGCGCCTTGATCCCCGCGCGCACGGGCTTGGGGATGGCGTTCGTCATGTTCTGGTCGATACGCAGGGCGAACCGCGGCGCGTGGGCCGCCTTGGCGAACTCGTTGAGCGTCTGTCCCACGGTCATCGGCTCCGGGCTGACGAGGTGGAACGTGTCGGACGGCAGGTCTGCGTCCGGTAGGTGGGCGATGTGGTCCATCGCCTTGGCGACGAAGTCCACCGGCACGACGTTCGTCTGCCCGCCCTCGGGGCCGGCGAGCGGGAACCACTCGGGCAGCGCGTAACGGAGGCGCTGGAGCAGCTTGAAGAAGTAGTACGGACCGTCGATCTTGTCCATCTCGCCCGTCTCCGAGTGGCCGACGACGATCCCCGGGCGGTACACGAGCGTCTTCGTCTGCACGCCCTCGCGCACCAGCTTCTCGGACTCGAACTTGGTGCGGTGGTAGTGGTGGGGCAGGCGCTGTCCCTCGTCGAACATGTCCTCCTGGAAGACACCGCGGTAGTGGCCGGCCACCGCGATCGAGCTCGTGTGATGGAAGCGGCCGACGTCGTGCGAGTTGGCGAACTCGACGACGTTCCGGGTGCCCTCCACGTTCGCCCTGACGGAGGCCTCCTCCTCGGCGTCCACGTCGTAGACGGCCGCGAGATGGAAGAGGTGGTCGGTCTTCTCGTCGAAGCCTTCGACGCCCAGGGCCGGCTTGGAGAGGTCCCCGGGCACGGGTACGATTCTGCCCTCCTCCGCGTGGAGACGCTCCGCCAGGGCGTCGGCCTTGCCGCGCGAGCCCTCTCGGACCAGGACGTGGATGGTCCCGTCGCGCTTCAAGAGCTCGGCTACGAGGTGCCTGCCGATGAAGCCCGTCGCACCCGTGACGAAGTAGTTCAAAGCTCCTCCATCCCTGTGGCCTGCCAGCGCCGCGAGTCTATCCGGCGGCAACTCGCTCGGCGTTCATGCCGTCCATGCGTCAAAGATTCTTGACCTACACACGCGCGCGCGCGAAACTTGTCGGCAAGCGAGCCGGAAGGCCGGAGAGTGGGGAGGAGATCCACCGCGAGGCGCCAAGCAGACGCCGCCGGCCTACGTAGCGGGCCGTAACGCCCGCGCCCAACGGCGGAGCCGGTCCCTTTGGCTCCGCCGTTGTAGCTTCAGGACCGTGGAAGAGAAGAGGCTGACCCTCAGGGAGGCCGCCCAGCGCGCCGGCGTGTCGCCGTCCACGCTGAAACGGTGGGCGGAGACCGGCGTCATCCCGGATGCGGACGCGAGCGGGGACGGCTGGACCCCGGCGGCGGCGGCACACGCCCGGATAGTGGCGAGGCTACGCGAGCGGGGGCACAGCCTGGATCTGATCAGGGAGGCGAGTCGACAGGGCCGGCTGGCCTACGGGTTCGTCGAGGAGCTGTTCCCCACGGACCGCGAGGCGCGCAGTCTCGACGAGGCAACGGAGGAGAGCGGGCTCGAGCCGGCCCTGATCGAGCGCTTCATCTCCAGCATCGGGCTGCCGCCCCAGACGCTCGAGCACCTAACCGACGAGGACCTCCACGCCCTCCAGTACGTCGCCGCGGTTCTCACCGCAGGCTTCCCCCTCGTCGCCTTCCTCCAGCTCTGCCGCGTCTACGGGCAGGCCCTGGCGCAGATCGCGGACGCGGAGGTGCGCCTGTTTCACATCTACGTGCACGAGCCGTTGATCCGGGAGGGCGTGCCGGGCCTCGAGATGGCCGAGGAGATGGAGCACCTCGCCCGGGACCTGCTGCCGCTGGCGTCGCCGCTCATGGACTACGTCCACCAGCGCTTCCTCCAGCACTACATCGAGCAGGACGTGGTCGGCCACATGGAGATCGAGCTCGGGGACGAAGAGCTCGGCCGCCTGCGCGTGGCGATCGCCTTCGCGGACCTGGCCGGTTTCACCCGCTTCACCGAGGAGGAGGGAGAGGAGGAGGCGCTCTCCTTCGTGGAGCGCTTCGTCGAGCGGATCATCGCCACTCTCCCGGACGACGCCCGGGTGGTGAAGACGATCGGAGACGAGGCGATGATCGTCGGCCAGGACGTGGTCGCCCTGACCGACTGGGCGGTTGGCTTCATGAGGCTCTTTCCCGAGCGTCCGCAGCCGCGAGTCGGGATCCACTACGGGGCGACCCTCTACCGCGACGGCGATTACTACGGCCGCGAGGTCAACCTCGTGTCCCGCGTGGTGGCGCGGGCGCGGGGGGGCGAGGTCCTCGTCACCGACACCGTGATGGAGGCCGTGCGCGATGCCGGGCACCTGGGCTTCGAGGGCATCGGCAGCGTGAAGCTGAAGGGTTTCGACGAGCCGGCCCGGCTGTTCCGCGCCTACGCGCGGGAGTAGCGATGGAGCGCCCGCTCGAGGCCGCGCGCGAGTCCGGGCTCGTCCGGGCGGCAGAGCCGCTGCTCGTGCTGCTGTCCGGCGGCGGCGACTCGGTCTGCCTGCTCGACGTGGCGCTGCGGCTTGGAGCGCGTGTCGAGGCGCTGCACGTGAACTACGGATTGCGGGAGGGGGCCGACGCCGACGAGGCCTTCTGCCGCGAGCTTTGCGAGCGGATCGGCGTTCCGCTCACCGTGGAGCGGGTCGAGCTATCCGAGGAGGGGAACCTCCAGGAGCGGGCCCGCGAGGCGCGCTACGCGCTCGCCGAGCGGCGCGCCGAGCGCGATTACGCCGCCGCGCACACCGCCTCCGATCAGGCCGAGACGGTGCTCTACCGGCTCGCGGTTTCGCCCGGACGGCGCGCGCTGCTGGGCATCGAGCCGCGACGCGGCCGGCTCGTCCGGCCCCTGCTTCGTGTCACCCGTGAGGAGACACGCGCATACTGCAACGCCCGAGGCCTCGACTGGCGCGAGGACCCCTCGAATGCCGATCGTCGCTTCGCCCGTGCGCGCGTTCGCCATGACCTGCTGGAGGCGCTGCGCTCCCTCAACCCGGCGGCCGAGCGGACGATCGCCGAGACGGCATTGCAGCTGCGCGACGAGGCCGAGGTGCTCGACCGCGCGGCCGGAGAGGCGCTCGAATCGCTTGGCGGGGGACCCGCCGTCTCGCTGGCCGACCTGCGAGCGCAGCCGCCTGCGCTGGCGCGGCTGGTCCTGCGCGGCCTGGTCGAAGCCGCCGAGGGGGGCGCCCGCCCACTGTCGCGGGAAGAGGCGGACGCGGTCCTCGCCCTGGGCGAGCGGGGGGGAACCAGATCGCTCGACCTGGGCCGGGGTCTTCGCGCCGTCGCCGAGTACGGCACGCTGCGCTTCACCCGCGATCCCGACACTGCGCCCCCCGAACCGGTCGAGCTGCCGGTACCGGGGAGCACCCGGTTCGGCGACTGGGAGGTCGAGGCCCGGCTCGGCGGCCCGGGGGACGTCTCGGTCTCCGCGCGCGAGCTGGGCGCGGCGGTGGTCGTGCGGCCCTGGCGTGAAGGCGACCGCATGCGCCCCGTTGGCCTGGATGGGACCAAGACGCTCCAGGACCTCTTCACCGATCGCAAGGTGCCGCGAGCTCTCCGCCGCACGCTTCCCGTCGTGGAAGCCGGCGGCCGGATCGTCTGGGTCGCGGGGGTGGCACTCGACGAGCGCTTCACCGCCCGCGAGGAACAAAGCGTGGGCTTGTCCGCGAAGAAGGTCGCCTCTGAGGCTCGCACGCGGGGGCGGTAAACGCGGCCATCCGCGGCGGGCGGCGGTGATCAGTCGCTCGGGGACGGCGACCGGTCCGCTCGGGCTCCCGGGAAAGGCGGGCAGCGGGCTCCCGGAAAGGGCGGACAGCGGGCTCCCCGCCGCAGGGGCTATAACCCGGCCGTGGCCCAGCCCGGCGTGGGCGAGATCCTGGTACAGCGGGATGAGCTGGCGCATCGCGTCCGCCAGCTGGGCAAGGAGATCTCGCGGGACTACGAGGGGCGCGACCTACTTCTCGTGGGAGTGCTGAAGGGAGCGGTGTTCTTCCTCTCCGACCTGATGCGCCACATGCGGGTGCCCTGCGAGGTGGACTTCATGGCCGTCTCTTCCTACGGCTCCTCCACCGACTCGAGCGGGATCGTACGCATCCTCAAGGACCTGGATTCCCCCATTCAGGGCCGGGAGGTACTGATCGTCGAGGACATCGTCGACTCCGGGCTGACGCTCTCCTACCTGCTCCGCACGCTGAAGGCTCGCGATCCCGCTTCGCTCGAGGTGTGCGCCCTGCTGACCAAGCCGGAACGGCGCAAGGTGGAGCTCCCGATCCGGTATGTGGGCTTCGAGATACCCAACCGGTTCGTGATCGGCTACGGGCTCGACCACGCGGAGCGGTTCCGGAACCTTCCCTTCGTTGCGGTCTTGCAGGAGACCGAAAAGGGGTAAGGAAGCCCATAAACCATTGCTACGCTTGCGTTTCACCCCTCGTCGCGCCCTCCGGAGGAGGCTGAGCTGAAACGGAACCCGGCGCGTAAGGGACGGGGTGGAGGCTCACCGTGAGCAGATTCTTCAAGAGTGCAGCTTTTCCGATCCTGATCGTCGTCGTTCTGGCGTTCTTCGCCCAGAAGCTCATCAGCCCGGGCGAGCGGGAGAAAACGCCCAACTACAGCCAGTTCCTGGCCCAGGTCGACCGGCACCAGGTCAAGGACGTCACGATCAACACCAAGAACAACCGGCTCGACGTCCAGCTCGACAGCGGCAAGAAGTACCAGACCGCCTATCCGGACAACACAGAGCAGAACCTCGTCAACCAGCTCCAGTCGCACCACGTCTCGGTTGACGTCAAGGCAAAGGGAGGATCGGGCTGGCTCACGGCCCTGACCTACATCCTGCCCTTCGTGATCTTCCTGCTCTTCTGGCTGTTCATCATCAACCAGATGCAGGGAGGCGGGTCGAAGGTCATGTCCTTCGGCAAGTCGCGCGCCAAGCGGATGTCGGTCGACTCGCCCAAGATCACCTTCCGCGACGTCGCCGGGGTGGACGAGGCGGTCGAGGAGCTGCACGAGATCAAGGAGTTCCTCGAGAACCCCAAGAAGTTCCAGGCGCTGGGCGCGCGAATACCCAAGGGAGTCCTCCTCTACGGTCCCCCGGGGACCGGTAAGACCCTGCTCGCCCGAGCCGTGGCCGGCGAGGCGGGTGTGCCCTTCTTCTCGATCTCGGGGTCGGACTTCGTCGAGATGTTCGTCGGCGTGGGCGCCTCCCGCGTGCGTGACCTGTTCGAGCAGGC
>JBKPHP010000137.1:0-30759 GCA_046729895.1 Actinomycetota bacterium
TGTGCGAACCCAAGCGCCGAAAGAGGATTGAGCACCTACTCAAGCAGCGACCGAAGGGGGAGAATCGCTAGATCGACGACCGCCTTGACACGAGGCCCTTCTTCAAAGAGGGGCTGCGGGAGTAGGCGATGTCGCAGGAGAACTCCGGCCATAGGGCCACCGGCGCTTACGGCACAACTTGCACGTTCGCGGCGGGTTATGCCGGATGAGATTCACGGACCTACCAGGAGGAAGCTCGAGTGAAGCGTGCCGTCGTCTTTGTCCTATCGATCGCCGCCTTTGCGGCCCTCACGGCCGTCGCCCAGGCGCACCACAAGCCCGGGCACCAGGGCGGCCCCCAGAACAGCCTCACCATCAACGCGGGGTCGAACCCGATCGTCTACGGTTTCACGAGCTCGATCTTCGGCAGGTATATCGCTCAGAACAACGCCGGCCAGACCATCGGGCTGCAGCAGGACCCATGGCCCTTCGAAGGCAACTGGGTGAGCGGCGGGCCAGACACGACGACGGACGCCCAGGGGATCTATTCGTTCGGCATCGAGCCGCGGGTCAACACCCGGTATCGAACGAGGCGTGCCAATCTCTTCAGCGTGCCCGTGACCGTGGGGGTTCGGATCCGGGTCAGCCGCGCCGTCAGCGACCGGACGCCCGAGGTCGGTCAGCGGGTCCGCTTCCGGGGCCGGGCGTGCCCGCAGCACGACGGAGCGCTCGTCAGGATCCAGCGCTTCAACCGGACCACCAATCGCTGGCGGACGGTCCGCCGCACCTTCCTGCGCGACTACAACCCGGGGCCCGACACGCGCAACTGCTCGCGCCACCGGCGGACCTTCCGGGTCTTCCGTGACGGGACCTACCGCGTGCTGGTGATCTCGCCGCATGGTGACCACCGGAACGGCATCAGCCGGAGGATCCGGCTGGACGCCCACAGCTAGCGGAAACTCAACCGATAGGCGTGGGGCTGCGGGAGTAGGCGATGAGCGGTCTAACGGGATGGGCTTCGACGCTGTCTCGCGGGAGACGCCCATACGGTCTAGCCAGCGTCAGTCGGTGCTCGCGGGCGAGCGCCCCCGCCTACGGCCCCGTCGCCTAAGAAGACCGCTCCGTAGCTCTGCGCCGCCAGCGCCGGCAGATGCCGTCGCGATTTCGGCTTATTTGCCCCGGCGCCGGGCGCGGCGGGCGCTGCGGCGACTTGGCTCTCAGTCTCCTCCGAAGCAGGCTGAGGCGTAGTCGATGCCCTTGCCGTCGCAGGCGTGCTCAGGCTTCTGCGAGCCCGGACCGCCGACAACGCCGTGGGGGTTGTTGCCCGCCCCCATGCTGTGGATATCAACGAAGCCCGCTCCCAAGGCGCGGGCGTCGATAGTGATAAACCCGCCGTTGCCGTTCTTGGTCTGGGTGAACGAAACCTCGTTGCCGTTCGCGTCGAGGACGAGAGTGCCGCTCGAGCCGGCACCGACGCGTTTGTTGGGGTTGAAGCAGTCGAACGCGAACGCCGGTCCCGCCGCACCCACCGACAAGACCACCGCCAAGGTGCCGCCGATCAAGAGCTTCCTCATGGCTTCCTTTCCACAGTTTCGTCTCCTATTCCAAGGACCTCAGGGGCCAAGGGGTTCGCAGCCTCTCAGCTTCCAGGCCCGTATTGCAAGCCCCGGCGAAGCAAACCCTGACCCGGATCGGCGATGGCTCCTATGCGGCGCCGAGCAAGATCACAGTAGCCGAGTTCCTGGTTCGAGGATTGCTTCGGGCCCGTCAGCGGAGCCCAACTCCGTCAACCCCGCCACGACACCGACCCCGGCAGCCCCAGCCCCGCGGCCTCAAACCGCGTCGCCGCCTCAGCCCGCGCCCGAGCCGCCGCCACCCGACCCCGCGGTGGAATTCGCCCGCGGCGCGGCCCAGACCGCTGCCCCCGCGCGGTCTGCCGCGTCGCCGGCTGGAAGCGGCGGGTCAGCCGGAAACGCAGCCGGCGAGTTCGGGCCGTAGGAGTTCGCATAGCCGGCAGCGTCGAAGCCATCGAGTTCGACGCCTGGTCGCGGCCCCGGGTCCTCGGGGAGGCAATCCAGGATCGCGCAGCCTGTCCCTAGGACGCTTGGAGTAGAGAAGTTCGCTCCCTGCCGTTCGCTGCGCTGGTCAGGCTCGACGACTACGACGGCTCCCGCGCGCACGATCTGACGCCCGCGCTCGCCGTCTGAACGTAGCGAGCGACCATGTAGACCGCCACAGAAGTCTCACGGCGCGCAAGCTCCGTCTTACATATCGGTGGCGGCGCTCCCGCCCCTCGGAGCGTCTGGCGATGGTCGCCATCTCTTTCCGCGCGAGCCGAAGGCTGGTCTGCAAGCCCGTCAGCTCGCGGGGCTCATCCGCGTCAATGCGCTCGAGATCCGCGTTGCTGACCCCGACCTCGCGTCTTCGCAAGGCGATGTAGCTGTGGGTTATCTGGGGCGACCCGTCGGGCGCGCGAGGCGGCCGCTGGACCTTCAGCACATCAAAGGCACGTCCCCAGTGCTCGCGCAGCCACCACTCGGAGTGGAACACCCATGCATCCGGTCCCTCCCAGTGATGCAGCACCGACATCCCGATCTCGTCCTCCAGGTATGGCTCACCTACCAGCGGCTCCCACATTCCCTCGCCTAGAAAGCTCGCTATCAGGATTCCCCCGGGTGCCAGCAGCCCGGTGCATCTCCACAAGCCAGTCACTCCAAAGGTCCGTGATATGCGTAAACACCGACATGGCCCAGATCAGATCCAGCGAGGCCCCCGACAGCGACAGCGCCGGAGCGAGTCCGTTGTGAAAGAAGCGGAAGGGAGGGCTCAGGTTGGCTTCATCCCACTCGATGCTCGCCCGGTCGATGCACAACCCCAGAACGTCGCCCGCTCAGCTTCGGGAGCAAAGTGACGCAGCACGCGCCCGGATCCGCACCCAAAGTCCAGGGAGCGCTTGCCGTCCCAAACCCAGCCTGCAGGCAACAGCCCCTCGATCACTCTGCGCAATCGCGCGCCTTCCTCGAGGTAGAACCGCAAAGGATCCGTGCCATCAACGGATGCCGACGCGGGCAGCAAGATCAGAAGGCGGCACCGGCAGCGAGACCTCCGCCATAGCGCCAGCGTACACGTGGGTGCACGAGGCGGATTCGTCTGGGTCCGACGCTCGGTGTTCTCTTTCGCGGCGATCCGGCAGCGTTGATGTCACCCCGGGTCTGAGGAGCAGTCGCAGCCTCACCCACCATCGGCGTGCTTCCGCTCGTGCGAAGAGGAGAAGGCCTGTCCGCAGCCGTGGCCCCTCCCGCTACGACAGGCAGGAGCTCGGCCTAAGCACCGCGTCGTCGGGGCACGGGCCTATTTGACGTAAGACGAAGGTCTGACGTTCGGTTTGGACCCTAGGTGGCGCGTAGGAAAAGTCCTGCAAGTCCGTAGTGGGCGGTGCCTGGCTCGAACAGGCGACCTCCTGCTTGTAAGGCAGGCGCTCTCCCAACTGAGCTAACCGCCCCCGCGGGCGAGTCTATCGTCGGTCCGGCCGTGGTCCACCTAGTATCCAGCCCGTGAGCTCCCGTCTCTTTTGGCTCTCGCTAGCGGTGCAGACTGCCGGCGTGGTCGTGCTGTCCGGGGTCCTCATAGCCCTTCCCCTGTCTCACGACTTCTTCGAGGACTGGGGTTTCCTGGTCGGTCCGGTCGCCTGGGTGATCTGCTCGTACGTCACCGCGAGGGTCCTCTCACTGCCCTTCGGCTACGTGCTGTTCGCGGCCCTCGCAGGCGGCGTTGCCGGCGGCATCGTCTCGCTGGCGACGAGCCATTGGCCAGGCGTCGTGGCGGCGCTGCTGGTGTTCGCGGCGTCCTGCGCGAGCTATGAGCCGGAGGCGGAGGGCGAGCCGGCGTAGGGCGAGCGCTGCCCCGGCGATGCATGGGGGCGACGGGATTCGAACCCGCGTCATCCGGCGTGAAAGGCCGGCGTCCTCGACCACTAGACCACGCCCCCAACCTGTCCGATTGTAGGCACGGTGTGTCTGTCCGAGCTCGTCCGTACTATCGAACGTGTGTTCGCAAGGAGTACCGGAAGGCCCCGAAAACCACAGGAGCGGGCGGAAGCCCGGCGGCTTCGCTCGAACGGTGTCGCCTACAAGAGGATCGCTGAGGCTCTGGGGGTCTCACCCGCCAGCGTATTTGACTGGACACGGGACATCGTCCTCAGCGCGCGCCGGGCGGACGATCTGAACGGTTTAGCGCAACGCAGGAGATCGGCCGCATGGTCCCGACGCTGCCGCATGCGCCGAGCCGAGTACCAGGACGAAGGCAGAGCAAAGGCGAGGCAAGGCGACCCCCACCACCTTGCCGGCTGCATGCTCTACTGGGCAGAGGGATCAAAGAAGCGAAACCAGGTCGTATTCGCCAACTCCGACCTGTCGATGGTTGTCCTATTCCGTCGCTTCCTGACCGAGACCCTCGCGGTACCCCTCAACGACATCAGCATCCGGCTCAACGTCTACACCAACAACGGCCTCTCGATCGAGGAGATCGAGCGCTATTGGCTCGAATGGCTCGAGCTGCCTCCCAGCTGCGTTCGGAAGCACGTGCTCAACCACATGCCCACTTCCAGCAGCGGCAAGGCCCGGAACAAGCTTCCTTACGGTGTCTGCACGATCCGGGTGACGAGCACGCGTGTCGTGCAGCACATCTTCGGGGCGATCCAGGAATACGGCCGCTTCGACGAGCCCGCGTGGCTCGGCTGACGCTTGGAATGGGCCGTGTAGGACTCGAACCTACAACCTCGGGATTAACCTGCCGCACCGGCTTTCGCCGGCCGCGCCCGTGACGGGTCGCGTTGCGGTCTGGACCATCTCTTCACCCTCGGCTCGACGTTAGGGTGGGCAGCGTATGGCCTCTGAGGGCTCCCCCCGTGGGGTTGCCTGCTGATAGCCCAATCCTGAGGATTGTCACGCTTCGGTACCTCAGGCTCTCAGGGTGTTCCAGCAAACAGCTGCCGACTAACCAGCGGTTTCCCTGCTGGCGCTCCATCACTGAAGTCCCTCGCTCTACCAATTGAGCTAACGGCCCTGTGAGGCGAGTCTAGCTCCGCGAGCCATGGGTCCCTTGCTCCGTTCACGCGGGCCGCGGATGGGGCCATGCCGTGCGGGCCGCGACGGGCTCCGCGCTCCGTTCACGCGGCCCGCGGATGGTCCCAGGCCGTGAGGACTGCCTCCAGCAGCCCTGGGAAGCGCGCGTCGAGGTCGTCGCGGCGCAGCGACTGGAGCCGTTTGCGGCCCTCCACCCGGGTCTTCACGACACCGGCCTCGCGCAGCACGCGGAAGTGGTGGGAGAGCGTGGCCTTGGAGAGGCCGATCTCGAAGCGGCTGCACGACCACTCCTGTCCCGCGGCCAGCCGCCGGGCGATCTCGAGCCGGGCCGGATCGCTCAGCGCGTGCAGCACGGCGGAGAGCTCGAGCTCGGCGCGCGGAGGATTATGCGGCTCTCTCATCGCTCCGCTTGCAATCCTAGACGCTCGGTTCGAGATCCATCGAAATTCCGATCAGGCGCCCTAGTGGCGGAAGTGGCGCCGGGCCGTGAACACCATCGCCACCCCCGCCTCGTCACAAGCCGCGACCACATCGTCGTCGCGCCGCGAGCCGCCCGGCTGGATGATCGCCCGCACGCCGGCGTCGATCGCCAGCTGAGGACCATCGGCGAAGGGGAAGAAGGCGTCGGAGGCCATGACGGCGCCTTGGAGATCGATCTCGGCGGCCCGGGCCTTGTCGATCGCGATGCGGACCGCGTCCACCCGGCTCATCTGGCCGGCGCCGATCCCCGCGGTGGCGAGGCCCCGGGCGAGGACGATCGCGTTCGAGCGGACGTGCTTGCAGACCCGCATCGCGAACAGCATCTCGCCCCACTCCTCCTCGGTTGGGTGGCGCTCCGTCGGGACGCGCATCTCTTCCCGCAGCTCCAGCCCGGTGTCGCGCTCCTGGACGAGCATGCCCCCGCGAACCCGCTTCATGTCGTGCTCGCTGACCGGCGTCCGCCCACGTTCCTTGCTCTCGAGTATCCGCACGTTCGGCTTATGCTCGAGGACCTCGAGAGCGTCGGGGTCGAACCCGGGGGCGTAGACGAGCTCGACGAAGATCTCGTGGAGCTTCTCGGCGAGCGCCCGGTCGACGTTGCGGTTGAAGCAGTAGACGCCGCCGTAGGCGCTCATCCGGTCGGTGGCGAAGGCTTTGTCGAAGGCCTCTCCGAGCTCGTCCCCCACCGCGCAACCGCACGGGTTGTTGTGCTTCATGATCGCCACCGCGGGCACCTCGAACTCCTCGACCAGACGGCGCCCGGAGTCGAGGTCGAGCAGATTGTTGAAGGAAAGCTCCCGGCCGTGGAGCTTCGAGACCAACGAGAGGAGGTGGGTGGGGGCGCCGGTCTCGGCGTAGTAGGCGGCGCGCTGGTGGGGGTTCTCGCCATATGAGAGATCGAGCACCTTCTCGAATGTCTGGGCGTACCGCCCCGGGAACTCTTCCTCGCGTTCGGCGAACCAGCGCGAGATCGCGGCGTCGTAACGCGCGGTGTAGGCGAAGGCCTCCATGGCGAGCGACTCGCGCGTCCGCTCGGACAGGCGGCCGTCGCTCGCCCGGAGCTCCTCGAGCACGGCGTCGTAGCTCTCGGGCGACGTGACAACGGCGACGTAGGGATGGTTCTTGGCCGCGGCACGGATCAGGGTGGGACCACCGATGTCGATGTTCTCGATCACCTCGCCCTCGGACACCCCCCGCGCTGACGAGACACGCTCGAACGGATAGAGGTTCACGCAGACGAGGTCGATCGGCTCGATCCCGTGATCGTTGAGGGTCTCCACGTGGTCCGGGTTGGACCGCACCGCTAGAAGTCCCGCGTAGATCCGCGGGTTGAGGGTCTTGACCCTCCCGTCGAGGATCTCCGGGAAGCCGGTGTAGTCCTCGACCGGACGCGTCTCGACGCCCTCCCTGCCGAGCTCCCGGGCGGTGCCCCCTGTCGAGACGACCTCCACGCCGAGCTCGAGCAGCCCGCGCCCGAAGTCCACGAGCCCGCGCTTGTCGGAAACGGTCAGCAGGGCGCGCCGGACCCGCACCTCTCCGGGCGGCGCGGGCTCGGCGCCCCGATACTCAGCCGCCCTCGTCATCGATCCGAACCAGCCGCGGGTTGTCCCGGTCAATGTGCACCCTGCCGGCCGCGATCATCCGCACCGCCTCCGGAAGCAGCCGGTGCTCAATGCCGTGGACGTGCTCCTCGATTTCTGCGATGCGGGAAGGGTAGGAAAGCCCGAACGCCTCCTGCAAGATGATTGGCCCGTGGTCCACCTCCTCGTCGACGAAGTGGACCGTCACCCCTGTCACCTTGACCCCGTGCTCCAGCGCCTGCTGCACGGCGTGGACTCCAGGGAATGCCGGCAGTAGGGCGGGGTGCACGTTGACGATCCGGTTGCGATAACGCCGAATGAACTCGGCTTCCAGCACCTCCATGAAGCCCGCCAGCACCACCAGGTCTATCTTCCGCTCGTCCAGCCAGTCCGCGAGCGCACGGTCGCGGGCGGCGCGATCGGGGTGAGCCGCGAGCTCGAATACCGCCGTCTCCACGCCGGCGCCGGCCGCGCGCTTTAGGCCGGGCGCGTCTCGGCGGCTCGAGCCCACGCAGACGACCTCGATGCCCTCTCGGCCGTGAACGGTGTCGAGGATCGCCTGCAGGTTCGTCCCCTCGCCCGAGATCAGTACGGCAACCCGGAACGCCATCAAGCGGCGGCGGGCAGCAGCACCGGGTAGGGCCCGCCGCTCGTCTCGATGCGCCCCTCGTCGATCAGCTCGTCCACGCGCGCGAGGATGTCGGCGCGGCGCATTCCGGCGGACACCCCGTACGCGGGCAGCCCGTCGTAGGAGTTGCGCCGGATCTTCTGCGTGCGGGCGCCGTGAAGGATCTCGGCGCATGTCGTGCGTCCGACCGCCGGCCGCGCCATCCGCGCGACCGAGACGATCGCGTGGTCCAGGCCCTCGAGCGCGACGGGCTCCGCGGGCGGCGGTGCGGGCACGAGACCCGGGTCGCACGAGTCGCAGCACGCGCCGGGCCGGCGCTGCGGCTTCGAGCCGTCACCGAAGTGGCGGAGGATCGCCTCTCTCCGGCACGAGTCGCGCTCTACGTAGGCCCAGATCTCGCGGTACTGGCGCCAGCGGGCGCGGGCGGCCTCCTCGATCGAGGCCCGGCACCGCAGCTCCGCCCTGCGGTCGAACGGGCCCGCCAGGCGGCCCGCGACGCGGTCCGGGACCGAGGGGATCGGCTGGAGGACGCCGGCGCGTGTGAGGTGGCCGACCAGCGAGCGGAGCCTGTCCCGGTCGCTGCCGAGGTCGCGCGCGACCTCCGCGGCGTCGAGCGAGTAGCGGCCGTCGCCGTCGGCTGCCGCCGCGAAGCGGTCGGCCAGCCAGCCGGGCAGCCCGTCCTCCACTTCGTCCGACTTGATGAAGTGGACATGGAGCGCCTTGTCGCGGTTCTCCGCCACGAGCAGCGCCCGTGCGGGACCCCCGTCGCGGCCTGCCCGACCCGCCTCCTGGTAATAGGCCTCGAGTGATGTGGGCACGCTGGCGTGCACCACCGTCCGGACATTGGACTTGTCGACGCCCATGCCGAAGGCGTTGGTAGCGACGATCAGCGGGACCTCGTCGGCGAGGAAGGCGCGCTGCACATCGGCGCGTCGCTCGCGCTCGAGGCCCGCGTGATACGGGCGGGCCTCGACCCCGAGCGCCGCGCTCAGCTCCTCAGCCAGCTGCTCGGAACCGGCTCGGGTCCCGGCGTACACGATCGACGGGAGCGATTCCTCCCTCCGCAGCGCCTCGGCGATCAACGCCCGTTTCTGGTGGCCCGCCGGACGCGCCACAGCGAAGGCGATGTTGGGCCTATCGAACCCGGTGGCCACGCGCAGCGGGTCACGCAGGCCGAGCCTCCCCGCCACGTCCTGCGCCACCCGCGGCGTGGCGGTGGCAGTAGAGGCCACCAGCGCCCGCGCGCCCAGGGCCCTGGCGGCGTCGGCCAGCCGGAAGTAGTCGGGGCGGAAGTCGTGGCCCCACTGGGAGACGCAATGGGCCTCGTCAACGACGAACAGGCCGATGCGGACCTCCCTCATGTGCTCCAAGAAGCCCAGTGCCGCGAACCGCTCCGGCGCCACGTACAGTAGGCGGAGCTTGCCGGCTACCGCACGGCGCACCGCCTCCGCGTTCGCCGCGGCATCCTGCTGCGCGTTGACCAGGGCCACGCGCGAGCCCAGGCCGCGCTCGCGCAGGGCGTCGACCTGATCCTGCATCAGCGCCACCAGCGGCGAGACCACCACGGTCAGGTCGTCCCGCAGCAGCGCCGGCAGCTGGTAGCACAGCGACTTACCGGATCCCGTCGGCATGACGACCAGCACGTCCCGATCCGCCAGAGCGGCGCGGCACGCCTCGAGCTGTCCGGGACGGAAGTCCCGAAAGCCGAAGTGCTCGCGAAGTGCGGCGACGAGGTCCACGGCGGCCACCCTAGCGCCGCCCGCGGCGGGAGCCGACGCATTGTGACGAAGCTGTTGCAGAGTCGACAAAGCCGTCCTTACAATCGCCGCACGACAACCAAACCGGCACAGACACCCGCTCCGATGACCCGGGTGGAGGCCTCGGAGTCGATCACCCCCGAGGAGCTGCGGCTGGCCACCCGCAACCACGGGCTGCCGCTCGAGGCGCTGGCCTACGACGTCACCCCGGTCGGCCTCCACTACCTGCTGATCCACTACGACATCCCGGTCGTGGACCCGGCGTCCTGGCGGCTGTCGGTGGGCGGGCGCGTGGACCACCAGCTCGAGCTCTCGCTCGACGACGTTCGCGCCCGGCCGGCGGTCACGCAGGCCGTGACGATGGAGTGCGCCGGGAACGGTCGCGCCCGCCTGGCGCCGCGGCCCGTCTCGCAGCCCTGGCTCGTCGAGGCCGTCGGTACGGCGGAATGGACGGGCACCCCGCTACGTGCCCTGCTGGAGGAGGCCGGCGTCGGGGAGGGCGCGGTCGAGGTGCTGTTCAGCGCGCTTGACCGCGGCGTGGAAGGCGGGGTCGAGCAGCGGTACGAGCGCAGCCTGCCGCTCGCCGACGCGCTTCGCGACGAGGTGATGCTCGTCTACGCGGTCGGAGGCGAGCCTCTGCCGCCGCAGCACGGCTTTCCGCTGCGGCTCGTCGTGCCCGGCTGGTACGGGATGACCAACGTCAAGTGGCTCGAGCGAATCACCGTTCTCGACCAACCGTTCGAGGGCTACCAGAACTCGTGGAGCTATCGGCTTCGGCAAACGCCCGAGGACGCCGGTGAGCCGGTCTCACGCATGCGGCCGCGGGCGCTCATGGTCCCGCCGGGCATTCCGGAGTTCGGAACCCGAGCGCGGCGAGCCGGCCTGGGGCGGCACGCGGTCACGGGCCGCGCCTGGTCGGGCGGCGGCGAGATCGAGCGGGTCGAGGTAAGCGACGACGGAGGCGTCTCCTGGCACGACGCGCAGTTGGGTCCCCAGGTCTCCCGATGGGCCTGGCGAGCCTGGCGCTGGGAGTGGCGCCCTCGCGCGCCCGGCGACTACGAGCTCTGCTGTCGGGCGACGGATTCCGCCGGCGATAGCCAGCCGGTGGAGGCGCCCTGGAACCTGCACGGGTTCGCCAACAACGAGGTCCAGCGGGTTTCCGTGACAGTCGAGAGCCCCTAGTATCGACGCACTGGCCAACGGGGGCGTCTGCAACCGGGGAGATCGGAGATGGAGGAGAAACGCCTGGAGTCCACACCGCTGTTCGCCGGGCTGGGCAAGAAGGAGCGCAGAGCGCTGGCCACGAGGACGGACACGATCGACGTGCCGGAGGGCAAGCAGCTCGCTCGGGAGGGGGACTTCGCCTACGAGTTCTTCGTGATCACCAAGGGAACGGCCGAGGTGACCCACGGGAGCGACCACGTGGCCGACCTCGGCCCCGGTGACTTCTTCGGCGAGATGGGCATCCTCGGCCACCAGCGCCGCGTCGCCACCGTAACTGCCACCTCCCAGATGGAACTGATCGTGATGACCGAGCAGGCGCTCCGCTCGCTGAACCGGGAAGAGCCAGAGGTTGCGCGGCGCCTCGCGGAGGCGATCAAGGAGCGCCTAGGGGCCGACGGCGGTTAGCTCTTCGAGAGCGAACTTGCCGTTCGCCGAGTCGGTCCGCTCGAGCGGATACCTGCCCGAGAAGCAGGCGTCGCAGTGCGTCTCGCGCGTGGAGCGGATCGCCTCGTATACGCCATCCAGCGACAGGTAGGCGAGTGAGTCGCAGTCGAGCTCCTTCGCCACCTCCTCCACGGTGCGCTCGTGGGCGACCATCTCGTCGGCGATGGACATGTCGATGCCGTAGTGGCAGGGATGCCGAATGGGCGGTGCCGAGATTCGCATGTGCACCTCGGTGGCCCCGGCGTCGCGTAGCATCTTCACGATCTGGCGCGTCGTATTGCCTCGCACGATCGAGTCGTCGACCACGACTAGCCGCTTGCCCTGCACGACCTCTCGCAACGGGTTGAACTTCATCCGCAGCCCGTGCTTTCGCAGCTCCTGGCCCGGCTGGATGAAGGTGCGCGCCACGTATCGGTTCTTGATCAAGCCGTCGTCGCGCGGGAGGCCCGAGGCCTTCGAGTACCCCGCCGCCGCCGGGTTCCCGGAGTCGGGTACCGCGATCACGACGTCGGCGTCCACCGGCGCCTCGCGCCAGAGGATCTCGCCCATCTTGCGGCGTGAGACCTGGGTGCGGTTGCCCTCGAGGACCGAGTCCGGACGTGCGAAGTAGATGTGCTCGAACACGCAGAAGGCCTTGCGCCCCGACGGCACGACCTGACGGGCCTCCATTCCGCGCTCGCCGAGCGAAACCATCTCGCCCGGCTGAACCTCACGCAGCAGCTCGCCGCCGATGATGTCGAAGGCGCAGCTCTCGGAGGCCACGCAGTAGCGGTCGCCGAGGCGCCCGAGGGCCAGCGGCCTGAGTCCCGCGGAATCGCGAAAGGCGACCACCGACTCGGCGGTCATCACCACCGTCGAGAACGCACCCTCGAGGCGGGGGACGATGTCAGCCACGGCGTCCTCGATCGTCTCGGCCTCGTGCCGCGAGAGCAGCGCGGCCATGATCTCCGAGTCGGACGTGCCCCGGAAGGAGACGCCCTCGTCCGTCAGCCGCGAGTGCAGCTCGACAGCGTTGATCAAGTTGCCGTTGTGCGCGAGGGCCACCCGGCGGCGGTCAGAGCGCCAGACCGGCTGGGCGTTCTCCCACGCCGAGGAGCCGGTCGTCGAGTAACGCACGTGTCCTACGGCAAGCTCGCCCTGCAGGGCCCTCAGCTTGTCCTCGTCGAAGACCTGCGAGACCAGGCCGAGGTCGCGAACCGTCATGATCTGGCCGTTCTCGCTCGTCGCAATGCCGGCCGACTCCTGGCCTCGGTGCTGGAGCGCGTAGAGCGCGAAGTAGGCGAGCCGCGCGACGTCGGACTCCGGCGCGTAGACACCGAAGACGCCGCACTCGTCGCGCGGGCCGTCGCGATCGGGGATCGGGGCTGAAGAGGTCATCCGAAGCGGCCGGCGAGAAACCGAAAATCCAGAGGCAAGAACGCCGAGCGGATGCCGCCGGCCACTATTCGCAAGGGTACCAATGGGGTCCGGCGGCATCGCAGGGCGGTACCCACCACCGCGGGAGCCGCGTACCAACCATCGCGGAGGCCAGCTCTCTCGCGGGCGGACCGATGTAGGCTCGATCGCGAGGACCGGGAGCACGCGAGATCTCCGCGCTGTTCCGACCGGGAGGAGGCAGAACGCGAGTCGCCACATGGCCGAGCGCTCGACCTCGGCTGCGGCAGCGGGGCCTGGGCGGTCAATGGCGGCCCGAGGATGGGAGGTCACGGGTGTGGACTTTGTCCCGAAGGCCCTGCGCCGGGCTCGCGAGCGGGCGGCGGAGGCCGGTGTCGAGCTGCGGCTCCTCGAGGGCGACGTGACAGCGCTCACCAGCGCGGGCGTCGGCTCCGGGTTCCAGCTGCTCGTGGACTTCGGCTGCTTCCAAGACGAGCTGAGCGATGCGCAGCGCGCTGAGGAGCCTCGTGCCGTATGGGACACCCGCCCCTCAAGCGAAGGCAGGCGCCAGCCCGCCGTGGGCGGCGCGGAGCTCTTCGAGCTCGACGCTGAAGCTCGTCTCGACGATCGCGACCTCCAGCGAGTCGCCGCCTACGTTTCCGAAGATGTCCAGTGGCGTGCGCTCGGCGAGGCGCTCGAGCGCCTCCCGAGGGCCGGAAACCACGAAGCCACCAGGCCCCTCGCCGAACAGGTGCCGCAAGGGGTCGTCCGACGGCCCGAGGTCGAGCGTCGCGCCGATCCCGCCCGCCAGACAGCAGTCCGCCACCGCGACCAGGAAGCCGCCCTCCGCTATGTCGTGGGCGCTCGTGAGGGCTCCGGCCCGGACGGCCTCCCGGACGGCGTCCTGAGCAGCCCGGATCGCGGCCGGTTCGACCGGTGGGAGGGCGTCGGGCAGAGCCTCGCCGCGCAGCTTCCAGAGCTCGCCGCCCGGCAGATGGGGCGCGAACTCGCCGCAGATCGCCACCGCGTCGCCCTCGCGCGAGAACCCGAGCCTCCCCGCGCGCGTCGGGTCCGGCAGCCTGCCCACCATGCCCACTATCGGGGTCGGGTAGATCGGGCCCTCGGGACCCTCGTTGTAGAGCGAGACGTTTCCACCGACAACCGGCACGCCCAGGGCGCGGCAGCCGTCGGCCAGGCCTCGGACGGCCTGCGAGAGCTGCCAGGCGATGTGCGGCTTCTCGGGGTTGCCGAAGTTGAGGCAATTGGTCAGCCCGAGCGGCTCTGCCCCGACGCAGGCGAGGTTCGACGCGCTCTCGAGCACTGCCTCCAGGGCGCCCGCATAGGGGTCGCAGGCCACGCGGCGGCTGTTGCCGTCAATCGACACGGCAATCGCCCCCGGGGCCCCGTCCGGGGCGAGCTGAAGCACGGCGGCGTCGCTCTCCTCGGGGCGGCGCACGGTGCGCGACTGCACCACCGAGTCGTACTGCTCGAAGAGCGGACGGCGTGAGCTCAGGTTCGAGGAGCCGATCAAGGCGAGCAGGCTGTCGCGGGCGTCATCGCGGGCCAGGGTCGCCGCAGGGGCCGGGTAGAGGGGATCGGCGGGCCGCTCGGGCTTCAGGTCGTACAGCGGGCAGTCATCCACGAGCGCCGCGACCCGCATCTCGCCCCGAAGCTCGTCGCCGTCGAAGACTCGCAGGCTGTCGCCGTCCGTCACGCGGCCGATCTCGGTGGCCCGCACCTCCCAGCGCGAACAGATCCCGAGGACCTCCTCGAGCCGCTCCGGCTCGACGACGCACAGCATCCGCTCCTGCGACTCGGAGATCATGATCTCGAACGGCTCCATGCCGGGCGCGCGCAGCGGCACACGCGAGACGTCGAGATCGATCCCCACGCCGCCCTTGGACGCCATCTCCGAGGAGCTCGAGGACAGCCCGGCCGCGCCGAGGTCCTGGAGCGCCCGCAGCGCACGGCGCTCGAGCAGCTCCAGACAGCACTCGAGCAGCTTCGACTCCTCGAACGGGTCGCCGATCTGCACGCTCGGGCGCTTGTCGTCGCCCTCGGCCAGCTCGGCGCTCGCCAGCACCGAGGCGCCGCCGATCCCGTCCCGGCCGGTGCGAGCGCCCAGCAGCACGACGAGGTTGCCGACGCCCGCCGCCGCGCTCCGTATCAGCCGCTCGCGGGGCGCGATCCCCACGCACATCGCGTTCACCAGGCAGTTGTGCTCGTAGGGCCCCTCGAAGTAGACCTCGCCGCCGACCGTGGGAACGCCGACCGAGTTGCCGTAGTGGCCGATCCCACTCACCGCGCCGTCGAACAGGAAGCGCGATCGCGTGGAGTCGACCTCGCCAAAGCGCAGCGAGTCGAGCACGGCGATCGGCCTCGCGCCCACCGCGAAGACGTCCCTGAGGATCCCCCCAACCCCGGTTGCGGCGCCCTGGAAGGGCTCGACCGCGCTCGGATGGTTGTGAGACTCCACCTTGAAAGCGACCGCGAGACCGTCGCCCAAATCGACGACGCCCGCGTTCTCGCCCGGGCCCATCAGCACGCGCGGCCCCTCGGTGGGCAGCTCGCGCAACAGCTTGCGCGAGTGCTTGTAGGCACAGTGCTCCGACCACAGGAGCGAGAAGACCGCGAGCTCGAGCCCGTTCGGCTCGCGCCCGAGACGCCCGACGATCTTCTCGTACTCGGCATCGGTGAGCCCGAGCTCGCGATGCCGCGCCGTCGCCTGGGTCACGCGACTCCCGCGACGGGTGAGCCCGCGGGACCCACCCCCGAGCGCAGCTCGGAGACGTGCGCCACGAGCGACTCGAAGAGCTTGTCCCCGTCGGCGGAGCCGGTGAGCGGGTCGACGGCGTGCTCAGGGTGGGGCATCAGCCCCATCACGTTCCTCTGCCGGCTGGCGACAGCCGCTATGTCGCGAAGCGACCCGTTGGGGTTGTGACCGGCGGCGTAACGGAGGACCACCTGGCCGCTCGCCTCCAGCTCGTCGAGGGTGCCGTCGGGCGCGTAGTAGCGCCCGGTGGTGTGCTTGACGGGCATCGAGAGCGAGCCGTCCCTCCCGCAGGCGCGCGTGAAGGGGGTGTCGACGTTCGCCACCTCGAGCTCGACCTGGCGGCACACGAAACGAAGGCTCTCGTTGGGCAACAGCGCGCCCGGAAGGAGCCCTGCCTCGCAGAGCACCTGGAAGCCGTTGCAGATGCCGAGCACCGGCCCGCCGGCCAGCGCGAACTCGCCAACCGACTCCATCACCGGCGAAAAGCGCGCGATTGCACCGGCCCGCAGGTAGTCACCGTAGGAGAAGCCGCCGGGGATCACCACCGCGTCCACGCCCTTCAGGTCGGGATCGGCGTGCCACAGCAGCTCCGCCTCGGCGAAGCGCCGGCAGGCGAGCAGCGCGTCGACCTCGTCGCAGCTGCCGGGGAAGCGGATGACGCCGAATCTCACGCCGCGTTGGCTCCCTCCACGACGAGGACTTCGTAGTCCTCGATCAGCGGGTTGGCCAGCAGGCGCTCGCACATCGCCGGGACCTGCGAGGCGTCCTCGACGTCCAACTCCACGAGCCGCCCCACCCGAACGTTCGCCACGTCCTCGAAGCCGAGTGCCGGCAGGGCCCGCTCGACGGCCTGGCCCTGTGGGTCGAGGATGCCCTCCTTGGGGCGGATGAGGACGCGCGCCCGCGTCATCCGGCTCCGCTCCGCTCAAGCCACGCCTTGAACGGCTCGCCCGCGATCCGCTCGTACGCCTCGACGTAGCGGGCGTGGGTCCCGTCCACGACGTTCGAGGGCAGCGGCGGCGCCGGCGGCGTCTTGTCCCACCCCGTCTCTGACGCCCAGTCACGCACGTACTGCTTGTCGAAGCTCGGCTGGGGCCGCCCGGGCCGGTAGCCGTCAGCCGGCCAGAAGCGCGAGGAGTCCGGCGTGAGCACCTCGTCGGCCAGCACGATGGTGCCGTCCGCGCGCCGGCCGAACTCGAACTTCGTGTCGGCCAGCAGGATGC
Source organism: Actinomycetota bacterium (assembly GCA_046729895.1). Lineage (GTDB taxonomy): Bacteria > Actinomycetota > Thermoleophilia > Solirubrobacterales > Thermoleophilaceae > DASXBA01. Next base: position 16,547 of record JBKPHP010000137.1, read on the forward strand.
CGCGCTGGCGAGCATGCTCCGCGGCGAAGCGATAGATATCGATGGAGAGCCGCCGAAGCTCCTCCAGGAGAGCCCGATCCCCCACGATCCGGGCTGCCCGGTCGAAGTCGACGTTCTCGTCGTGGTCGCCCACCTCCGCCTTGGTCGCGGGCGTGAAGATCGGCTCGGGGAGCCGCCCGGACTCCTCGAGGCCCTCGGGCAGCTCGATCCCGCAGACCGCGCCGCTGGCGCGGTAGTCCTTCCAGCCCGACCCCGTGAGGTAGCCCCGCACCACGCACTCCACCGGCACCATGTCGAGGCGCTCGACGAGCATTCCGCGCCCGCGAGCGTCGTGGGGCACCTCGTTGTAAGAGATCAGGTGGTTGGGGCAGAGGCGCTCCGTCCGGTCGAACCAGAAGGCGGACAGGCCGGTGAGCACCCGACCCTTGTCCGGGATCGGCGTGGGATGCACCACGTCGTAGGTGGAGATGCGGTCGGAGGTGACCATCAGCAGGCGGTCGCCCCCGACCGCGTAGATGTCCCGAACCTTGCCCTGCGAGAGCAGATCGAGGTCCTGGAGCGCGGCGGCTTCGCTCACAATCCGAGGTTACACAGACCTCCCGTCACGACGCTGCCGGTCCTGCGTATGGCTGGCCATGCCCGACCTCACCGGCACTGGCACGCGCTCGCGCGAGGAGAATGAGCGTTGCCTGGAGCCGGCGAGCCGAGCGCTGCCTCAGGCGCCGTTCCCGACCGACCAGATCACGACGCGGGCCTGCCGGCCCCGCACTTCCATCTCCTCGACGTGCACGAGGTCGGACGGCTCGTCGCGGAGCTCCACGCGCGTCGAGTCGGACAGGAAGATCATGTGCGGAGTCCCCTTGGTCATGCCCTCGAGGCGCGAGGCCGTGTTGGTCACGTCGCCAATCACGGTGTACTCGAACCGCTCCTCCGAGCCGACCGTACCGGCCATCACTGCGCCGGTGTTGAGCCCGACGCCGATCCGGAAGCCGTCGCTGTGGCCCGCCTCCCTCACCCACGCGTTGAAGCGATCGAGCGTCGGCCCCGCCATCTCGCGCGCGGCCGCAAGCGCGCGGTCGGCGTGGTCCTCCATCTCGGGCGGCGCTCCGAAGACGGCCATGATCCCGTCGCCCATGAAGGCGACGAGAGTGCCGCCGTGCCTCATGATCGCGTCGGTCATGTCGGTGAGGTAGCGGTTCAGCACGTCGATCACGACCTCGGGCGTTCTGCTCTCGGAGAAGGTCGTGAAGCCGCGGATGTCGCTGAAGAGGACCGTGACCTCGCGCCGCTCGCCGCCCAACCGGAGGTCCTCGTCGGCCTTGGCGAGCACCTCGTCGACCACGGACTCGGGGACGAAGCGCGAAAACAGGTCCCTTATCCGCTCGCGCTCGAAGGCGGCCAGTAGCAGGGCCACCGCCATCGCGCCCACCACGCCCAGGACGAGCGAGCCCTCCGGGTAGAGGAAGTTCACGATCTTCCCGGAGTTGAACGCCAGCTGGACGGCCACGGCATACAGCGCTGCGGCGAGGACACCCAGGATCGCGGCGCGCAGCGGGCCGAACCTGATCGCGATGAGCGGACCCACGAGCCCGAGCAGCACGATCAGGACCACGTTCACGACCCCGGGCACTTCCTGGAGGGGAAAGTCGTCGAGTGCCGTGGAGATCGACTCCGCCTGTATCTCGGGGCCGGATTGGAGCTCGTCGCCCGTAACCGCCGTCGCGTGGACGTCCTGAAGGGACGGCGCGGAGGCGCCAATCACGACGATCTTGTCGCGGAAGGTGCTCGGCGGCGTGCGGCCCCGCAACGCCTCGGAGAACGACACCGACTTGACCGTGCCGGGCGGGCCGTGCCAGTCGATCCACGCGTCGCGGCCGCCGAGGTCGGAGCGGCTGATCCTGCGGCCCGTCGCGGCCTCCGCCGTCACTATCGAGAAGCTCTTCAGCTTGTCCAGCTCGTATGGCATACGGCGGATCACCCCGCCCGAGTCGGTCACGTAGTTCGAGTTGCCGACTCGCGCCCCGATCTCGTTCACGAGCCTCTGGCTTCCGAAGACGTTGCTCCGCCCACGAGGATCCACCTCGGTGGTCGCAAGCACAACGTTGCGGGCGCGGTCGACCGCGTCGATCAGCGCGGTGTCCTCCGCCGGCTTGGTGGGCTCGGTGAACTGCACGTCGTAGGCGATCGCCTTGGCGCCGTCGCGGCTCAGACGGTCGATGAGCCTGGCGTGTAGCGAGCGCGGGAAGGGAAAGCGCTGCTGGAGCTGGTTGAAGGTGACGTCGTCGATCTTGACCACGACGATGTCCTTGGGCGGCCCCCGGTCGCCACGAATCGTGAAGCGGGTGTCGACCGTGTCGAGCTCCGAGTCGTGCAGGACGTCTGCGGCGTAGGCGGCGATCACGAAGGCGGTGAGCACGGCCGCGTTGACCAGGAAGAGAAGGAGCCTCAGCCGCCGTCGCCCGCGTCCTCGCAGCCCTCCGTCCTCACCAGGCGAGCCCAGCATGTACAACAGTTTCTCCCATCCCGCGTAGGTTTGGGGGGCCCGAAGCGCTCAGTGCGAGACTTCGGCTGGCCCACGACCGTGACCTCGAACCGGCCCTCCCACCCAAGTCAGGCAAGGAAGCACGGCTAGCCGTGCCCTGGGTGCAGGTGTTCCTGGTCTTCCTAGTCTGCCACCTCGTGGGGGACTTCCTTCTTCAGACGCAGTGGCAGGCCAATCACAAGCACGGTGGGCTCCTGGATCCCCGCGCTCGTACGGCCCTCGTCTCACACGTCGCGACCTACACGCTCGCCTTCGTGCCAGCCTTCGTCTGGCTTTGGGACAGCCTGGGGGCAGGTGTGCTCGGGATTGCCGCGTTGCTGGCCGTGCCCCACCTGATCCAGGACGACGGGACGCTCCTCGATCGCTACATGGTGGTAGTCAAGCGCGCCGATCCCCGGGAGCATCCCGCCCTGACGGTGACCGTGGACCAGACGTTTCACGTCGTGGCGCTGTTCCTTACCGGCCTCGTGGCCGCCGGCTGAGCTCTACGCCACCCGGACGCACGCCAGGCCGGATACCCCCGGGCTGACGATCGGGCAGCGTGGCCCGCTGGCCGCAGCCCGTCGTGCAGGGACCACGCCGAGCCGATGATCAGCCCGCGATGGCGTCGAGCCTGGCGACGATCTCCGGCGCATGCCGCGTGAAGGCCGACTCGTCGAACACGGCGTCGAGGTCGAGCTCCGGCGCGGCCTGTGCGAGCAGCTCCCGAAACGGAACGCCCTGGTCCCACGCTCGCTGGGCGTTCTCCTGGACGACCCGGTACGCCTCGTCGCGCGGCCACCCCGCTTCGACCAGCGCGAGCAGGGCACGCTGCGAAAAGAGCGCGCCGTGCGTTGCCTCGAGGTTGGCGCGCATCCGGTCGGCGTGTACCACCGTGCCGTCCACGAGGCGCACCGCCAGATGCTGGGCGTAGTCGAGCAGGGCGGTGGCGTCCGGCAGCGCCACGCGCTCGGCGGACGAGTGCGAGATGTCGCGCTCATGCCAGAGGACCACGTTCTCCAAGCCCACCTGGGCATAGGCCCGCAGCAGGCGCGCTATGCCGCAGATACGCTCGGCCAGGATCGGGTTGCGCTTGTGCGGCATCGCCGACGAGCCCTTCTGGGCGCCCGCCTCGAAGGGCTCCTCCACCTCCCGCACCTCGGTCCGCTGCAGGTGACGCAGCTCGGTGGCGAAGCGCTCCAGCCCGGCGCCGGTAAGCGCCAGGGTCGAGAGCAGCTCCGCATGACGGTCGCGGGCGACGACTTGGGTGGAGACGTCCTCGCGACGCAGCCCCAGATCTCGCAGCACCAGCATCTCGAACTCGGGACCGTTCGCGGCGTAGCTACCGACAGCACCCGACAGGGCGCCCACGGAGACCTGCTCGACGGCCCGCTCGAGCCGGTGCAGGTTGCGGTCGGCCTCGAAAGCGAAGCCCGCCAGCTTGACGCCGAAGGTCGTGGGCTCGGCATGGATGCCGTGCGTCCGCCCCACGCAGATTGTGGCCGCGTGCTCGCGGGCGCGGCGAACCAGCGCTGTCTTGTACTCGCGCGCACCCCCGACCAGGATCAGGCCGGCCTGGGCGAGCTGGAGCGCGAGCGCCGTGTCGAGCACGTCCGACGAGGTCAGCCCGTGATGCACCCAGCGCCCCGCGTCTCCGACCGAGTCGGCAACGACGTCCACGAACGACGCCATCTCGTGCTCGATCTCCCGCTTGCGCCGTTCGAAGGCCTCGACCGTGAACGAGGCGCTGTCCCGCACCCGCGCCGCGTCGTCCGGCGGGACGACGCCCTGCTCGGCGAGGGCCTGAACCGCGGCGAGCTCGACGCGCAGCCAGGTCTCGAGCCTGCGCTGCTCCGACCACACAGCCCCCATCTCGGGCCGTGTGTAGCGATCGATCACGAGTGGTCCCGACCGAGAGTTCGGTCGCGGGTCGGCGAGGGAGGGACCACTAGCTATCGAGAATCTTGGCCGCCAGCACGGCCGCGTTCTTGGCTGCGTCCACTCCCACACAGGCTACGGGCACGCCGGGCGGCATCTGGGAGATTGCGAGCAGCGCGTCGAGCCCGCCGGCCACCGACGTTCTGGTGGTCAACGGGACGCCGATCACGGGCAGGTCGGTGTGCGCCGCCACGACCCCCGGCAGTGCGGCCGAGAGGCCTGCTCCGGCGATGATCACCCGCAGGCCCCGCATCTTCGCGTTGCGGGCGTAATCCGCCACGGTCTGTGGGTCGCGATGAGCGCTCATGACCCGCGTCTCGTGGCGGATGCCGCGCTCCTCGAGCTCCTGGCCGGCCTTCTCCATCACGGGCATGTCGCTCTTCGAGCCCATGACGATCCCGACCAGGGGGGCGTCCACGTCGAGCTCGTCGAACTCGTGCTCGACCTCAGTCTCGGTGACCGGCGTGAGCTCGCCCGTCTCGGTGTCCGTCAAGCGCTCGCCTCCGCGCGCTCCACCGCCCGAAGCGCGATGTCCGTGCGCAGCTGCTTGCCCTCGAAGCGGATCCGCTCGGCGGTGGCATAGGCCCGCTCCCGGGCCTCGGCGGGCGTCGCGCCGATGCCGGTCACGTTGAGCACCCGGCCGCCCGCTGTGACCAGCTTGCCGTCGGCCTCCGCAGTGCCGGCGTGCAGCACCTCGACGTTGAGGGACTCCGCGGGCCGCACTCCGACGATCTCGTCGCCCTTGGAGGACGACTCCGGGTAGCCACGCGAAGCGAGGACCACGGTCACCGCCCATTCGTTCGACCATTCCGGCTCCGCGCCGACCAGGCCACCGGGCCGCGTGGCGCCCTCCAGGAGCTCGAGCAGGTCGGAGCGCAGCCTGGGTAGGACGGCCTGGGTCTCCGGGTCGCCGAAGCGGCAGTTGAACTCCAGGACCTTGGCGCCGTCGGGGGTCATCATCAGGCCGGCGTACAGCACGCCGTGGTAGGGGGTGCCGCGCCGGCGCAGCTCGTCGACCACCGGCTGGTGGATCGCGCGGGCGATCGCCTCGGCGTGCTCGGGGCCGATCCCCGGCACCGGCGAGTAGCTGCCCATCCCGCCCGTGTTGGGCCCATGGTCCCCGTCGAAGATCCGCTTGTAGTCCTGAGCCGGGGCCAGCGGCAGCGCCCGTTCGCCGTCGCACAGGGCCAGCAGCGACAACTCCTCCCCCTCGAGGAACTCCTCGAGCACGACGTCGGTCTCGCCGAAGCGCCTCTCCCCGAAGAAGACGTCGAGCGCCTCCCGCGCCTCGCTCTCGTTCTTCACGATGATCACCCCCTTGCCGGCGGCGAGGACGTCCGCCTTGAGCACCGCGGGGTAGGGGGCGCAGGCCAGATGGGCGGCCGCCTCCTCGCGGTCACGGAAAAGGGTGTGTGACGCGGTCGGCACCCCGAGATCGCGCATCAGCTCCTTCGCGTACACCTTCGAGCCCTCCAGCTTCGCGGCCGCCGCGCTGGGCCCGAAGGCACGGACGCCCGCCTCCGCCAGAGCGTCGACAAGCCCCGCCACGAGCGGCGCTTCCGGGCCGACGACCACGAGCCCGGCATCGTGGTCGCGGGCGGCGCGGACGATGCCGTCCAGATCCTCGGCCCCCACTTCCAGACACTCGACCCTGTCGTAGGCGATGCCGGCGTTCCCCGGAGCGCACACGACCTCGGGCCCTTGGGGACTGCGCAGCAGCGCGCGGACCAGCGCGTGCTCGCGGCCGCCGCCGCCGACGACGAGGACCCGCTTCATGGGGGGCGCCTCAAAGTGATGCGATGAAGTCCTCCACCGGGATCGCCGGCAGCGATTCGTACCGCGCCGTCCCGCGCGAGCCGAGCTCCAGGGAGACCTTCGCCATCGTCTGCTCGTCGGGCGCCTCGACGATGTTCACGAAGTCGAAGCGGCCCAGCACCGCCCACTGCGCCGTGACGGTCGCCCCGAGCTGCTCGATCTCCTTGTTCACCTCACGGATTCGCGACGGGTTGTTCTTGATCGTCTGGACGCCCTCGGGGTTCAAGGTGCTCAACATGACGTAGGTCGGCATGGAGAAAGGTCCTTTCGATCGCTCAGCATGGACTTCTCGCATCTTTCGCGATCCCGCGCAAGCCGGATAGGGTCGGGGCATCTTCCGCCGTCTGTACGACGCCACCTGGGGCCGGTTGTTCGCCTGGGGCTATGACCGCTTCGTGGCCCCCGCGGAGAAAGCCGGGCTCAGCTACATGAGGCACGAGCTGCTGTCGCGGGCGAGCGGGCGCTGCCTCGAGGTGGGCGCCGGCACCGGGCTGAATCTTGAGCACTGGCCGGACACGGTCGACGAGCTGGTGCTCAGCGAGCCCGACCCGCACATGGGCGTGCAGCTGCGCAAGAAGCTCGATCGGCCCGTCCAGGTGGTAAAGGCGCCCGCCGAACGCCTTCCCTTCGACGACGACGCCTTCGACACGGTGGCGCTGACGCTGGTCCTGTGCACGGTGCCCGATCCCGAGACGGCCCTGCGTGAGATCGATCGGGTGCTCAAGCCGGGCGGTCGCTTCCTGTTCCTGGAGCACGTGCGGGCGGAGGAACCCGGTCTGGCCCGCTGGCAGGACCGGCTGCACACGCCCTGGTGCCTACTGAGCGACGGTTGCCATTGCAACCGCGACACGCTGCACACGATCAAGACTTCCTCCCTGGAGCTCGAGGGCGCCGAGCGCGGGAAGCTCCCCAAGGCCTTTCCGGTGGTGCGCCCGATGATCAGGGGCTCCGCGCGCGCTGGAGCAGGCGGCTGAAATGTCCGCGCGACCGAGCAGCTAGCGCTGCGGGCGGTAACGCGGGCTCACAACTCGATCTCGGGGTGGCGTGAGCTCAGATGCTCGGCCACCGCCGCGCGCACGCGGCGCCGCTCCTCCGGGCTAGCCATGCGGTAGCGCCCGAGCAATTCCTTCTGGCCCTCCAGTGGCAGCCCTCCGATGTCCCAGCGCACCACCAGGCGCTCGAACAGGAACTCGACCCGCCGCTGCCAGCGATCCTCGGCGCCCTCGGCTGGCCGGGCGTCCAACTCGTCGAGCTGCCGCAGCGTCCCCTCGCTCAGCTCGTCCCGGAGGGTCAGGACGTTGCCCTCCTCGTCCGAGTAGTCGCTGGTCGCCGACGGCGCCGTTTCGGCACCGGCCTCGCGCCTGCGTCGCCGACTGCGCCTGCCCATCAACCCTCCAAACCGGTGGCGTCGTGCTCCGCGCCCACTGGCTTGGACTCCGGCGAGCCGCGTTGGCGCAGATAGACCGCGAGGATGACCATCGACGCGATCGCGAGGAACTCCGACTGCCAGTTCTGAAGCGTCTGCTCCCAGAAGTGGGCGTTCCCGATGTACGAGATCCACGAGACCGCGTCTTGGTGGTGGTCGAAGCGCTCGGCGTTGAACTCGACGCGCCCCGTCACCGACTGGGCGAACCAGGAGCCGACCCAGATGGCCGCCATGACGAACACCAGCGAATTGGAGTACACCCAAGTGAGCGGGCCGCCACGCCTGGCCCAGGACGGCCCTTTCCTCGGCGCGTAGCCGCCAAGCCGCTGCTGCTGGTCGCTCTCCACCCCCTCCTTGCCGAGCTCCTTCGAGTCCGGAGATCCGCGCTGAACGAGCCAGATGGTCAGGAAGATGAACAGGGTGAACTGAAGGTACTCGGACTGCCAGTTCTCCATCACCGCCTGGCCGAAGGCGGACGAGGTCAAGTAGTCGCCGAAGCTGACTGTGGAGGAGTCGTGCTGGATCTGGTCCTGGTTGAAGGCGTGGAACCCCGCGATCGCCTGGCCCACCAGCGACAGCAGGAAGAGCAGCAGGAAGCACAACGTGATCCCGTTCTCGTAGGCGAACCTCCGAACTCTGCGAATCATTGGTGCAGGAACCCGATCAACGAGAAGTAGACGAGGCCCGCGGCGATCGTCGCCAGGGTGAACGTGAAGAGTGTCCTCATCTCAGGACTCCAGCTCGCATTGGTACGGCTTGCCGGGCTGCGGCTTGCATCCGGCGGCGCTGACCTTCCAGCCCTGCGGCGTCAGGTCGAGAAAGACGGCCTCCCCGCCGCCCAGCTCGGCCTGCGCGGAATGCATGTACACGTGCACATCGACCACCCGCGCCGGGAAGACGTCCTCCGAGAGGATCCCCTGCGCACAAGGCTTCTTCTCCGACTTCTCGACCTCCGAGACGGTCTCGTCTGAGAGTTCGTCGCACGCGGCCGCGCCGTCGCGGCTGGAGAAAGCGGCGAAGAAGCGCTGTACCGATCGGCGGGCGTCGCGCTCGCTCGAAGCCGTGCCGCATCCGGAGAGGGCAACCGCCAGCAGGGCGATGGCTGCCGCTCGAGCGCGCATGTCGCCGGTTCATTACCCCTCTGGGGGGACTATTACGCGGGGTGTCCCGTGAGCGCTTACGCTGCCGCCGGCTGCACGGCGCCGGCCTTGGAAAAGGTCAGCTCGCCGTCCGCCGCGTCCACCCTCACGCGGTCCCCGGAGGCGAACTCCCCCTCGAGGAGCTTCAACGCCAACTTGTCCACCAGCTGCTTCTGGATCACCCGCTTGAGCGGCCGGGCCCCGTAGGTAGGGTCGTATCCCAGGTTGCCCAGCAGGGTGCGGGCGTCGTCGGTCAGCTCGATCTCCACTCCCTTGTCGCGCACACGATCGACCAGCTTCTCGACCTGCAGCTCGACGATCAGGGCGATCTCCTCGCGCGAGAGTTGATGGAACTCGACGATCTCGTCGAGCCGGTTCAGGAACTCCGGCTTGAACGTGGCGCGCACGCCCTCCATGCCGCCGGCGACGTTGGAGGTCATGATCACGACGGTGTTCTTGAAGTCGACCGTGCGGCCGTGACCGTCGGTCAGGCGGCCGTCGTCCATCAGCTGGAGCAGGATGTTGAAGACGTCGGAGTGGGCCTTCTCGATCTCGTCGAGCAGGAGCACGCTGTAAGGCCGGCGGCGGACCGCTTCCGTGAGCTGACCACCCTCCTCGTAGCCCACGTAGCCAGGCGGCGCGCCCACGAGCCGCGAGACGGAGTGCTTCTCCATGTACTCGGACATGTCGATGCGCACCATCGCCTGCTCCGAGTCGAACATGAACTCCGCCAGAGCCCGGGCCAGCTCGGTCTTGCCGACGCCGGTGGGCCCGATGAACAGGAATGCGCCGATCGGCCGGTTGGGGTCCTGAAGTCCGGCCCGCGAGCGCCGTAGCGCGTTCGAGACCGCCGCCACCGCCTGGTCCTGACCGACGACGCGCTCGTGGAGTCGCTCTTCCATGTGGATCAACTTCTCGACCTCCCCCTCCATCAGCTTGGAGACGGGGATGCCCGTCCACTTGGCAACGACCTCGGCGACGTCTTCGTCGTCGACCTCCTCCTTGAGGAAGCCTGCGTTGCCGTCGGTGGCCGCCTCAGCCTCGCGCAGCGCCTGCTCCAGCTCCGGGATCTCCCCGTAGCGGAGCTCGGCGGCCCGCTGAAGGTCCGCATCACGCTCGGCGCGCTCGGCCTCGCGGTGCGCCTGCTCAAGCCTCTCCTTGATGTCGCGGACCGCCGCGATCGCGTCCTTCTCGCGCTGCCATTCGGCCTTCATTGCGTTCGAGCGCTCGCGCAGGTCGGCGAGCTCGCGCTCGATCGCCTCGCGACGGGCCTTCGAAGGCTCGTCCTTCTCCTTCTTCAGCGCCTGCAGCTCGATCTCGAGCTGCTGGATGCGGCGCTCCACCTCGTCGATCTCGATCGGCATCGAGTCGATCTCGATCCGCAACCGGGAGGCCGCCTCGTCGATAAGGTCGATCGCCTTGTCGGGCAGGAAGCGATCGGCGATGTAGCGCTGCGACAGGGTGGCCGCGGCGATGATCGCCGAGTCCTGGATGCGCACGCCGTGGTGCACCTCGTAGCGCTCCTTGAGCCCGCGCAGGATGGCGATCGTGTCCTCCACCGAGGGCTCGTCGACATACACGGGCTGGAAGCGGCGCTCAAGCGCGGCGTCCTTCTCGATGTGCTTCCGATACTCGTCGAGGGTGGTCGCGCCGACCGCGCGAAGCTCCCCCCGCGCCAGCATCGGCTTGAGCATGTTGCCCGCGTCGACCGCGCCCTCGGCGGCGCCGGCGCCGACGATCGTGTGCAGCTCGTCCATGAAGACGATGACCTGCCCCTCGGCCTGCCGGATCTCCTCGAGAACGGCCTTCATCCGATCCTCGAACTCGCCGCGGTACTTGGAGCCGGCCACCATCGCGCCGATGTCGAGCGCGATCAGGCGCCGGTCGCGGAGGGAGTCGGGCACGTCGCCCGACACGATCCGCTGTGCCAGGCCCTCGACGATCGCGGTCTTGCCGGTGCCGGGCTCCCCGATCAGGACCGGGTTGTTCTTGGTACGCCGCGACAGGACCTGCACCACGCGCCTGATCTCGTCGTCGCGGCCGATTACGGGGTCGAGCTTGCCCTGCTCCGCTGCCTCGGTCAGGTCGCGACCGAAGCGCTCCAGCGCCTGGTACTTGTCCTCGGGGTTCTGGTCCGTGACCCGGTGGGGACCGCGAACCTGCTGCACGGCCTCGGCCAGCTGGTCGCGGCTGGCGCCGGTGTCGATCTTCGGGTCGGCGGCCAGCGCCAGCAGCAGATGCTCGGTGGAGACGAACTCGTCTCCCATCCCGCGCGCCTCGTCGTCGGCGCGCTCGAGAAGCTCGGTCGTGCCCGAGCCGAGCGCGGGGGCCGCGCTGGCGGCGCCGCTGACCGTGGGCAGCTCACTCAGCGCCTCGTTCGCGCGCCTGCGCGCGCGCTCGGGGTCCGCCCCGGCCCGGCGCAGCACGGGCACAACGATCCCGCCGTCCTGCTCCAGCAGAGCGGCGAGCACGTGATGGGGCACCACCTCCGAGTTGCCGCGCGCGCCAGCGAGCCGCTGCGCGGCCGCGAGCGCCTCCTGAGACTTCACTGTGAAACGATCAGCCTGCATAGAAAATCTAAGTCAGTCTATATCACATAGATCGGGAGATCCGGCCGGCACTGCCCTTGCGCGAGGAGGTGACGCGAGCGTGCCCTCGACTCGCTACCGCCCTCGTCGCTCGATCCGGATCCGGACGGTCCGCTCGCCGTCCTCCCCCGGTGGAACGAGCGCTTGCCCAGGCGGCTCGTAGGGGACGAGCTCGGCCTTGAACGACTTCCGCACCCGGGCGATCTCCTCGTTCAGCTCACGCCGCACCCGCTCGGCTCGCCGTTCCATGTTGCGCAGCCGCCGGCGCAGCCGGACGAGCTCCGCCTCGAGCTCGAATACCGCCTCGACGCCGGCCAGGTTCATGCCCAGCTCGGTGGTGAGCTCCTGGATCCGGCGCAGCCGCTCCACGTCGTCCTGGGAGTAGAGCCGCGTGTTCTTCCGCGAGCGCTTGGGCGTGATCAATCCGCGGGCCTCGTAGATCCGCAGTGTCTGGGGGTGCATCCCCGCGAGCTCCGCGGCCACGGAAATCATGTACACGCCTCGGTCGCTGTCGGGTGCCTTTTCCTCGCCCCTCGCCATGGCTACCTCTGCTGCGAGAGCAGCCGCTCGCGGGGGTTGCCGTCCATCACGGCGGCGAGCTCGTCGACGACCTCGCGCTGCTCACGCGACAGTGAACGCGGCACGTCGATCACGAGCTTGTAGTGGATGTCCCCGCGCCCGCGACCGCGGCCACCGAGCCGCGGCGGTCCCTCGCCCCGCAGTCGCTGCACGGTGCCGTGTTGCGTGCCGGGTGGAACGCGGATCCGCTTTCTGCCGGTGAGAGTGGGCACCTCGATCGTGGCGCCGCGTATCGCCTCGGCGATGGTCACGGGAACCTCGACCTCTACGTGATCGCCCTTGCGTTTGAAGATGGGCGAGTCTCCCACGCGGGTGACCACGTACAGGTCGCCCTGTGAGCCTCCACGTGCGCCCGGTTCGCCCTTGCCGGCCAGGCGGACCCGGCTTCCGTCGCGGACGCCGGCGGGGATGTTCACGCGGTATCGCTTCACCTGGCGGGTGCGCCCGCTGCCTGCGCAGGTCGGGCAGGGATCCCTGATCTCGGTGCCGGTCCCGCCGCACTTGCGGCAGGGCTGCGAGATCGAGAACAGGCCCTGAGACTCGGCCTCCACCCCGCGCCCCTGACAACGGCTGCAGACCGTCGGCGACGTGCCGGGCTTGGCCCCCGTGCCGTGACAGGTCCTGCAGGGCGCCGACATCGGGACGCTAACCGGGAGCTGGACGCCCTCCACCGCCTGATCGAAGGACACGTGCACCTCGGTCTCCAGGTCACGGCCGCGCTCTGGCTGGCGCGCCCGGGCCGCTCCACCGGAGCGGGCACCGCCACCGAACAGGTCGGAGAGGATGTCGCCGATTCCGCCACCGAAGCCGCCGAAGCCCTCCCGGAAGTCGCCGGGGTCGAACCCCGAGCCGAATATCCCGCCGCCCGAGTCGTAGGCACGGCGCTTCTCCGGGTCCGAGAGGATCGAATAGGCCTCCTGCACGTCCTTGAAGCGTTCCTCGGCGGTCGTGTCGCCCGGGTTCCGATCGGGGTGATACTCGCGCGCGAGCTTCCGGTAGGCCTTCTTGATCTGGTCGTCGGACGCCTTCTTGTCCACCCCCAGGACGTTGTATGGGTCCTTGACCGCCGGCATTTTGGTCTCCTAACCCGAGACAACCACGCGAGCGGGACGGAGGATCGCCCCGTTCGTCTTGTAGCCCTTCTCGACCACGTCCAGGACAGTACCCGGCTTGGCGCCGTCCTTGGCGCGCGTGGAGAGCGCCTCGTGGACCTCGGGATCGAAGGTCTCGCCCCGCGGGTCGAACTGCTCGACGCCGTTGCGCTCCAGCACGGCGAGCAGCTCCGAGTGCACGAGCCGCACGCCCTCCGCTAGGTGCTGCTCGCTCTCCTCCGCGGCACGAGCACGACCCGGCTCGCGGGCGCCCTCGACCGTGGCCAACGCCCGCTCCAGGTTGTCGACCACCGGCAGGAGCTCGCGGACCAGCCCGCTCTTGGCTCGCTCACCCGCGGCCGCGGCCTCCTTGGCCACCCGCTTGCGCCAGTTCTCGAAGTCGGCCTGGGTGCGTTGCGCGAGCTCCAGGTACTGATCACGCTCCCGCAGCGCCTTCGCCAGCGGATCCTCGGCCTCTCCCTCGGACGAGTCCTCAGTCGTCAGTCCTCGGTCCTCAGACTCAGGGTTCGGATCGCGCTCCGCCTCGTTGGCAGGCTCCTCTTCGCCTGCGGGCTCCGCAGCTTCGTCGCGAGCCGTCACCGGCTCCTCCTGAGGACTGAGGTCTGAGGACCGAGGACTCTTGTCTGGCACTACTTCTCCTCGCCCTCGACCACCTCGGCGTCCACGACCTCCTCCTCGTCGGCAGAGGCCTCGCCGCCGTCGGCCGAGGCGCCGTCGCCCGGCTGGGCCTGCTGGGCCTGGGCGGCCGCGGCGTAGATCTGCTCCGAGACCTTGTGGAAGGCGCTCTGGAGCGCCTCCGTCTTGGAGCGGATCAGCGCGGTGTCCTCCGACTCCAGGTTGTCGCGCACGTCCTTGATGGCGGCCTCGATCTCCGACTTGGAGGACTCGTCGACCGAGTCGCCCAGCTCCGCGAGCTGCTTCTCGGCCTGATAGGCCGCGTTCTCGGCGGTGTTCCGGGCCTCGACGAGCTCGCGCTGCCGGCGGTCCTCCTCGGCGTGAGCCTCGGCGTCCTTGACCATCCGCTCGACCTCCTCCTCCGCGAGGCCGGAGCCGGCCTTGATCTCGATCTTCTGCTCCTTGCCGGTGCCGAGATCC
>JBKPHP010000138.1:0-22756 GCA_046729895.1 Actinomycetota bacterium
GGCCGACGATCGAGATGAGCTCCTTCGCGGTCTCGGAGTCGAGCTGAACGCCCTCCTCGCGTGCCCGCTCCACCGTCCACTTGGGTAGTTGCCAGGGCTTGGGCGCCGAGTACTCGCGGGTCTCCCCGCCCGCGGCCTCGACGGCGGAGGCGAGCGGCCCCGGCGGCTTGCCGCGAGCGATCAGGACCAACACGGTGTCCGGCGGCAGCGCGGCTAGTGCGGACTGCATCGGCTCCAACTGCTTCCAGGCCTGTACCTGGTCTACGAGCAGGTACCGGGTCCCCGCATCGAAGCTGAGCGTGGCTAGCGCCACCGCCACCTCGCCGGGGTCGCTCGCGGCGGCATCGAAGGTCTCGAGCCCGCCCGGGCCGCGCGCCTCCTCGGCGCGCCGCCGGACACGCGCGCGCCAGGAGTCGATCTTGGCGTCGTCGTCGCCTGAGACGAGGTAGGCGGGCTTGAGGTCGGCCACGGGGCCAGTCTAGGGGTGGCGATCGACGCTCACCCGGAGGCCGTGATCGACCGTGAGGGTCACGGTCCCATTGCGGTCGGTCCGGTAGGCGACCACTCGCGCGCGGCGAAGCGCCGCCAGGGTGGAAGCGGCCGGGTGCCCGTAGAGATTGCTCGCTCCGACCTCGATCGCCGCCAGCTCCGGGCGCAGGCGCCTGAGCAGGCCGGGGAGACCCGGGTCTGCGCTGCCGTGGTGGGGGACCTTCATGGCCTCCACGTGGGGCAGGTCGAGGGATGCCAGCGCGTCGCTCTCGGCGTCGGCAGAGAGGAAGAGGTCGAAGCTGCCCGAGCTCACGATTGCGACCACCGCCCTCTCGTTCGGGTCGTCCGGGGGCGGCCCGGGTGGCCGGGGGGGCGGCGAGAGCACGCTAATACGCAGGCCGCCGGCGCGCAGCTCCAGCGGAGCGCTCGCGGGAACCCGCCGCACACCGCGACGGTCGGCTGCCCTCTCGACGGCACGGAAGGTCGGGTCGCGGGTGCCGTCTCCGCCATCAAGCAGCGCGCCGACCGGAAACTGCTCGAGCACCTCCCGTAGGCCGCCGTGATGGTCGCGGGACTGGTGCGTGGCGACCACCGCCGCCAGCCGGCGCACCCCCGCCCGTCGTAGGAGCCGCGCGACGCCGCCCTCCGGTGGGCCGCCGTCGAACAACACCGCGGTGCCGTCCGGATGCTGGATCAGCGTCGCGTCGCCCTGGCCGACGTCGAGGAAGCGCACCGTGAGGGCGCGCGGTGCCGCCGCGGGCCCGAGCAGCCGCACGAGGGCGAGCGCGACCAGGAGGCCCGCGGCGGCGAGAACGGCGCGGCGCCTGCGGGCGGGCGCACGCCGCCAGCGCGCGGCGAGCTCGATGGCCGGGTCCCGGGTCCGGCGGGCCACCAGGACGACCGCGCCGCCAACGAGGCCGAGCGCGCCGTAGGCCGCGGCGAGGACGATTCCCGAGCCGGCCGGAACGCCAACGCTCGCGCCGGGCAGGGCGGCGAAGCGCTCGGCCAACAGCCCGAGATAGGCGATGAAAGGCCGAGCCGCGAGGCCCAGCACGCCGGCTAGCTTCCCTGTCCCCGCGATCCCCAGCGCCGCCTTGACCATTCCGAGCCACATGGCCGGCGCCACCGCCGGCAGGGCGAGGAGGTTGGCCGGCAGGGCGGCGATCGAGACCGCGCCGAAGTGATATGCGAGCAGCGGCGCGGTCGAAAGCGTGGCGGCCACCGTCAGGGCCGTTCCATCCGCGAGTGCGCGGCCGGCCGGCACGTTCTGCACCGCCGGCAGGAGTAGGCGGCGCAGGCGGCCTCCGGCCACCAAGATTCCCACCAACGCCGCGAACGACAGCTGCCAGCCGGGGTCGGCCGCGGCCCTCGGATTGACGGCGAGCGTGATAGCCGCGGCGAGCAGCAGCACGTACGAGCGCGAGGTCGGGCGGGCCGCCGCCGTGGCGACCACCGCGGCCGCACCCATCCCAGCGGCCCGCTGGAGCGATGGTCCGGCGCCTGCGACCGGTACGTACAGCCCGATGAGCGCGAGCAGCGCCCACGCTCTTGCGCCACTCCCCAGGCCGGCCGCCGCGAGCGCCGGCAGCGCCAGTACCACGAGGAGCATCACGTTCTGGCCGCTGACGGCCAATAGGTGTGCCAGCCCCGCCCTGCGCCAATCGAGGCGGACGGCCCGCCCGACGGCCTCGTCCTGGCCCAGCACCATCCCGCGCAGGACCGCGGCGTCGCTCGACCCCAGTCCCGCCGCGACGCCCGACTCCGCCCGCCGGCGAACCACATCCAGCGCGCCGCGCGGGCCGTGCCGACGCCGACCTGTGGTCCGTGCGCTCTCGACCTCCAGCTCGCCGGCGACGCCGCGGCTCCGCATGTAGGCCGGATAGCCGCCGTGTCCGCGCAGTCGCCGAAAGCTCCCCCGGACCGACAGGACCGAACCCGGCTCCGGCGGCGAGGCGACCAGCCACCGGGGCAACCTCCCGAGCAGGCGCGCCCCGCGGGCCGGGCCGCCCTGCAGCTCCAGCTCGAGGGACGACCCGAACCGCCCGGGCCGCGCCCGCTCCAGCGCCACGACCTCGCCGCGGATCTGCTCGCCCACGCGGAGGCGCGCGCCCGGGCGGTCGATCGACGCGAGCCGCGCCTGTCCCAGCGCGAGACCGCCGAGCACCAGGCCGGCGGCCAGAAGAGCCGGGCCGGGCCGCCGCGTCGCGAGGCCGAGCGCGCCGAAGCTCACCATGGCGGCGGCGCCCACGAGTCTCGGCGCGGGGGAGCACGCCAGTCCCGCTGCGAGCGCCCCCATGGCCAAGTGCCATGGGTGCGCCGCGACTCGCCTCACGGCCCGAGCGAGTCCTTGAGCGCCACGAAGCGCTTGTCGCCAATTCCCTCCACCTCCTTCAGCTCGTCGATCGAGCGGAAGCCGCCGTGCTCCTCCCGGTACTCGACGATTCGCTTCGCGAGGGTCGGCCCGATCCCGTCCAGCCCGTCGAGTTGCTCGACCGTCGCCGTGGCGAGGCTCGGCCTCGCGCCGCTTGTACCCGCCTCCCCGCCCGCGGAGCTTGTGGGCTGGGTCGCCCCCTGGCGCGGAACGAGCACCTGCTGGCCGTCCTGCACCCGCATCGCCAGGTTCACCGCCGAGAGGTCGGCCCCCCGGCGGGCGCCGCCCGCGCGCTCGATCGCGGCTGCGATCCGCGAACCGGCGGGCACTCTGTACAGGCCCGGGCGCCCCACCTTGCCCGCCACGTGAACGAACACGGAGCGCCCCGAGGGCCCCGATCGGGTCGCCTCCCCACGCGAAACACTCACCGGCGCACCCCCGCCCCGGCCACCAGGCGGAGCGAGCAGCTTCCAGGCCAGGAAGAGGAGCACCGCGCCCGCGGCGACCCACGCGGCGATCTGCGTCCGGGAGTGTTCTGCAGGCATGGCGCCGAAGCTACGGCGCCGCGCGCGACGGCGGGCACGCAAGCGTGAAAGGGTCGCTACGAAAGAGCTATCGGACCTCGAACCCCGACAGGCCCTCCGGCTCCTCCTCGCTCTCCTCCACGCGCCCGACCTCGGCGCCGCGGGGACCCTCGCGGACGAACTCGACCATCGACCGGACCGCGTCGGGGTCGCCCTCGAACACCGCCTCTACCGCCCCATCCGGGCGGTTGCTCACCCAGCCCGCCACGCCGCGCGAGGAGGCCCGCCGCCGCGTCGTGTCCCGGAAGAAGACGCCCTGCACGCGTCCGTGTACGACTATCCGGCGCCTGACCTTCTGCTCGGTCATAACGGTCCTCCCTGGCAGACTCCCGTGACGTCCGGATCCGAAACCTGACATGACGACCGAGCGCGTCGAGCCCGCCTGGGGCGTCGACTCGGAGTACGGGCGCCTGCTCGACGTCCTGCTGTGCCCGCCCGACAACTTCCGCTGGCTTCCAACCAGCGCCATCTCGCGGGCCACGCTCGAGAGCGGCCGCGTCTTCGACCGGGGGGAGGCGCGCCGGCAGCACGCCGAGATGGTCTCCGCCTACGAGGACGCGGGCGTACGGGTGCACCTCCTGGAGCCGGATCCCGCGCTCCCGTATCAGGTCTTCACGCGGGACTCCAGCATCATGACGCCGGCTGGCGCCGTCGTCACGCAGCTCCACCAGTGGTGGCGGCGGGGGGAGTACGCCCCGGTGATCCGCTTCTACCAGGAGTCAGGGATTCCGATCCACGCCATGGTCACCGCCGCCGCCTTCGAGGGCGGCGACTTCGTGGTTGTACAGCCGGGCGTCGCCGCGATCGGCGACGGCGAGGAGCGGACCCAGGAGCCGGCCGCCCGCCAGGTTGCAGGGTGGCTCGAGGCCGGCGGCTGGGAGCTGCGGATCGAGCGCATTCCGCCGCACTACGTGCACCTGGACGTGCTGATGTGCATGCTCGGCGAGCGCCTCGCGGCGGTGTGCGTGGACGCGGTGTCCTCCTCGCTTCTCCGCTGGCTACGAGAAAAGGACATCGAGATCGTTCCGGTGTCGATGGACGACGCCTTCGGCCTGGGCGTGAACGGCGTCTGCCTCGGCGGCGACCGAGTCCTCTCGACCGCGGCGTCGACGGAGCTCAACGAGCGCCTGCGCGCGCTGGGTATCACGGTGCTCGACCCCGACCTGTCCTCCTTCACCCTCGGCGGCGGCGGAGCCCACTGCCTGATGCAGGCCCTCAGGCGCGAGCGCGTGGCCTGATGCGCGACGTCGACCCGCGGCGCGTGATCGCCGACCTGCGGGAGCTAGACCGCCTGACGGGCGGGCCCGGCGGTGCCAGGCGGGTGTGCTGGACGGAGCCATGGGAGGGCGCGCGCGGCTTCCTGCGCGGGCGGCTCGACGAGATCCAGGGGGTCCAGATCGAGCTCGACGAGGCGGGCAACCTGTGGGCGGCCCTGCCGGGCCAGAGCGAGGAGGGCGTGGCCCTCGGATCCCATCTCGATTCGGTGCCGGCCGGCGGCTGGCTGGACGGCGCGCTGGGCGTGATGACCGCCCTCGAGGTGCTGCGGGCGTGCGAGGGGACGGCGCCGGCGCGCAGCCCGATGCTTGTCGACTGGGCGGACGAGGAAGGCTCCCGCTTCGGGCGCAGCCTGTTCGGAAGCTCGGCGGTGGCGGGAACTCTCGACATCGAGCAGGCTCGCGGCCTCCGCGACGCGGACGGACGCGCCCTATCCGTGGTGCTCGCGGAGCACGGCGTGGAGCTGGATCGGGTGCTGGACGCCCAGGCCCGTCGTGCCCCGCTGAGGGCGTATCTCGAGCTGCACATCGAGCAGGGCCCGGTGCTCGAGCGCGAAGGGATCTCCGTGGCCGCCGTGAGCGGCACGTTCGGGGTCGAGCGCCATAGCTTCGCCTTCCAGGGGCAGAGCTCGCACGCCGGCACGACGCCCATGGAGCTGCGCCGCGACGCCGGGCTCGCCGCCGCGCGCACCGCCCTGGCGGTCGACCGGATCGCCCGCGACCACGACGGCATCGGAACGGCCGGCGCCCTCCGGCTCGAGCCCGGCATTCCCACGGCCGTGCCCGGCCACGCCGAGTTGCTGGTCGACCTCCGGCACGCCGAGGCCGGCCGGCTCGCGGCGATGCTCGACGAGACGCGCGGGGCCGCGCAGAGCGCCGCCGCCGACAGCGGCTGCCGAGTCTCCGAGACCCCCGTCTGGAGGATCGACCCGATCCCCTTCGACGAGCGCCTCGTCGCCGCGTCGGGCCAGGCGCGCGTGCTTGCGAGCGGCGCCCTGCACGACGCCGCGGAGATGGCCCGGCACGTGCCCACGGCCATGCTCTTCACCCCCTCCGGCGGCGGCCTCAGCCACACACCGGGCGAGGACACTCCGGAGGCCGACCTCGAGACCGCCATCCACGCCTTCGGCCGGCTGGCGGCGCGGGTCATTGGCGGAGAGCTCCCGTGACCCTCACCGTACGGAGGCGGCGATCGCTCGCCCCTCGGAGGCTGCCGCCGAGGTCCAGGGTGCGCCGGATGTAGTGGATCGTCTGGGCGGTCAGCCGCTCGCCCGGGAGCACATTGGGGATTCCGGGCGGGTAGGCGGCGAGCGACTCGGCCGCCACGCGTCCGCCGGCCTCGTCGGCAGGCACCACTTCCTGCGGCCCGAAGAACGCCTCGCGCGGCGTCATCGCCACCTCGCCCCAGGGCGGCGGGGGAGCGAAGCTGACGGCCGTAGGCTCCGCCGCCGGTAGCCCTTCGACCGCGTGACGGAGCGCGGCCAGCAGACGGTCGGCCCCCTCCTCGCCCACGCCGAAGACCGCGACCATCACGTTCTCTCCCGCAAGCTCGAGGTTGACGTCGTCGAGATCGCGCACCCGGCGCGCCAGCTCGTAGCCGCTGTGGCCGGTGCCGCGCACGTCGATCGCGAGCCGCAGCGGGTCGTAGCCGTGGACGCCGGGCGCTCCGGCGAGGCGCTCGTCGAGCACGTCGAGACCGTGGATGCCGCGGACCGCTTCCCGGGCCTCGGCGATCGTGGCGATCGTCTCCCCTAGGAGCGTCTCGCCGTCGACTGCCGCCCGCCGCCGCGCGGCGTCGAGGGAGCCGCTGAGCAGCGCGCTCGGGCTGGTCGACTCGACGAGCGTGACGCAGCGGTCCACCACCTCCTCGTCGATCAGCCCGTCCTGGCCGAGGTGGACGATCGCCGACTGGGTCAGGCTGCCGACGATCTTGTGCACGCTCGAGATGACGAGATCCGCACCGAGGGCCAGGGCGTGCTCGGGAAGCGCGTCATGGAACGCGAGATGCGCGCCCCAGGCCTCGTCGACGACGAGAGGGACGCCCCGTGCATGCGCCACCTCAGCGAGGCCGGCCACATTCGCGACGGCTCCGAAGTAGGTAGGCGAGACGACGATGGCCCCCACGGCGCCCGGGCGCTCCCTCAGCGCGTCGTCCAGCGTCTCCGGAGTGAGGCAGTGAGCGATCCGCAGCTCCGGATCGAGCTCGGGCGCCGCGAAATGAGGCCGGAGCCCGGACAGGATCAATGCATCGATGGTGCTCGAGTGGGCGTTGCGCTGTACGACGATCTCGGCGCCCGAGTGGGCCAGCGCCAGCAGCGCCACGTGGTTGCCCTGCGAGGCGCCGTTGATCAGGAACCAGCTCCGCCGCGCGCCCCACGCCTCGGCAGCCAGGGCTTGGGCGCGCTGGAACGGTGTCGGCTCGCTACCCACGTCGATCCCCTCCAAGAGGGCGGGGATGTCAAGCGCGAGCGCCCGCTGCCCCACCGCCTCGGCGAGTCCCGGGTCGGCCCCCGGCCCGCCCTTGTGGCCGGGGACGTGAAAGCGCCCGGGGGCGCGCTCCGCGTACCCCCGCAGGGCGTCGAGATAGGGGGTCTCGCACTGGTTCGCCAGGGCGGAGCGAGTCTACGGAAGGGCGCTGTCCACGGCCCGCTCCGCGGTCTCGGTCGCCTCCACCCCGTCGATTTCCCAGCTTCGGAGGCCGATCACCCGCTTGCCTCCCTTCAGGGCGAGCGCGATCTCCGACAGGGTGCCGTAGGCGCCGCCGATCGCGATCAGGACGTCCGCGGCACGAACCACCAGCGCGTTGCGCGCCTCGCCGAGCCCGGTTGGCAGGGCCACGTCGACGAACCGATTGGCGGCGCCGCGGTCCAGACCGGGAAGGATCCCGACGGTCGTCCCTCCGGCCTCCTTGGCGCCGCGGCAGGCGGCCGCCATCACCCCGCCGAGCCCGCCGCAGACGACCACCGCTTGGCGCCGGGCGAGCTCCGCGCCCACCCGCTCCGCCGCCGCGATGTCGTCGGGCTCCGCCTCGCCGGGGCCGACGACGGCGACGTAGCTGGTCATGAGCGGACTGTATTAGGGTCAGCGCGACGCTCGCGGATGTCCAAGGAAGGAATAACGAGAAGGCGCCTGATCGGCACGGCGGCCGCCGGGACGGTGGGCGCGGGTCTGGCCACGGCGCCCGAGGCTTCGGGGCATCGCAGGCGTAGGCGTCACGCCGACGTGGCGGTCGTTGGTGCCGGGCTTGCGGGACTCACCGCCGCGCGGGAGCTGGTGCGGGCGGGTCGCTCGGTGGTGGTCCTCGAAGCGAGGGAGAGGGTGGGCGGGCGTCTCCTGAACGAAAGGATCGGCGGCGGCGAGGTCACCGAGGTCGGCGGCCAATTCGTAGGGCCGACCCAAGACCGCATCCTCGCCCTCGCGCGCGCGATGCGCGTCCGGACCTTCAGGACCTACAACGAGGGCAGCAACGTCCAGTACTACAACGGGAAGCGGAGCCTCTACTCGGCCAGCGGATTGCCGACCGATCCCGGCTTCATTAAGGACCTCCCGGCCCTAGTGTCGCTCGACGGTCTCGCCCGGGAGGTGCCCGTGGACGCGCCCTGGCGTGCGGCGCGCGCGGCCGAGTGGGACTCGCAGACGTTCGAGTCGTGGAAGCAGGCCCTCCTGACAACGGCCTCCGGGAAGGCGACCCTCGACGCAATCGCACAGGCGCTTTGGGGCGCCGAGCCGCGCGACATCTCCCTGCTGTTCGCCCTCTTCTACGTGGCGGCGGCGGGGAACGAGCGCACCCCTGGCACCTTTTTCCGCCTGACCACAACCGGGAACGCCGCCCAGGACAGCCGCCTGGTGGGCGGCTCGGCGCTGATCGCCCGGCGACTCGCGCGGCGGCTGGGCAGGCGCGTGGTGCTCGATTCGGCGGTGCGGCGGATCAGCCGGCGGCGGAGACACGTGACGGTGGAGTCAGACCGGCTGGTAGTCGAGGCGCGGCGGGTGATCGTGGCGATCCCACCAACGTTGACCGCCGAGATCGAGTATCACCCCAAGCTGCCCGCCAGGCGCGCCCAGCTCGTGCAGCGCTACCCGCAGGGATGGTTGCTCAAGTGCGAGGCGGTGTACGACACACCCTTCTGGCGCCCGAGAGGCCTCTCCGGGCAGTCCGTCTCCGACACCGGCCCGGCGACCGCGACCTTCGACAACACCCCGCCCGATGGCCGGCCCGGCGTCCTGATGGGCTTCGTGGGCGGAGATCAGGCGCGCTCCTGGGCACCTCGTTCACGCGCGAGGCGCCGCGGCGCCGTGCTATCCAACTTTGCCACCTACTTCGGCGAGGAGGCACTCCATCCCCGCCGCTACCTGGAAAAGGACTGGTCGCGCGAGGCTTGGACGCGTGGCTGTCCCACCGGTTTGCTGGCACCAGGCGCACTGCTCGAGTACGGCCCGTTCATCCGGCGGCCCGTCGGTCGCATCCACTGGGCGGGCACCGAGACGTCTACCTTCTGGAACGGCTACATGGACGGCGCAGTGCGCTCCGGGGAACGAGCCGCCCGCGAGGTGCTCCGCAGACTCTGACAGCGAACCCAGCGCAGGCACGCCGCACCGTGTATGGGCTGGAGCGCAATGGTCGCGGAGCTGCGAGCAGGCGCGTGCTCTTTAGCGCACGACGAAGTTCACGAGCTTGCCCGGCACCACCACGGTCTTGACGATCTCCTTGCCGTCCAGCCGGGCGACCAGCTTTTCGGACTCGCGGGCGATGCGCTCCTGCTCTTCCTCGGATGCGTCCGCGGGCGCCTGGAGGCGATCGATCAGCTTGCCGTTGAGCTGGACCACCAGCGCAACCGTCTCCGACACGAGCAGCTCCCGGTCGGGCTCGGGCCAGGGCTGCTCCCATACGCGCCTGCCGGTCATCTGCTCGTAGACCTCGGAGCCCAGATGCGGCGCGAAGGGAAACACGAGGGAGGCCGCGGTGGCAATCGCGAACCGCACGTGGGAGGCATCGGCCGACTCTCGCTCCCTGCGGATCTCGTTGACCAGCTCGATCACGGCCGCGATCGCGGTGTGGGTGGCGAACCGATCGCCGAGGTCGCGGGTCACCTTGTCGATAGCCCAATGAGCCTTGCGCAGCAGCGTGCTCGGCTCGCCCTGGGGCTCATCAGGCCCCTCGGGAGCCTCGTGGGCCGCACGCCACAGGCGTGAGAGGAAGCGGAAGAGACCGTCGATCCCCTCGTCCGACCAGTCACCGCCCTCCGCCGGATGACCGACATAAAGGATGTAGCAGCGGAGCGTGTCCGCGCCGTAGCGCTCCACGTACTCGCTTGGGCTGACCACGTTGCCCTTGGTCTTGGACATCTTCGCCCCACCGCGGGTCACCATCCCCTGCGTGAACAGCCGCTCGAAGGGCTCCTCTACGTCGAGCAGGTGCATGTCCGCCAGGGCCTTGACGAAGAACCTGGCGTACATCAGGTGCAGGATCGCATGCTCGACTCCACCGATGTACTGGTCGACCGGCATCCAGCGTCGCAGCACCTCGCGATCCCAGGCGGCCTCATCGTTGCGGGCATCGCAATAGCGCAGGAAGTACCAGGCCGAATCGACGAAGGTGTCCATCGTGTCCGTCTCGCGGTGGGCCGGGCCGCCGCAGCTCGGGCAGTCGGTGTGGACCCAGTCCTCCGCCGTCGCCAGGGGCGAGCGCCCTTTCGGCGCGTAGTCCTCGATGTCGGGCAGCTCGACGGGCAGCTGGTCGTCGGGTACCGGCACGATGCCGCACGTCTCGCAGTAGACGACCGGAATCGGGCACCCCCAGTAGCGCTGGCGTGAGAGCAGCCAGTCACGCAGCCGGTAGTTCACCGCCGGCTTGCCCAGCCCCCGCTCCGCCAGCCAGTCCGTGATCGCCTTCTTCGCCTCCGGCGCCGCCATGCCGTCGAAACCGTCGGAGTTCACCAGCCGCTCGTTCTCCGAGTGGCCGACGAACGCCTCGTCCTCCGGCGCCGCGCCGTCGGCCGGCTCCACCACGCGTCTAATGGGCAGATCGAACGCCTTCGCGAACTCGTAGTCGCGCTGGTCGTGCGCCGGCACGCCCATGATCGCCCCGGTGCCGTACTCCATCAGCACGTAGTCGGCGACGAACACGGGGATCTGCTCGCCGTTGACGGGGTTGGTGACAGTCTTGCCGAGGGGCACCCCGGTCTTCTCCTTGTGCTCGGCGCCGCGCTCCTCGACCGGCTCGTTGAGCGATCTGTTGACGTACTCGTGCACGTCGGGCGCGTCGCTCATGCGGAAGACGTCGGGATGCTCGGGCGCCATCACGAAGAATGTGGCCCCGAAGAGTGTGTCCGGACGGGTGGTGAAGACCGGATAGTCGACACCGAGCTCCTCCCAGCGGAAGATGGCCTCGGCGCCCTCGGAGCGGCCGATCCAGTGCTCCTGCATGGTCAGGACGTGGTGCGGCCAGTCGATGTGGCGCATGTCCTCGAGCAGCCGGTCCGCGTACTCGGTGATCTTGAAGAACCACTGCTCCAGCTGGCGGACCTCCACGAGCGTGCCGCAGCGCTCGCAGCGGCCGTCGATCACCTGCTCGTTGGCGAGCACGGTCTGGTCCTTGGGACACCACTTGACCGCCGCCTCCTTGCGGTAGGCCAGGCCCCGCTCGAAAAGGCGCAGGAAGATCCACTGGGTCCAGCGGTAGTAGCTCGGCTCGTGGGTGCCGAACTCGCGCGTCCAGTCGATCGAGAGCCCCCAGTCGCGCAGCTGGCGCCGAAACTCGTCGATCGACGTCTCGGTCGACTCGCGCGGGTGCTGTCCCGTCTTGATGGCGTGGTTCTCGGCGTTGAGGCCGAAGGCGTCGTACCCCATCGGGTGCAGCACCCGATGGCCGGTGCGGCGGTAGAAGTGGGCGACGGCGTCGCCCACCGAGTAGTTCTTCAGGTGGCCGATGTGGGGCTCGCCCGAGGGGTACGGCAGCATCTCGAGCACGTAAGCCTTGGGCCTCTCATCCGGTGCGTTCGACACCTCCCATGTGCGCTCGTCGGCCCAGACGCGCTGCCACTTGCGCTCGATCTGCTTGGGGTAGTAACGATCCATCTCAGCCCGGAGGTTACATTCGGGCCCTGCGGCCAGGGCGGATCAATCCCTCAGTCGGGCGTTCCCGCCGTGGATGACCGAGTCGGACGCCTGGCATGGCTACAGTCGCCGCTCGTGGAGGCGGACGCATTCGAGATCCACCGCTGGGAGCACATCGCCTACCTGCGCGAGGGCTCCGGCGGCTTCCCACTGCTCCTGCTCCACGGCTGGCCCGAGACCAAGCGGATCTGGTGGCGCAACGTGCGGCCGCTCGCCGAGGCGGGCTTCGAGGTCATCGTGCCCGACCTGCGCGGCTACGGCGACTCCGGGCTCGGCTCGGATGGCGAATACGACGTGGCGACTCACTCGCGCGACATGGAAGCCCTGTTGCGCGCCGAGCCCGGCCGCGAGCCCTGCGTGGCGTGCGGCGGCGACCTCGGCGGCGTGATCGCCCAGGATCTCTCGCTGCGGTTCGACGGCCTGGTCGACCGGCTGGTCCTCTTCAACACGATCCCCCCTGCTCTCTCCGACAGTCAGCCGGAGGTCCCCCGAGAGGTGCAGGCGGCCTCCGACTACTTCCTGCGCCAGGGAACCGACGCCGACGGCCTGGCCGCGGAGCTGGACACCCCTGACAAGCGCCGCCGCTACGTCGCCGAGATGTACGGGCCCCGCTTCTGGGCGGCCCCCGGAAGCTTCGCGCCGGACGACGTCGACTTCATGGTCGAGCCGTACGGTGACGCCGAGCGTTTCCGCGCCTCGATCTCGATCTACGAATACGCGGTACGCGCCCGCGAGTGGTCCGAGGCCCCGAGGCTGCGTGAGCCGAACCCCACTCCCGCCCTCATCCTCTACGGACCCGAGGACCACGTGATCCCGCGCGATTTCCCGAAGCGGATGGAGCTCGCCTTCCCCAACCGGATGGGGCCGTTCCTCGTAGAGGGCGCCGGGCATTTCCTCCAGTGGGAGCGGGCTGAGGTGCTGAACTCGGCGCTGCGCTGGTTCTGCGGCGACCTTCTTGCGGATAACGTCCAGCGGCCATGACGAGCCGCGAGGTCGTCCAGGCGCACGAGGCAGCTGGGCGGCGCTTCCAGGCCGACGGAATCGGGTCGTTCGTCCGCGACGAAGGCGACGGCGAGCCGGTGGTCTGCCTCCACGGCGTGCCCTCCTCCTGCTACCTGTACCGAAAGGTGATCGCGAAGCTGGCCGGCCGCGGGCTCCGCGGGGTGGCATTCGACCTGCCGGGCCTCGGTCTGGCCGAGCGGCCGGCGGAGCGCGACTACACGTGGACCGGGCTGGGGCGCTTCGCCCGAGCCGCTGTCGACGCTCTGGAGCTCGACCGCTTCCACCTGGTGGTGCACGACATCGGCGGGCCCGTGGGTTTCGAGCTCGCCGGCGCGGTCCCCGAGCGCGTGCGCTCCCTGACCTTGCTGAACACCCTGGTCGAGGTCGACGGCTTCAAGCGACCCTGGTCGATGGAGCCGTTCGCGCGGCGCGGCATCGGCGAGGCCTACCTGGCGACGCTCGCGAAGCCGGCCTTCCGCCGGCTCTTCTACCTCCAGGGTCTCGAGGATCGGAGCGCCATGGCCAAGGAGGAGATCGACGCCTACGTCGACCTGCTGAAGCGGGTGACGGCGGCAAGGCGTTCCTGAAGATCATGCGCGGCTTCGAGCGTGGGCCGGAGAAGCAGGAGCGCTATCTGTCGACGCTGCGCGACGTCCCTTACCCCGTCCAGATCGTCTGGGGCGCCCGCGACCCGACCTTGCGGCTGGAGACGCACGGCGAGGCGGCGCGCCGTGCCGCTGGGCTTGACGAGATCCACGAGCTGCCGGCGAAGCACTTTCTGCCGGAGGACCAGGCGCCGGCGATCGCGGAGCGGGTGGCCGCGATCGCGGGCTGAGCCTACGGTGTCGGGCGCGGGCTCCCGTGATCATCGCCGCAGCTCCGTTTCTGGGGACGGCCCCTGGTACTCCGGGTTCACGCCGCGAGCGGCAGCGGCTCCTGCGCCGGCGATAGTCTCACGAGCGGCTTGCCGCGGCGGGTGACGAGGACCTCCTCGCCCGCCACGACCCGCTCCATGTAGTAGCCGAAGTAGTTGCGGAACTCGTGGGCGCCAACCGCGGTCGCGAACGGCGCACTGTTCGTCGCGGGGATGGAGCTGACGGGACTCGAACCCGTGCCCTCGTGTCTGCCAGACACGCGCTCTTCCAACTGAGCTACAGCCCCAAAAAACTCGTAATCCGCCCCAAGGTTAATGCACGCCCGCTGCCCATTTCTGGCGGGCGTCACGCGGAGATTGATCGCGCGTCTGCCTGCGGCTAATTCGCCTGGAAGGAGGTAGCAACGATCGAGCCCACCCCAATAGACCCCCAACAAATCGATCTCGTCAGCGGAGTAGGACTTCCGCACGTGGCCGCTGTAGGTCCATCGGTAGGACTGCAAGTTGACCTTGATCACGGCTGATTCGTCGTCCAGTCCGCCCCACTTGCACTGCACCCGCAGGATGCGGTCTCCGATCTCGAATGCGAGGTCATATCGACCATGCTCGGCGACTGGCCTGAGCACCGGTATCCCCAGCTCGGTGGCCGCGGCGGCGATCTTCGCCTCGGCTATCGCTCCCTTGAGGTTCGGTCCCTGCACGAACATATGTTCGCACAAGGTGCGGACGGCAGGTCAGCCCACCGCGCGGCTCGGCGCCTCTCCCCAGAGCTGCTCCAGGCGGTAGTACTCGCGCGCGTCGGGAGTGAAGATGTGGACGACGCAGTCGAGGTAATCGAGCAGGATCCAGCGGGCCTCGCCCACGCCCTCGGCGCGACGCGGCAGCAGATCCTCCTCGTGCTTCAGCGACTCGTGCACGGCGTCGTGGAGGGCCTTCGCCTGGCGCTCCGTGTTGCCGCTGCAGATCACGAAGAAGTCGGTGTAGCTCACGATCCCGCGCAGGTCGATTACGCGCACGTCGCGCGCCTTCTTGTCGGCCGCTATCGAGGCGATCCGGTCAGCCAGGGCGGCGCCGTCCACGGCCTGGTTCTCGGCGGACGCCGGCATCAGCCGCTCCCGACCGGCGTCGGAGCCTCGTAGAGGCCGTGCTCCGAGATGTACTGGGCCACCACGTCCGGCACGAGGTAGCGGATCGGGCGCCCCTGGGCCACGCGGTGCCGTAGGGACGAGGACGAGACCTGCATCAGCGGCATGTCGAGAAAGCGGAGGCGCTCGGCCCCCTTCAGACGGGCGAGCCTCACGACGATCGCGTTTCGGGAGTATCCGACACGCTCGAAGGCACACACGGTCGCGAGTTCGAGCACGGCCTCGGGCTCGCGCCAGGTGGGAAGGCGCTCCGCCTGGTCCCCGCCCAGGAGCAGGAAGAACTCGTCGTGGGGACGCGTCTCGTGCAGCTGCCGCAGCGTGGCGACCGTGTACGAGGGTCCCTCCCGGTCGAGCTCGATCCTGGAGACGGAGAAGCGGTCGTCGCCTTCGACGGCCAGCTCGCACATCTCAAGGCGTGCCTCCGCCCCGGGGTCCTGCTCGAGCTGGCGGTGGGGCGGCCGCGCGGTCGGGATGAACTCGACGGTGTCGAGCTCCAACTGGAACGTAGCCTCCTGCGCGCAGACCAGGTGGCCGATGTGCAGCGGGTTGAAGGCCCCGCCGAGGATCCCCACCCGCGGCACGCCTACTCGCGCACCTGCCCCGAGCCCTCGACTACGTACTTGAAGGTGGTGAGCTCGCGCACCCCGATGGGACCGCGGGCGTGCAGCTTCTGCGTCGAGTTTCCTATCTCCGCACCCATCCCGAAGACGCCGCCGTCCGTGAAGCGCGTGGACGCGTTCACGTATACGCAGGCGGCGTCGACCCCACCCGTGAACGCCTGGGCGGCGTCGGTCGAGCCGGTGACGATCGCCTCCGAATGGCCGGAGCTGTAGCGACCTATGTGCTCGATGGCCTCCTCGGTCGAGTCCACCACCTTCACGGCGAGGATGAGCGCCAGGTACTCCGTGGCCCAGTCCTCCTCGGTGGCGTCGCGGAGCGAGTCGGCGAGCTCGCCGGCCAGCGAGCGCGCACGGCCGTCCACGCGGAGCTCGACGCCCGACTCACGCAACTCGCGCAACGCCCTGGGCAGGAAGTCGGCGGCCACGTCGGCGTGTACGAGCAGCGTCTCGATCGCGTTGCAGACCCCAGGGCGCTGGACCTTGGCGTTCACGGCTATCGCCGTGGCGTCGTCGAGGTCGGCGGTCGCGTCCACGTAAACGTGGCAGTTGCCTGCCGCCGCGTAGATCACGGGTACGGTGGCGTGCTCCTTGAGGACCGCTTTCAGGCCCTCACCGCCGCGCGGGATGATGAGGTCCACGATCCCATCCTGGGTCGCGAGTTCGCGCAGCTCGTCGCGGTCCCCTCCGGTGACTATCGAGATGGAGCCCTCGGGCAGCCCGGCGTTCACCACGGCCTGATGCGCTACCTGGGCGAGCACGGCGTTCGAGTGCGCCGCGGTGGAGGAGCCGCGCAGGACGATCGCGTTGCCCGACTTGAGGCAGAGCGCGGAGCAGTCGATCGTCACGTTCGGCCGCGCCTCGTAGACGACGGCTACCACGCCGAGGGGCACCCGCACGCGGCGAACGTCGAGGCCGTTCGGCAGACGGTGCCCGTCGATCGTCTCGCCCACGGGATCGGGCAGGGCGGCGATGGTGCGGACGTCGGCGGCTATCCCCCTGAGCCGCTCCTCCGTCAGCTCGAGCCTGTCGAGCAGCGCCGAATGCAGGCCGGATTCACGGCCGGCCTCCATGTCGCGCTCGTTCGCCTCGAGGATCTCCGGGCCGTTCCGCTCCAGCGCCTCGGCCATGGCCTCGAGCGCGGCATCCCTGGCACCGCTCGGGAGCGCGGCGAGCGAACGTGAAGCCGCCTTGGCCAGCGCGCACACCTCCGCCACGGTGGGCGTCGTGGTTGCCATGCGGCAAGGGTATCGCCCGTCGGCACCTCGCCGGCCTACCGGGCACGAGCACCGCGAACGGTCGGTTGCGTGACGCAACCTAGATCGCTAGACTGCTCGCCAGAAGTGCTGCCCCGCAAGTACGACAACCAGCTCTGCTCGATCGCCCGCACTCTGGAGGTGATCGGCGACCGCTGGACCCTGCTCGTGATCCGCGACGCCTTCCTCGGCCTGCACCGGTTCGAGGACTTCCAGAAGAGCCTCGGCGTCGCACGCAACGTGCTCACGGACCGTCTGAACCGCCTCGTGGACGAGGGGATCCTGCGCCGGCGCCGCTACCAGGAGCGGCCCGAGCGCTTCGAGTATCGGCTCACGCGCAAGGGCGTGGACCTTTGGCCGATGATCATGACGACCCTCAAGTGGGGCGACCGCTACGTCGCCCCCGAGGGCAAGTCGCGCCTGATTCTTCATAAGGACTGCGGGGGCGAGATCGACGAGCGCCTCCACTGCTCCCGGTGCGGCTCCGAGCTCGGGCCGACCGACGTCTACGTCGAACCCGGGCCGGCCGCGGCTACGAGCAGGGCCGCCTAGTCCAAGACGAAGTAGTCGCGGTGAACGGCTTCCTCGGTCGCCCGGGGGAGCAGCTCCCGTACCTCGGCTGATTTCAGCCCCTTAATGCGCCGCAGCTCCTCGGCCGAGTAGTTGACGATCCCCTTTCCGATGGCGCGCCCGTCGGAGCGCACTTCGACGGCGTCGCCGGCGTTGAACTCGCCTTCCACGCCGGTCACGCCCACCGGCAGCAGGCTCGTCCCGCGCTCGCGAAGGGCACGCTCCGCTCCTTCGTCCACGGTGAGGCGCCCGTGCGTGGGCTTGGCGTACTTGAGCCAAAGCTTGAAGCTCGAGACACGTCCCTCCTGGGGGTGGAAAAGGGTGCCGGACGGCGCGCCTCCGAGCGCCCGAGCGACTGCCTCGCGATCGATCCCGCTCGTGATCACCGCGGGGATCCCAGCCGCGGTGGTCATCTCTGCGGCCACCACCTTGGAGCGCATCCCGCCCGATCCGAGCGGCGAGCTCGACACGCCGATGTCGTAGGCCTCGAGCTGGTCGAAGTCACGCACCTCCCGCACGAGGTCTGCCGCAGGATCGGCGCCCGGGTCCGCCGTGTGCAGGCCCGAGGTGTCCGTCAGCAGGACCAGCCGATCGGCCCCCAGGAGAATCGCCACCTGGGCGGCCAGGAAGTCGTTGTCGCCGAACGAGATCTCATCCGTCGTGGTCGTGTCGTTCTCGTTTATGACCGGCACGATGCGCCAGTCGAGCAGCTTGCGAAGCGTGTGCCGGGCGTTCAGGTAGTGCGTCCGCGCGGACATGTCGAAGAAGGTGAGCAGGACCTGGGCGCTGGGAACGCCCCGCTCCTGGAGCAGCTCGTCATACGCGCGGTAGAGCTTCCCCTGGCCCACCGCGGAGGCCGCCTGGAGCTCCCCCATCGATGACGGGCGCACGGGCAGCTCCATCAACCTCATGCCCCGGGCGATGGCTCCCGAGGTGACGAGCACGAGCTCGTCACCGGCGGAATGCCGCCGAGCTGCCTCGTCGCAGACACCCTCCAGGACATCGCCGCGGATCTCTCCCTCGGCATCGGCGACGATGCTGGATCCGAGCTTGACGACTACGGTCGCCATTCCGGGAAGGGTAAGCCCGCTAATACCCCTACCCGCCCGAGCCGCCCGCCAGGCGCCACTCGCCGTTCTCCTTCTTGAGTCTGAACACCTGCGGCTGCGGCTGGCGCTGAACCTCGATGACCGCCCGCACGGTGGCCCTGTCCCCGTCGACTTCGGTCTTCACGATCCGGAGGAGCCGGCGCTTCAGGGCCCGCAGCTGCTTGAACTGTTGCTTGCACACGGCCCTCGCCCGGCCGCCGGTCGCCCCCGTCGCTTGCTCGATGAATTCCTCGCTGAGCAGGTCGTTGCACAGCTTGTCGGCGTCGCGCTCGTTGCTGGCCTTGATGAAGTCGCGCACCGCGTGGTTCGCGTCATCCTTGTCGCTGCCGCCGCAGCCAGCTACGGCAAGCATGACGAGCACGAGTGGCGTCAGGCGCCGGGCCATTCCGCCCCTTCTACCGAAAGGGCGTGCCCGGGTCGAGTTCGAACACGGCGCCGGCGATCTCCACTTCGTCACCGGGCTCGAACCCGGCCGACTCGAGAGCTCTCAGCACGCCCATGGCCCGCAGGCGCTCCTCGACGTAGCGCATCGCCTCCTCGTTGTCGGGGTTATGGCGGGCCACGAGCCGCTCGACGCGCTCTCCGTCGATCCGGAAGGCCCCCGGCCCCTTGCGCTCCACTCGATAGGCGTCGCCGCTGCCCGGCCGGTAGACGCGGTGCGCGGCCTCCGGCTTGCGCTCGGGCTCAGCTGCCGTCTCGAGGGGGACGTGGGCGAGGATCGCATCGGCGATCTCGTCGAGGCCGGCGCCCGTGGCGGTCGAGGTGGCAACCACGTCGAGCACGGCATCGCCCAGCCGCTCGCGCCAGCTCTCGACTGCCGCCCGCACCTGTTCTTGAGGCACCAGATCCGCCTTTGACAGGCAGAGTATTCGCGGCAGCGCGGCCAGCCCGTGGCCATGCTCACGGAGCTCGGCCTCGACCGTGGCGTGGTTCTTCACCGGGTCCGAACCGTCCAGCGGCGCCAGGTCAAGCACGTGCACCAGCAGCCTGCAGCGCTCGACGTGCGCGAGGAACTCGTGCCCCAGGCCGGCGCCGGCGCTGGCGCCCTCGATCAGCCCCGGGATGTCGGCGAGCACCAGCTGGCGGTCGTCTCGGTCGAGCGTGCCGAGCACCGGGTCGACAGTCGTAAAGGGGTAGTCGGCCACCTTCGGCCTGGCTCGGGTCAACCGGGCGAGCAGCGAGGACTTGCCGGCGTTGGGCAGGCCCACCAGGCCCGCGTCGGCGAGGAGGCGCAATCGGAGCTCCAGTTGACGCTCCTCGCCGGGCAGCCCCTTCTCGGCGAAGCGGGGCGCCTGGCGCGTGGCGGTGGCAAAGGCCTTGTTCCCGCGGCCGCCGGCGCCGCCTCGAGCAACGACCGCGCGTTGCCCGGGCTGCATCAACTCCCAGCGGTCCCCCTGCTCCGGATCCTCAGCCGTCGTCCCGGGTGGCACCCGCACCTCCAGCGGGGGCGGCGTGGCCCCATGGCGGTTCGCGCCCTGTCCGTGCCCGCCGCGCTGCGCCTTGTAGTGGCGACCGCGCCGGAAGGTCTGAAGGTCCCGCAACGACGGGTCGCAGACGAGGACGACGTCTCCCCCGCGCCCGCCGTCGCCGCCGTCGGGACCGCCCTTCGGGACATGGGCCTCACGGCGGAACGAGACGACGCCGTCGCCACCCGCTCCGCCCTGGACGACGATGCTGGCGCGGTCGTGGAACACCGCCGCGATGGTACGCCCGCTCCGGGGCGGGGCTAGTCGCGCGGGAGGACGCTGATGAGCCGGCCCCGGCGACCGCTCGAGAAATCGACCACGCCGGCGCGCTTGGCGAAGATCGTGTCGTCCTTGCCGATGCCCGCGCCCTCGCCGGCCTTGAAGCGGGTACCACGCTGACGCACGATGATCTCGCCGCCGGTCACCGTCTGCCCGGCGAACACCTTGACGCCGAGGCGCTTTGCCTGAGAGTCGCGGCCGTTGCGGCTCGATCCGAGGCCCTTCTTATGAGCCATCGTCCGACCTCCCGGCCGCCTCCGCGGAGTTCCGCTTCTGTGTCGGCGGCTTGCGCGCCCGGGTCGTGCCGCCCTTCTTGGCGGACTGCTTCGGACCGGCCTTCGGCCGCGCAGGCCGTCGCGCTCCCAGCTTGATCTCGCCGATCTCGAGCCGGGTCAGCTCCGAGCGGTGGCCGCTGCGCCGCTTGTAGCCCTTCTTGGGCTTGAACTTGAGCACCCGCACCTTGGGACCGCGCTCGTGCCCCGTGACGACGGCCTCGACCCTGACCTTCTTGAGCTCGGGCCCCTCGAAGACCGCGTCGCCGTTGCCGTCGGGCCGGTAGAGCAGGGGCTGAAGCTGGACCTTGTCCCCCTCGTTTGCGGACAGGCGATCGACGACGATCGAGTCGCCCTTCTCCACGCGGTACTGCTTGCCGCCCACTTTCACGATCGCGTACATGACAAAGGAAACGCCCCCCGGGCGTGCTCCGAGTCTAGCGGTCCTTCTCGGGCTTGAGGCCGGGGCGCCTAGCCGTCGTGAATGGCGACGATGCCGC
Source organism: Actinomycetota bacterium (assembly GCA_046729895.1). GTDB lineage: Bacteria > Actinomycetota > Thermoleophilia > Solirubrobacterales > Thermoleophilaceae > DASXBA01. Next base: position 20,925 of record JBKPHP010000138.1, read on the forward strand.
CGAGCAGCGTTCCCAGGTAGGCGGTCCCGTCGCGGCCGATCGCGATTCCCGCGTAGTTGTTGTTGTAGTTCAGCCCCGTTCCCGCGAGCTGCCTCCACACCCGGCGACCGGTGCGGAAGTCGAGCGCCGTCCAGAAGTAGGGCTGCGATCCACCTGGATCGGGCGGACGCGTATACGCGTAGATCAAACCGGCGGCGAGTGAGAGCTTGGGGACCACCGTGGGCGCACGCTCGGTCCGGTTGGTCCACCTCCGGCGGCAGCCACGCCCGCCGCGCTTGATATCCACGCGCGCAAAGCCCGGCTCGGTGAGGGCCCCGCTCATCGCGCCGAAGGGATCCCGATAGCCGTAGTTGTTCTCGACGATGAGCGAGCGGCCGGCCCCGATGAGGGAGTTCTCAGTCGCGCTGGCGCCGCGCCGGAACACCGGGATCCTGCAGAAGAGCCGCCGTCCGTGCCGCGGATGGACGGCCGTCCGGTAGACCACGACGTTCATCGGGTCGTCGTTGTCGGTGATGGCCACGTACCCGCCCTGGAGCACGGTCGGCGTGGTCCCCGTGCCGTCGTCCACCTGACCCGGCTTCGTGAGGCCGGAGTTGCGGTAGCGCGCCTTCCAGACGATCCGCGGTCGCCCGCCGCGACCGGCGCGGAAGCGGTACAGCTTTCGGTTGGTGGCTACGTAGACGTCGTGCGACGCAGTGGCGAACGAGTTCTCGATCTCGCCCCTGCGGCCTCGACCCAGCCGGCGCAGCCGAATCCGGCCGGACCTGCGGGCGATGGTTCCCACCACGCCGTTCCGCTTGGCCACGAACCAGATCCGGCCGGAGGAGTCCGGCAGCGCCGAGGTGATCCGCTCATCGCTCCTGAGCGCCCGGCTCAGGTCGTAGTCGCGCCGCAGGACGAAGCCGGGCGAGCCGCGGCGCTCGGCGATCACCCAAACGTGGCGGGTGGTCGTGGCGCTCCAGACCCGGTCCCTGTTGTCGAGGAAGAAGTAACCGCCGCCTGTGAAGTCCTGGAACAGCGATGTGCCGGGGGCGGGCGGCGCGCGCGGCGGCAGGGCGAACTGAGCCAGGACGTCAAGCGTCTTCGGGTCGAACATGAAGAGGCGCGGTCCGTCCCCGCCGATGCACACCGAGACCAGCCGGCCACGGCTGTCGAATGCGATCGAGCCGCACAGCCGGCCGATCAGGTTCGAGAAGGTGCGCGGCGAGCGGCCCAGCGGACCTGCGTGGCGGTAGGCGTCCGTCTGCCAGGCGTCGTTGTGGATCTCGCTGAAGGGGTTTGGAGCCATGAAACGGTTCTGGAAGGGCCGCCGCACGCCGTGTATCGGCTTCCGGACGGCCGCGTGCCCGGAGTAAGAGGGCAGCGTCGTCGGGGTTCCCGAAGACGGGATCGGAGCCGCCCCGGCCCCGGCAGGCAACGCCAATCCCGCGAGCAGCGCGAAGCCGACCACCCCTCGACCAACCAAGCAATGCGGGACGCTTGCCATGGCGCCCATCCACCCAATGGAATCACGAAGCTTCCCCGCGCCGACCCTACCCAGCGGTCTCCGGCTCTCAGGAGGGCGTCCATCGCCAACTGATGTCGGGGCGCCGGGACGCCTTTCCGTAGGGCGTGTCGGAGCGAGCCGCAGGCGAGCGACCGCGAGCGAAGCGAGCGCAGCCCGACGGGAAGGCGTCCCGGCGCTCGCAACCGGCCCCGCCACCCGCCCGAAGCGACGCGCCTACCCCGTGGTCTCGGCGGACCTCCGCCGCCGCCTGCCGCCCCGCCGGCCGCGGCGCCGGGGGCGCTTCTTCTCGCCGTCCGCTCGGTCAGGCGGCGGGTTCACCAGCGAC
>JBKPHP010000139.1:0-6990 GCA_046729895.1 Actinomycetota bacterium
GGCCCGCGGCGGCGCTTCCTGAGCGAGGATCGGCGCCACCGTGGTCAGGTCGTGGCCGCGCGTGGCGCGGTCAGGCGGCTCTCAGGCGGTCCCTGAAAGCCCGATAGTCGGCCCGGTCCGGCCTCATGCCGGCGGCCAGCACGGCGTGGCGGCTCGCCTCGTTCCGATGTCCCGTCTTTTCCAGGGCACGTCCCAAGCAGAAGTGCGCGTAGTCGTTGACCGGATGGCGCTCGACGACGGCCTCGAACTCTCGGGCTGCCTGCTCGAAGCGCGAACAGCGGAAGTAGGCGCGGCCGAGGGCCTCGCGGATGGAGCTCTTGTCCGGCTCCAGGGCCCGGGCGCGCTCGAGCGGAATCGCGGCGGCGGCGAAATCCCCCGCCTCGAGCAGGGCGCTCCCCTTCTGGAACAGGTCGTAGACCGACTCGCTCATGCGGTTACCTCCGCGGGGTCTCCCGCCCCGCGCTCTGACGGTCCTCGTCGACGTGCTGCCGACCTTGACCAGCCGGGCTTCGGCCGGCCTTCAGGGTACTGCGCTCCCCCGCGGAGGCTCTCAGCGCCTCCACGGCGTCGAGGACGGCCGCCGCTACGGCGCCCTTGGGGCCACGCGGGACAGCCAGATCCTCGGTTGCGGTGATGATCGTCACCTCGTTGTCCGCCACGTCGAAGCCGATTTCGGACCGTGAGATGTCGTTCACGACCACCGCGTCGAGTCCCTTGCGCCGCAGCTTGTCGCGGGCGCGCTCGACGGCCCCCTCCCCGTGCTCGGCTGCGAATCCCACGAGCGTCTGGTCGGGCCGGCGCTCACTCGCGAGCGTGCCGAGGACGTCCTCGGTGGGCTCCAGCTCCAGTGATAGGCCCTCCCGCCCCGCCTTGGCGATCTTGCTGCCCTCCGCCTCGCGGGGCCGGAAGTCCGCCACCGCCGCCGCCATGAGCAGCACGTCCGCCGACGGGAACTCGCTGCGGGCCGCCGACCCGAGATCCTCCGCGGTCTCCGCCTCCACCCAGCGCACCCGGGCCGGCCGCGGCAGCGATATGTTCGCGGCCACCAGCGTGACCTCGGCGCCCCGGCGCACCGCCTCCTCGGCCAGCGCGAGTCCCATCCGTCCCGACGAGCGGTTGCCCACGTAGCGAACCGAGTCGATCGGCTCGCGCGTGCCGCCGCCCGTGACGAGCACTCGCAGCCCGTCGAGCGAGCGCGGCGCAAACCCGAACGGCCGGCCGGCACGCAGGGCGGCCTCGATTGCGCTGAGGATCTCGGGGGGATCGGCCAGCCTCCCCACCCCCCACTCGCCCTTGGAGGCAAGCCTCCCGCGCCCCGGCTGGACGATCGACGCGCCGCGGTGCCGCAGGGTCTCCAGGTTGGCGCGCGTAGCCAGGTTCTCCCACATGCGGTCGTTCATCGCAGGAGCGAGCACGAGCGGCGCGCTCGCCGCAAGCGCCGCGCTTGTGAGGAGGTTGTCGGCGAGCCCCTGAGCGAGCTTGGCGAGCGTGTTCGCCGAGGCCGGGGCGACGCACAGAACGTCGCAGCGACGGACCAGCTCGAGGTGTGAGATGGGGTCGTGGTCGGGGGGCGGCTCGCCGGGGAAGGCGCCCCGCGCCGGATCGCGCTCGAACTCTTCGACCAGGACCGGTGCGCCGGTGACGCCCTCGAACGTCGCGCTGCCCACGAACTTGAGGCTGGTGGGTGTCTGGATCACGCGGACGGCGTGGCCGTCGTCGGTAGCGAGCCGGATGAGCTCGACGGCCTTGTAGGCGGCGATCCCACCGGACACACCGAGCAGGACTCGCGCCACTCTCGCCCCTCTAGCGGTAGTGGTACTTCAGCTTGCCGGCTGCGATCTCGTCGAGCGCGATCTTCAGATAGTTCTTCGAGCCCGTCTCCACCATCGGGGGCGGGTACTCGTCGAACGTGCCCTCGCCCAGATTGTGGTAGTAGGCGTTGATCTGCCGGGCGCGCTTGGCGGCGACGAGCACGCACGCGTAGTGCGAGTCGGTCTGCTCCAGAAGCTTGTCGAGGCGCGGCTTGATCATGAGCTTTCGGCCTCGGGCGAGGTTGCTTGCTCGCCGGGCCGGGGCGGACACATGGTAGCGGCCAGTTCCACGAGCTCCCCGAGCGCCCGCTCAACGTCGTCGTTCACGACGCGGTAGGAGAACTCCTCCTTGGCGGCCAGCTCCTCCGGCGCCGCCGCCAGGCGATAGCCGATCTGCTCCGGCGAATCGGAACCCCTCCGTTCGAGCCGCCGGCGCAGGTCCTCCAGGGAGGGTGGCTCTATGAAGACCTGGATCGCCTCCGGCAGAGCCGAGCGCACCTGGCGGGCCCCCTGCAGGTCGATCTCGAGCACTATGCACCGGGCGGGACGCCGAAGCTCCGAGCGCAGCGTGCCGTAGCGGTGGCCCGAGTAGACCGCGTGCTCGACGAAATCGCCCCTGGCCACCCTACGCTCGAACTCGTGGGGGCTCAGGAACCAGTAGTCGCGCCCGTTCACCTCGCCGGGGCGGGGCGGGCGCGTGGTGGCCGAGACGGCTAGCTCGAGTCCCGGCACCCGCTCCAGCAGCCCCCGGATGAGGGTGCCCTTCCCGACTCCCGAGGGGCCGGTGACCACCAGGACTGGGGTGTCTACCTGCGCAGGTACGAGACGAGCTCGTTCCGCTGCCGCTGGGAGAGGCCGCCGAGCGTCTTGCTGGGCGAGATGCGGCAGTGGGTGAGGATGCGATTTGCCTTCACTCGCCCGTACTTAGGGACCGCGAGGAGCAGGTCGAAGACCTTGGCGGTCTGCAGGTACTCGGGCGGGTCGAGCAGCAGGCCGTGGACCTTGACCCGGCCCGCTTTGAGATCGCGCTTGAGGCGCGCCCGGCGGGTGCGAATCTCGTTCGCCCGCTTCAGGGCCTCCATTCTCTGCGTCAAGGATCGCTCGGGTGTCAGGCCCGCCGGTTTGGTCTTGGCGGGCGACTGCGAGGCGGCCGGCATGGCCGGCGATACTACACACGAATGGGCCGGCGTCGAGGCCGAAATCGCAAAAAACTCACGAATTTGCCTCGACCTTGACCTGAGCTTCAGGTTGGTTTGGGTAGCTTGAGCGTTTTCGCCTGGTTTGCAGGCCTTTTCTTAGACACCTAACTGGGTCCGGCGTCCTAGCCCACCAAACTCGCGCGTCCACCGGTAAAACCGGAACGATGCATGACCCATCTGGGCATGGGCCACGGCCGAAGGGGTGGCTCAGTCCCGCACAGGCAGGGCCTGCAGCTCGGCAAGCTCGGAGGCGACCCTCCGACCGGCCGCTGGATCGCGGAAATTCTCGGTTCCAACCGCCACGCAGGCTGCTCCGGCGTCCTGGAAGTCCCGTGCGTCCCGCCCGGAGGCGATCCCGCCCATGCCGATCACGGGCATCCGCACCCGTTCGGCGACCGCATGCACCTGCTCGAGCGCGACCGCCCGGATCGCGGGGCCGGACAGGCCGCCGGTCACCCCACCCAGCCAGGCACGCCCCGTTCTCGGGTCGAGCGCCATCCCCTTGAGGGTGTTCACCAGCGAGACGGCGTCCGCCCCCGCCCGCTCAGCGGCCTCCGCCACCGCGGCGGGTTCGACGGCGTTGGGGGTGAGCTTCACGATCAACGGCTTCTCCGAGAGCGGGCGTAGTCTGCCGACCGCGCCTTCGGTCTCCCCGGGCTCGGCCCCCATGACGAGCCCCGTCTCCACGTTCGGGCACGAGAAGTTCAGCTCGATCATGGCCACCTCCGCCCGCTCTCCCACACCTGTGACCAACCTGGCGAGCTCGTCCACGCTGAAGCCCATCACGGAGACCACCAGGGGCACGGGAAGCTCCGCCAGCTGCGGGAGATCGCGGGCGAGGAAGCCCTCCAGGCCCCGGTTGGGCAAGCCGATCGAGTTGATCATCCCGGCGGGCGTCTCCCACAGCCTTGGCGGCGGGTTTCCCTGCCGTGGCTCCACCGTGATGGTCTTCGAGACGAACGCATCGAACGGAAACCGCTCCAAGAGCGCATCCCCGAACGCCCGCCGCGCCGCAATGGCATCAAAAGTGCCCGAGCCATTCAACACGGGCCCACGGAGAGCGACCCCGCAGAGCTGAAACCCACCCTGCCAGCCGCCAGCTGCCAGCTGCCAGCTCATAAGACGGCCTCCAGCTGGTCGGCATCGAGCACCGGCCCGTCAACGCAGAGGCGTTTGTAGCCATCTCTCGTAGGCACCACGCAGCCAAAGCACGCCCCGAACCCGCAAGCCATCCCCGACTCGAGCGCCAGCTGCGCCGGCACACCGCGCCCCGCGCAGATGGCCCTCACCGCCTCCAGCATGGGCGGCGGCCCGCAAGCGTAGATGGTGGTAGCCGAGCCGCCCTCCGCATGGAGGTAATCGCCCTGGAGCGTCTCTGTGAGCAACTGGGTGACAAGGGCCCGGCGGCCCACCGAGCCGTCGTCGGTGGCAAGCGAGGGGCGCTCGAAGAGCCGCGCCGCCTCGGCGTGGGCTCCGGAGCGAAAGCCGAGTAGGACCCGCGGGGAGTCGAGCTCGTCCGCGAGGCAGAGCAGCGGCGCGGTCCCGATGCCGCCGCCCACCAGCAGCGGCCGCGTTCCCGGCTCGGGCGGCCGAAAGCCGACGCCCAGCGGCCCCACGAGCGCCAGCTCCTCGCCGACCTGGAGCGAGCCAAGGCGCTCCGTTCCGGGGCCGATCCCCTCGAGCAAGAACTCGAGCTCCGCGCCCCGCTCGGCCCGCCGCGTCCGGGCGTAGGAGAACGCGCGCGGCAGATAGGGACGCTCGTCCGCTCCCCCACCCCAGCGCTGGGCCGCGGCCAGCATGTAGAACTGGCCGGGGCGCGGCTCCGGCGGACCCTCCCGATCATGGGCGGAGATCAGGCGGTAGGCCCCGAGGGCGTCGTTGGCCGTGACCAGCGCCAGCCGGCGTGCGGGGGGTGCCAGCGTGCGCGGCTCGGCTGCCGTGGCGGCCTGGGTCACGGGGTCCGCTCCGGCTCGACCGCGGGGAGCTCGACGCCGCCATGCAGCTCCTGTAGGGCCATTACCGACACCTCGCCGCTGCGGCGGGCGCGGATGGCGCGCTGGGCGGCGCTCGCTCCGCTCATCGTGGTGATGCAGGGGATCCCTCTCGCCACCGCCGAGCGACGGATCTCGTAGCCATCCGCGCGCGCCCCCGAGCCGGTGGGGGTGTTGACGACCATGTCCACCTCGCCGGCGTCGATCCGCTCGACGACGTTCGGGGAGCCCTCCGAGAGCTTGCGAATCCGCTCAACGGGCACCCCCATCCGCCGTATTGCCTGGGAGGTCCCGCCGGTGGCGAGCACGGTGAATCCCATGTCGTGGAAGCCGGCCGCCAGCTGCGTGGCGGCGGGCTTGTCACCGTCGGTTACGGAGATGAACACGGTCCCCGTGACGGGCAGCTCCGCCCCCGCGGCGGCCTGCGCCTTGCCGAAGGCCGCAGGGTAGTCCGAGGCAACGCCCATCACCTCGCCGGTGGACTTCATCTCGGGGCCCAGCAGTGCGTCGGCGCGCGGGAAGCGGTCGAATGGCAGCACCGCCTCCTTGACGGACACGTGGCGCGGCTGGCGGGGGAGGTCGAGGTCCATATCCGCGAGCCGCTCCCCCAGCATCAGTCGGCAGGCGATCTTGGCGAGAGGCAGGCCGATCGCCTTGGAGACGAAGGGCACCGTGCGGGAGGCGCGCGGGTTGGCCTCGAGGACGTAGAGCTCCTCGTCGCCGTAGACCGCGAACTGGATGTTGATCAGCCCGACCACGCCCAGCCGCAGCGCGATCGCGCGGGTGGCCTCCTCCACGTGCTGGAGCATCTCGGGTCCAAGCGACATCGCCGGGATCACACAGGCGGAGTCACCGGAGTGCACCCCGGCCTCCTCGACGTGCTGCATGATCGCCCCGATCCGCGCCTCGTCGCCGTCGCAGAGGGCGTCGACGTCGATCTCGATCGCGTTCTCGAGGAAGCGGTCGAGGAAGATGGTGCCGTCGGCCTCGTGGCCGTCGCTGCGCCGCAGGTACCCGGCGAGCGCCTCCCGCGAGTAGCAGATCTCCATGGCTCGGCCGCCTAGGACATAGCTCGGCCGCACGAGCAGCGGATAGCCGACGCCGCCGGCGGCGGCGAGAGCGTCGTCGGGCGAGTCGGCCGTGGCGTAGGGCGGGCTCCGGAGGCCCAGCTCGGCCAGCACCTTGCCGAAGCTCGGCCGGTCCTCGGCCAGATGGATCGAGTCGACCGGGGTCCCGAGCAGCGGCACTCCGGCGTCCGCCAGTCCGCGCGCCAGCTTGAGCGGGGTCTGGCCGCCGAACTGCACGATCACGCCCTCGGGGCCCTCCAGCTCGATCACCCCGAGCACGTCCCCGAGCGTCAGCGGCTCGAAGTAGAGGCGATCGGAGGTGTCGTAGTCGGTGGAGACCGTCTCCGGGTTGCAGTTGATCATCACCGCGTCGCGGCCGGACGCGCGCACCGTCATGGCGGCGTGCACGCAGCAGTAGTCGAACTCGATGCCCTGACCGATCCGGTTGGGCCCCGCGCCGAGGATGACCACCGAGGGCCGTCCCCCGCGCCGCACCTCGTGGACCGCCCGGCGCTCCCAGCCCGAGTAGAAGTAGGGCGTCTCCGCCTCGAACTCGGCGGCGCAGGTGTCGACGGCCTTGAAGCAGCGCTCGAGCCCGGCCTGGGGATCCTCGCCGCGCGCCAGGTCGGCGATCTCCGACACGAACCAGTGGTCGATGCCCGTTCGATCGCAGATCTCCACCTCGGGGACGCCCCGACGCACCGCCTCGAAGACCAGCTCGTAGCGATCGTGGGACGGGGTCTCGAGCTGGGTCAGCAGGGCGCCCGTGTCCGCGGGCGGCTCGCCGTCCACGTCGAGCTCCCGGGAGCGCATCGCCTTGACGAAGGCCTGCTTGAAGGTGCGGCCGATCGCCATCGCCTCCCCCACCGACTGCATCGAGGTGTGGAGAGCCCTCTCGGCGCCGGGGAACTTCTCGAAGGCG
>JBKPHP010000140.1:0-2678 GCA_046729895.1 Actinomycetota bacterium
GTTGGGGCCGATGATCCGCGCCCCGCGCATGCCGGCGAGCTCCACCATCTGGGCGACGTCGCGGCGCGGGATACGCTCGGTCACGACCACGATCAGCTTGATCCCGTTCTCGATCGCCTCGATCACGGCGTCCTTGGTGAAGGCGGGGGGAACGGTGACCACCGAGCCGTCGGGCACCACGTCCTCCGCCTGGACCACCTGCTGAACGGTGTCGTAGACAGGCACGCCGTGCACGTCGCGGCCCTTGCGCCCCGGGGTCACACCGCCGACGATCCTCGAGCCGTAGTCGAGGCACTCGCGCGTCAAGTTCACGGCTTCCCGCCCGGTGATGCCCTGGACGATGAAGGTGAAGTTGCTCGTGAGGAGGATGCTCATCTCTTTGGGTTGGCAGCTGGCAGCTGGCAGCTGGCAGAGAGGGGGGAGGGTTCGGACGGCGAGGCTCTTCCTGATATGGGAAGTTCCGGCTTCCGGGATCTTGTCGCGTACCGGCTCGCCACGGAGCTCGCGGACGAGCTGCATCGCGAGGTAGCCCGCTGGGATGCCTTCGAGCGTTGGACGCTCGGCTTGCAGCTGGTGCGCTCGGCCGGCTCGATCGGCGCGAACATCGCCGAGGCACAAGGGCGCTGGCACATGGCTGATCGCCGCCGGCTCCTCTTCATAGCCCGCGGTTCCTTATACGAAACCGAGCACTGGATCCTGCAGGCCGAGAGGCGCAGCCTATTGGCGATCGGGTACGGGAAGCGGCTCGAGCAGGCGGCCCGGGCACTGAACGGCCTAATCAAGAAACCAACGCCCGGATAACCACACTCTGCCAACTGCCAACTGCCAACTGCCAACCTCATCCCTGCACCTTCTCCACCGCCCGCCTGGCGGCCTCGTGCATCGAAACCGAGCGATCGCAGTACTCGACCCCGTACCGATCCAGGATCTTGAAGCCTTCTTCTTCCCAGGCGCCGGGGATGCGGAAGATCGCGATCGTCTCGGCGGGGTCCTTGTCGAGCTCCAGGCAGGCCTTGATGACCCCGCGCGCCACGATGTCGACCCTGGTGTTGGAGACGATCGACATCATCACCGCGATCTTGTCCACGCCGTCCTTCTTGAGCACCTCGCGGGCGAGCCCGCAGGCCTTGGCCACGGAGGGGTTGCCGCCGATCTCCGCGTAATTCGCGGGCTTCCCGCCCTGCGAGCGGACCGCGTCGGTGAGCGTCAGCGATCCGCCGCCGGCGCCGATCACCAGGCCGAGGTCGCCGTGGAAGCCCGTGTCCTTGCCCTGGATCACGCCCCGATGGTCGGCCGAGTCGATCGCCTTGACGTTGGCCTCGAAGTCGCTGGGCTCGTGGGGCTCGCGCAGGTCCTCGCCGGGGATGCCGAGCTCGTCGAGCAGGGCCTTCTGGCGCGGCCGGGCCTCGTTCTCCATCTCCATGTGGGCGTCGAGGGCCACGAAGCTACCGTCCTCGAGCTGGGCTAGGGGATTGATCTCCGCCAGGGTCATGTCGCGGTCGCAGAACAGCCGGGCGAGGTTGGCGAGGATCGGCGTGAGACGGTTGAGCGCGGAGCCGGTCATGCCGACCGAGGCGATCACCTGCTTGGCCTGGAAGTCGGAGAACGCGAGGAGGTTGGAAAAGTGGCCGCGGCCGACGTGGTCGGGATGCTGCTCCGCGACCTCCTCGATGTCGATGCCGCCCATGTCCGAGAACAACATCATCGGCTGCTTGCGGGTCCCGTCCCATACCACGCCGGCGTAGAACTCCTGCTTGACGTCGGCCCTGGGGTCGACGAGGACGCCCTTGGGCATCTGCCCGCCGATCTCTAGTTGGAGGACGTTGCGGGCATGCGCCTCGGCCTGCTCGGGGGTGTCGGCGAACTGCACGCCGCCTGCCTTCATGCGGCCGCCGCTCAGCACCTGAGACTTGATCACCACCGGCCCGCCGATCTCCGCCGCCGTCCCCTTGGCCTCCTCGGCGCTGGTCACGAAGCCGTACTTGGTGACCGGGATGCCGGCCTGCACGACGATCCTGCGGGACTCGTACTCGTAGAAGCGCATGTGACGGCGCGGAACCTTAGCCGGATGCTGCGGCCGCACAGCGCGCCGCGAATCGGGCAGTCTCTGCCATATGGATGAGGCGACGGTCAGGGCGATGCTGGAGCAGCACTTCGCCAGCGGCAGTCACGCGATGTACCACAACGATGCCGTCGTGGAGTTCCCACAGTCGGGCGAGCGCTTCGTCGGGGTGGAGAACCTCCGCCCGTGGAGGAGCAACTATCCGGCCTCCACCAGCGTCGAGTTCCGGAAGATCAGAGGCCGAGAGGACCTCTGGGTAGCCGAGCTCTCGATCAGATACGACGACAGCCCCTGGAACTTCGGCGTAAGCATCCTGGAGTTTCGAGGCGACAAGATCGCGCGTGAGTCGATCTACGTCAGCGAGGGCTGGGACGCGCCGGAATGGCGGGCCAAGTGGAGGTCCGCGCCGTAGTCGGCGCTAACCGGCCGGCGCGGGGGCGAAGCCGTACGCCTCGGCCAGCTCCGGGTCCTTCTCGGCGAGCTGCTCGGCGAGCTCCACCATCACCTTGCATTGCTTCCAGGTGGCGTCGTCCTGCATCTTGCCGTCGATCATGTGGACGCCGCGGCCGTCCGGGATTGCCTCGATCACCTTCTTGGCAAACGCGACTTCCTCCGG
>JBKPHP010000141.1:0-4870 GCA_046729895.1 Actinomycetota bacterium
AGCAGAGTCGTCGGCTCAGCCCGCGTTCATCTTCGACCTCGACGGGACGCTGATCGACAGCGTCTACCAGCACGTGATCGCCTGGCGCGAGGCGTTGGAGCAGCTCGGCGTCTCGCTTGCCGTGTGGAAGCTCCACCGGCGTATCGGCATGAGCGGCGGGCTGTTCGTGACCGCCCTGCTGCGCGAACTGGAGACCGAGCTGGACGCGGAGACGCTCGAGCGCCTTCCCGCCATCCACGCCGAGGCCTACGCGCGCCACTACCCCAGCGTTCGCCCCCTTCCCGGCGCGGGGGAGCTGCTCGCGACGCTCACGCGCCGGGGAGTCCAATGGGCGATCGCCACGAGCGGCGGGGAGCACTCCGCGCGGCCGGCGCTCGCGCTGTTGGGCCTGCCCCCGGATACGCCACTCGTGACCCGCGATCTCGTGCGCTACGCGAAACCGGATCCAGACCTCTTCCTGACGGCGGCGGAGCGGATCGGAGTCGACATCCGCGACAGCATCGTGGTAGGCGACAGCGTCTGGGACCTACTGGCGGCCCGCCGCGCCCGCGCACTCGGAATCGGGCTCCTCTCTGGCGGGTACGGGCGCGAGGAGCTGTTGTATGCGGGGGCCTTCCGCGTGTATGAGGATCCCGCCGACGTCTTGGATCACCTCGACGAGGTGGGAGTGAGGAGACCGCTTTGAACGACCGTCCGCACGACATCGTCTTGTTCGGCGCCGCAGGCTTCACCGGCGCGCTTACCGCCGAGTACCTCGCGCGCCATGCGGGCCGGAGTCCGCTGGGCGCTCGCCGGTCGCAACCGCGCCAAGCTCCAGAAGCTGCGCTCGGACCTGGCCGCCACCGACGCCGCGCTCGGCGAGCTACCGCTACTGCGCGCCGACGCGGAAGAGCCCGACTCGCTCCGCGAGGTGGCCGCCGCGACCCGCGTCGTCATCACAACCGTCGGCCCTTACATCAGGTACGGGGAGCCGCTCGTGGCCGCCTGCGCAGAGGCCGGCACTCCGAGTCAGCGCCGTGCCTCGCGCAGGATGAGCTGCCGCCGAGCGCGGGCCAGGTGACGACCGCGGTCGCGATGGGCGACGCACTCACGGACCGCCTGAGGCGAGCGGGGATCGGCTTCGAGGTCCTGGAGAGGAGCTAGCCTGCCCTTCCGATGAACGCCAAGGAATGGATCGATTCCTACGCGGCACGGCTGGGGGTCGACCCGCCGAGTTCGCAGGAGTTCTCCGCGATCCTCGACCTCGCAGCGGAGGCCGCGCATGCCTCCGAGCGCGTGGCCGCGCCGGTCGCCTGCTGGGTCAGCGCGCGCGCCGGGGTCTCGCTCGAGGAGTCGGTCGCGCTGGCTCGCGAGATCGCCGGTGAGGAAGCAGGATCGAGCTGAGCCCCGAGCGCAGCCCGGCCCAGGAGGCCCGCCTCGCTTGCCGGAGCCCCCGCCGGGACGCCGTAACTTCGACCGCCCCGAGGGTTTGAGGGGGATCGTGGACGCAACTCGGCTGAAGCCCCTGCCGCTGTTCGCGTGGCTCTCGGACCGCCAGCGAGCGAAGGTGGCGGTCCACTGCCGGGAGGTGGTGATCCCCCGCGGGGATCACCTGGTTGACGAAGGCCAGTCCCCCTATGAGTTCTTCGTGATCGAGGAGGGCTCGGCCGCGGTCGTGAGCAGGGGCAAGCACCTCACCGACCTCGGCCCTGGCGACTTCCTGGGCGAGATCGGGCTCGTTCGCCACATCGGGCGCACCGCCTCGGTGATCGCGACATCGTCCATCAAGGCGATCGTCATGTCCGCGGAGAGCTTCCGGGACATGAGGCACACCATGCCCAAGGTGGCCAGGCAGATCGACGAGGCCATCGAGGAGCGCCTCGAGCGCGACCGCCTGTTCGGCCTGGAGCGCAGTTAGCGCCGGCGCGGCTCGCTGGTCGCGCGCGGCTCCTCGTCACCCGCGTCGATGATCGCCCAGCCGAGCCGTTCCACGAAGGCGTCGGCGGAGTGCTCGCTCTCCAGATGGACCGCATCCACGAACTCGTCAAGCAGAGTCCGGGCCGGCTGTCCGTCATGTGCATCCGTCGTGACCATCACGCGGGGCATTGGCGTCTCACTCCTTTCATGGAAGGTGGCCGTTTCGACGACGACTTCAGCTCCGCGGCCATGCGCCTCACCTCGGCGGCGAGGTGCGCGTCCCACGCGCGCCCCGCGCGACGAGCGCGGCGCTCTCCCGTGGGGCTTCTGTCGGCGGTGGCGCTCATCGCCGACAACGGTGGCGAGCGTCCCTGAAGGCGGACTAACCGAGGGCTAAATCTTTTGCCGCTCTACACGCGGGTTTGCGGCCTTTCGGCTAACGCGACGTCTCATCTGTTCGGCGTGATCCCGGCTCGGTGATCGCGCGAAAAGGAGTCGGGCGCTGATCGGTTGTTGTGGCGCATGGCGCGACTTAGTCCGACGAGCCACCCTCCGAGCGGCGTCGCTGGGCGGCAGTGACCGCTCCTCCCGCCTTCGCTTAGGTTCGCTTATGGTGGGACGAGCTACGGCTGGATCGACGTACGCCCATCTTCCGCCCGGGCATGAGCCCGGCAAGCAGAGCCGGCGGCGGACGCGCGCCAGCTTACCGGGGGTCTTGCTGCTCGGCGGGTTCTCGACCGCGTCCCTCGCCGCGGCGCTCGGCATCGCCCTGTTCGGCGACAACTTCAAGGGCAGCGGCCAGCTCGCCGGGACGATCACGTTCGGCGTGCTTGGGGCGCTGATGGGCGTCTTCGCCTGGTGGGCCTGGCGTCGCCGCCGTGGACCGCGTCCGCTCGAGGGCGTGACCGTGACGGTCGACCGCCAGGAACTGCGCCGCGGCGAGCGACTGCGCGCGAAGGTCCGCTGCGCGGACGGCGACGCGCCGCTGCACGCCGCGCTGATCTGCACCGAGATCTACGACGTCGAAGTCGAGTCCGACGAGAGCAGCTCGCGCCAGGCGCGCACGTACGAGCTGGTCGCCGACTGGATGGAGCTCGATCGCTCCCAGCCCGAGCATGTCCTCGACCTGCAAGTTCCCGCCGACGCTGTCCCCTCCTACGAGGGCGACACGGTCTCGTGGGCATGGTCGGTCAGGCTCAGGCAGCCGCGTCGCATGCGCAGCGATCCCTACCGCGACGTCCCGATCTGGGTGAGCCTATGAGCCCCAAGCTCAGCATTGCATTCGACCGCCCCAGCGCCGCCCCGGGCGGCGAGGTCGCCGGCCGCGTCCAGGTGCTGGAGGGCGGCCGCTCGCGGCGGCTCTCCATCATGCTGCGCTACCGCGACGCGACCGCCGACTACCACGGTTGGAGCATCGAGATCCCCGGCCCAACGATCCACGAGGGCGCGCTTGAGGTGTCTGCCGAGTACCCGTTCGCGATCCGCCTCCCCGCCGACGCGCTGCCTGCGCTCAGCGGCGTCCACGGCCGCACGTGGTGGGAGATCGAGGCACGCTCGGACGAGCGAGGCCTTGACACGGTCGCACGAGCCAAGCTGATGGTCGAGCGCCAGGCCTGACGCGGCGCGGCTCGCCCGTTCGCCGTACTCCGGTCTACCTGAAGGCAACGGGGGTCTGCGGGAGATCACCACAGCGGCGCGTGATAGGGCAAAAATCCCTGCAAACAGCCTACAACGCAGTACCCGCTCGTACTGCCAGTAACGGCGCCCCGCTAACCGAGGGCTAAAAAAATTGCTGTTAGTCCGCGACGGGCTCCGTGGCGAGCTGGTGGCGAAGGCGATCCCGCAGCTCGGCGAAGTGGACCCGCTCGTACGCGATCAGGACCCCGAGCACAGCGGCGAGGATGCCGACCGTGGCGAGAGCCGGCAGCTCGACCCCTGCCGGGATCAGCGCGAGCAGGGCGAGCGCGCTCAGGAGGCGACCCGTACTGAACCGGTGGACGTTGCGCCAGCGGAAGGCCACGTGGGCAAGCAGATAGATCGCGGTGCCGCCGAGCGTGGCCACCGCCGGCACGAGGTCGAGGGGCTCGTCGACGTGTTCGAGCGTCTTCTTCAGTCCCAGCGCGAGCAGCACTATGCCCGCGACCATCGGGAAGTGCAGGTAGGAGAAGGAGTCCCGGGCGATCTCGTTGCGCTCCTGGCCCTCCGCCGCGTTGCTGAGGCGCCGCGCGGCCACCAGGGCAACCACATCGAAGTAGAGCCACCAAAGGGCCGCAGCCACGAGGACGCCGAGGACGGCCGCGACGACCACCCCCGCGTCGACGTCACCCTCGGCGCCGACTCCGATCGCGACGATCGACTCGCCCAGGGCGATTATCACGATCAAGCCGTGGCGCTCGGCGAAGTGCCCCGGCTCGAGCTTCCAGCCCTCGGAGCCGAAGAAGTACGGGCCCGCCATGTCGAGCCCGAGCGCGACGGCCCACAGCGCGCCCTGGAGCACGCCGTCCGCGAACGAGGCCGCCACGAGCAGTCCCACGCCCATCGCGGTGCTGCCGCCCAATCCGACTAGTACCGACTTCCGCAGGTCCGGATCGTCGCGGCTGGCCACCAGGAACAGCACGATGTGGGCGCAGCGGACGACCCCGTAGGCGCCTGCGAACAGCGCCGCTGAGCTGCCGAACGCGTGCGGCACGGAGAGGGCGGCCACGAGCAGCGCCGCCATCGCCGCGATGATCGCGAGGAGGACAGTGCCCTCCTCCGGGTCCACGACGCTGGTGAGCCACGCGTAGCCGACCCACGACCACCACAGGACCCCGAGCACGAGCATCCCCTTGACCAGTCCCTGCCAGGTCGGCTCTTTCGCCATCAGCGCAGTGCACTGCGTGATGGCGAGGACGAAGACCAGGTCGAAGAAGAGCTCCAGCGGCGTGACCCGCTCCCCTTCGCGCATCACCGCGGTCAGGTGCGGGGCGCGGAT
>JBKPHP010000142.1:0-4727 GCA_046729895.1 Actinomycetota bacterium
GTCTCGGGCTCGTACGACAGCGCCGCGTCGTTCAGGGCGAGCTTCTCGAGGGCGTCGCGCAGGTCGGAGAACTGATCGGTGTCGACTGGGAACAGGCCGCAGAACACCATCGGCTTGACCTCGCGGTAGCCGGGCAGCGGCTCCGAGGCCGGGCGGGCCTTTGCGGTGAGGGTGTCGCCCACGCGCAGCTGGGAGACGTCCTTGATCCCGGTGATCACGTAGCCGACCTCGCCGGCGCGAAGGCCCCCGACCGGGGTCATCCTCGGCCCGAAGAAGCCGATGTCGTCGATGTCCGCCTCCGTGCCGGCCTGCATGGCGACGATCGCGTCGCCCTTTCGAAGGTCGCCGTCGACCACGCGCACGTAGGCGATGACGCCTCGGTACTGGTCGAACTCGGAGTCGAAGATCAGCGCTCGTGCCGACGCGTCGGCGTCGCCCTCGGGCGCCGGGACCCGCTCGACGATCGCCTCGAGCAGCTCCTCCACCCCGTGGCCCGTCTTTGCAGAGAGCCGCAGCACCCCCTCGGGATCCTCGCCGAGGAGCTCGCCGATCTCGCCCGCCACGCGCTCCGGCTCGGCTCCGGGCAGGTCGATCTTGTTGAGGGCGGGGATCAGCTCCAGCCCCGAGTCGACGGCAAGGTAGGTGTTCGCCACGGTCTGCGCCTCCACGCCCTGGGAGGCGTCGACCACGAGCAGCGCGCCGTCGCAGGCCGCCAGCGAGCGCGACACCTCGTAGGTGAAGTCCACGTGGCCGGGCGTGTCGATCAAGTGCAGCCGGTAGAGCTTGCCGTCGCGTGCGGGGTATTCGACCCGCACGGCCTGCGCCTTGATCGTGATGCCGCGCTCCCGCTCGAGCTCCATCGAGTCGAGGAGCTGCGGGCGATGCTCGCGTGGGTCCACCGCACCCGTGAGCTCGAGGATGCGGTCGGCCAGCGTCGACTTGCCGTGGTCGATGTGGGCGATGATCGAGAAGTTGCGGATGTTGGCGGCGGGCCGTGCCACGCCACCGAGTTTATGGACGCCCGTCCACACCTCCACGGACTCCGAGCTCGCCGGCGCCTTCCGGCCGCCGTGGTGAGGTCCGTCAGCCGCGAATGGTCAGCAGCGTGCGGATCTGCCGCATTTCGGGGATTCCCATGACCAATGCCGCGGCGGCGTAGACCGTGGCCCCAAGTCCGATCGCCCCGCCCACGGAGACCAGCTGCGCCACGAATGCCCGGCCGAGCAGCTGGTCGAGGGTGTACCAGGTCCCGTAGGCGACCCCGCTCAGCAGAGCGCCGGCCAGCAGCATTCGCGTCCCCGACGAAAGCATCTGCCTGCCCTCGATCCCGCGGAGGTCGCGGCGCAGTATCCAGCCTTGTGACACGCACATCACGATCGTGCCGGCCACGGTGCCGATGACGATCCCGCCGATTCCGAACGGCCCGTGCAGGGCCGCGGCCAGGGCCGCGTTGACCACGAGGTTCGCGAAGGAGAGGACCGTGGTCTCCCAGGGGCGCTGGAGGCTGAAGAACGTGCGGGAGAAGAGCAGGCTCACCCCCTGGAAGGGCAGCGAGATCGACCACCAGACCATGGCCGTCGACACGAGGTCGGTGGCTCCCGTGCCGAAGGCTCCGCGCTGGTAGACGAGGCGCGTGATGGGCTCCGCCAGGACCGCCATCACCACGGCACTCGGGATCAGGAGCAGCATCACCTGGCGGACGCCGTTGGTCATGGTGCGCCGCAGGTCGTCCACGGCCCCCCGCGCCGCGAAGCGCGAAAGCGTCGGGAACAGGATGGTGGCGATCGCGATGGAGAAGAGCCCCTGCGGCAGCTGGTAGATCCGGAAGGCCTTGTCGATCGCCGCGGGGGTCTGCTCGGAGACCAGCGTGCCGAACAGCGAGTTGATCAGCAGGCTGAGGTTGATCAGCCCCAGGGCGATGGTCACGGGGAGCATCAGCTTGAGCACCCGCCGGACGCGCTCGTTGCGCCAGTCCAGCGTGAGGGTGAAGCGCCCGCCCCGTCCCCTGAGCCAGGGCAGGGGCAACAGGAACTGGACGACGGTGCCCAGCAGGACGCCGATGGCGTACGCGTAGATCTCGTCGTCGTTCGGCAGCACCGGGACCAGACCGACGAGCGCCGCGATGATCACCGCATTCCAGGCGACCGGTGCGAGCGCCGGGACGCTGAAGTGCTCGAAGGAGTTCAGCATCCCGACCACGACTCCCGAGAGGGCCAGGAGCAGCACGATCGGGGCCAGCAGGCGCGAGAGGTTGACCGTCAGGTCCCGAAGCGCCGGGTTGTCGTCGAAGCCGGGCGCGAACACGGACATGATCGGCTCGGCAAAGAGGATGAACACCGCCGTGATCACCCCGAGCACGACACAGATCAGGAGAAACAGGCTCGAGGCGACTCGGAAGGCCTCCTTGCGCTCGCCCTTCTCGAGCAGCTCGGTGAACACCGGCACGAACGCGCCCTGCAGCGCGGAGTCCGCGAACAGAGCGCGCATCAGGTTGGGGACCTGGAAGGCGATCGTGAACGCCGACATCGCGCCGCTCACGCCGAAGTAGCTGGCGGCCACCACCTCGCGTACCAGCCCCAGCACGCGCGAGAGCCCGGTCGCGAACGAAAAGAACACGGTGCTGCGGGCCAGGCGCCGTCCGCGGGCCTCGCCGACCGGCGCGGCCCCGCTAGACTCCGCAGCGGCCGCGCCGGATCCATCCGGGCGCGGCTTCGGTCCGTTCATGGCCAACATCCCCTCACAAGAAAAGCGGATACGGCGGGCGGAGCGCGAGCGGCTCGAGAACCGCCGTCGCACCTCCCAGGTGAAGACCTGGTTCCGCCGCCTCGAAGAGGCAGTCCAGCGCGGTGACGCCGAGCGCGCCGATGAGGAGCACCGCGCTCTCGTCTCACGGATCGACAAGGCCGTGAAGTCGGGCGCGTTGCATCGCAACAACGGCGCCCGCAAGAAGGCCGACGCGGCCCGCATCAGGGCGAGGCTCTAGGCTCCGCGCCCGTGGAGCCCAAGCTCTCGAGCTCGGCGCTCTCGTAGGACCAGGCGGAGCGGATCGGTCCGGCGCGGGCGTTCGGTTCGCGTTCTGACGGCGCGCCTCGACCGTCGCTCTCGGCTACGGTGCGCTCATGGACACGCGGCTCCTGATCCGGGGCGAGCACGTCGAGGGCCAGGGGGGGCCGCTCGAGGTGGAGAACCCGGCCACTGAGGAGGCGGTCGCGAGCGTGGGCCTCCCCTCGCCTGAGCAGATCGACGCTGCCGTCGCCGCGGCGCGCGAGGCAGCCCGCGGCTGGGCTGCCACCCCCGCCGTCGAGCGCGGCGAGCTCCTGCACGAGGTGGCGGTGCGGCTGCGCGGGCGCACCGCCCAGCTGGCGCGGGCGATGACCGTCGAGGGCGGCAAGCCGCTCATCGAGAACTCGGACGAGGTCGGCTGGACGGCGGCCGCCTTCGACTACTACGCCGAGATGGGCCGCAACTTCGCCGGTCGGGTGATCCCGTCGATCGAGTCCACGCAGCTGTCGCTGGTGCTCAAGGAGCCCCTCGGGGTGGTCGGGGCGATGGTGCCGTGGAATTACCCCCTGCTGCTACTCGCCTGGAAGCTCGCCCCCGCCCTCGCTGCCGGCAACACCGTGGTGGCCAAGCCGTCGGAGCTCACGCCGATCTCCACCCTCATGCTCGCCCCCTGCTTCGACCAGCTGCCGCCCGGCGTGGTGAACCTGCTCGCGGGCGCGGCGGGCGTTGGCGAGGCGATCGTGGCCGACAAGCGGGTCGACTGCGTGGCGTTCACGGGCTCGGTCGAGACGGGGAAGCTGATCGCGGCCCGCTGCGCGGAGCGGGTCGCGCGCATCAACCTTGAGATGGGTGGCAAGGACCCTTTCATCGTCTGCGCGGACGTCGGCCGCGAGGTGGACATCGCGGCGCGCGGCGGCGCCTGGGCCGCCTACCTCAACGCCGGTCAGGTCTGCACCTCGGCCGAACGCTTCTACGTCGTGCGCGACGTGTACGAGGACTTCCTCGGCGCCTTCGTCGACCACGCGCGCGCCCTGGTGGTCGGCGACCCACTGGACGCCGAGACCGACATCGGTCCGATGGTCTCCGCCGCGCAGCGCGGAAAGGTCGTGGCGCAGGTCGAGGCGGCTGTCGATGCGGGAGCCGAGCTCGTGATCGGCGGCGATGACGCGGACCGGGAGCGCGGCCACTACTTCTCTCCCGCCGTGGTCACAGGGGCTCCGCCCGAGACGGACCTGCTGCGGGAAGAGACCTTCGGCCCGGTAGCGCCGATCGTCCCGGTCGGCTCGCTCGACGAGGCGATCGAGCTCGCCAACGGAACCCGGTTCGGGCTGGGAGCGAACGTCTACACCCGCGACCTCGAGACGGCCGTGCGCTGCATGCGAGAGATCAAAGCCGGAACGGTGTGGATAAACGACCCGCTGACCGACAACGACGCCGGGCCGTTCGGCGGCTTCAAGCAGTCCGGACTTGGACGCGAGCTGGGACAGGAGGGGCTGGAGGCCTTCCAGGAGACCAAGCACGCGCACATCGAGACCAAGATCGCGCCGAAGGAGTGGTGGTATCCGTACGGCGGCGGACCCCCGGACGGCGCCGGCGCCTGATCGCGGTCGAGGGGCGTCCCGGGCGAGCGGATGGTCCCCGGGGACGGGGAGCGGATAGCCGGAAGCGGCGGCCTCGCGCCGATGGTCCTAAGCGGTGGCGCGCGCCAGTGCCAGGCTGAATGC
>JBKPHP010000143.1:0-9575 GCA_046729895.1 Actinomycetota bacterium
TTCGCGCCCCTGGGGCGATCCGTGCCCCGGCACGATCGTCTCCGCCGCCTCCACGAGCGACCCCAGGCGAGCCAGAGTGGCCCGGTAGCCGGCGAGTGACCCTCCGGGGGAGATCGTCGGGATCTCCACGTTCGAGAGATAGTCGCCGCAGACCAGAACGCCGCAGTAGCGCGCCATCAGGGCCATGCCGTCGAACGTATGCCCCTCGGCGGAATGGAGCTCGATCTCCTCGTCGCCCAACTCGAGCTTCCCGGGCACGGGCAGTGCCTGCACCTGACCCAAGGACAGCGGGGCCGAGCGCTGCACGTAGAGCCGCGCGTCTTGGTCGCGCAGGTCGCGCTGTGCCGCGCCCGGCTCGCGGTGGAGCCGCTCCACGGTCGGCTCCCCCACTCCCAGGGCCAGCCCCGGGAAGGCGAGCCGCCCCAGCAGGTGGTCGTAGTCGCCGTGCGTGGCCACCAGCGCGGCAACCTCGAAGCCGGCCTGCGCCAGCAGCCCGGGCAGCGCCTCGAGCTCGTCCGGGAAGTACGGCGAGTCCACGAGGAGCGCCTCCCCGCCCGCGCGCAGGGCCACCGCGTTGGTCTGCCAGAGCCTGCTGGTGAAGACGAGCGCGTCGCGGTGGGCCGCGGCTACGCGCACCGCGCTGCTAGACGGCCTTCAGCAGCTTGGCCGCGTCGCGGAGGGTCTTTACCTCGGCGGTCGGCTTCTTCTGCGCGGACTCGAGCCGTTCGCCGCGGCGGTTCACCCAGATCACTCCCGGTACCTTCTGCTTGAGCGCGGGCTCGATGTCGGTGGGGTAGCCGCTTCCGATGTGCACCCAGTTCCTCTTCTTGCCTTCGATCCGGCGCGCGCACTCCTTGAAGTGCGCGGGGTCCGGCTTGTAACTACGTACCTGCTGGGCGGTCACGACTAGGTCGAAGTCCACGCGGAAGTGGCGGCGCGTGGCGCCCAGCAGCTTGTCGTCGATGTTCGACAGGACGCCGATCTCGAACTTCTTGGCGAAGCGCTCGAGCTGGGCATTGGTCTCCCGGAACGGCGGCCAGGCGGGCACGCTGTTGGGTAGGAAATTGGAGCGGACCGGCTCGAGCTCCCACTCCAGCTCCTCCGCCACCCGCACCGCGGTCCGCCGCAGCACCTCCGCGTAGAGCTCGTAGGAGCCGCGCTGGATTTCCCGCTGAATCTCGATGAAGCGCGGGATCAGGGCGTCGCGGTCGATGGTGAAGCCGTCCTTGTCGGCCTCCTTCTGGAAGGCCTGATAGACGCCGCTCTCCCAGTCGATCAGCGTCCCGTAGCAGTCGAATGTGACGAACTTGACGTCTTTAGGAAGGGCCATGAGAGGGTTCGATAGGGTCCTCGCCCGCCGCCCGGCGGCCGCGCATTGTACGGAGTACCGGTGGACCTCCTCGAATATCAGGGCAAGCTGCTGTTCAAGAAGCACGCCGTCCCGGTGCCCGATGGGCGGCATGCCGCCACCGTCCAGGAGGCCGTGGAGGCGGCCGAGGAGCTCGGCTTCCCGGTGGTGATCAAGGCCCAGGTCCAGATCGGGGGTCGCGGGAAGGCCGGGGGGATCAAGCTCGCCAAGAACAGGCGGGAGGCGGAGCAGCACGCCGAGGCGATACTCGGCCTGGACATTCGCGGCCTCACCGTCCGCGAGCTCTACGTGGAGCAGGCCTCGGAGATCGCCGACGAGTACTACGCCGCAATCGTCTTCGACCGTGGCGCCAAGAAGCCCATGGCCATGCTGTCGCGCATGGGCGGCATGGACGTGGAGGAGATCGCCGAGAAGCACCCGGAGGCGATGATCAAGCTGCACGTCGACCCGCTGATCGGCTTCGAGGACTTCCATGGCCGGCGGCTGGCCTTCGAGGCGGGGATCGCCGAGGATGTGGTCCGGCCCGTCGCCGCGATGCTCGGCAGGCTCTACGAGGTCTTCGTCCAGGAGGACGCGATGCTCGTCGAGGTCAACCCGCTGCTGGTTACGGGCTCGCGGGAGGTGGTGGCGCTCGACGCCAAGATCACGGTGGACGGGAACGCCCTCTACCGCCACGAGGACACCGCGGCCTTCCGCAATCCCAGCGCCGAGGACGCTCAGGAGCAGCTCGCCAAGGAGCGCGGCCTCACCTACGTGAAGCTCGACGGCAACGTGGGCATCCTCGGAAACGGGGCCGGGCTCGTTATGTCGACGCTCGACGTGGTCGCGCAGGCCGGGGGCAGGCCCGCGAACTTCCTGGACGCGGGCGGGGGCTCCAAGGCCGAAGCGATCGTGGACGCCGTGGACGTGATCCTCTCCAACCCGAGCGTCACGGCCGTGCTGTTCAACATCTTCGGCGGCATAACGCGCTGTGACGAGGTCGCGCGCGGTCTGGTCGGCGCGTTCGAGCAAGTCGACGTGCGGGTGCCCTTCGTGGTGCGACTGGACGGCACGAACGACGAGGAGGGCCGCCGCATCCTCGCGGAGGCCGACCTGCCGAACGTCGAGGTGGCGAAGACCATGCTCGGCGCCGCGGCCAGGGTGGTGGAGCTGGCCGGATGAGCATCCTGGTCGGGAAGGAGACGCGGGTCGTCGTCTCTGGCCTCACCGGGCGCGAGGGGAGCTTCCACGGCCTGAACAACCGCCGCTACGGGACCGCGGTGGTGGCCGGCGTTACCCCCGGCAAGGCGGGGCAGGACGTAGAGGGGATCCCGGTCTTCAACACCGTACACGCGGCGGTGGAGGAGACCGGGGCCAACACGAGCATGATCTTCGTCCCGCCCCGCTTCGCTGCCGACGCCATCCTCGAGGCCGCCGACGCGGGAGTGAAGCTCGTGGTCTGCATCACCGAGGGCATCCCCGCTCACGACATGCTCCGCGTCTACACGCACCTGCGCCGCACCGACCGCACACGCCTGGTGGGCCCGAACTGCCCCGGCGTCCTCTCGCCGAGCAAGGCAAACGTGGGGATCATCCCCGCGCACTTCTTCTCCGCGGGCAACGTGGGGCTCGTGTCGCGCTCGGGCACGCTGACCTACCAGATCGGCAACGAGCTGGCGCAGCGCGGCTTCGGGAACTCGACCATCGTCGGGATCGGCGGCGACCCCGTGGTCGGCTCCAGCTTCATCGACGTGCTCGCGCTGTTCGAAGAGGACGAGCAGACGGAGCTGGTCGTGATGTGCGGCGAGATCGGCGGCGACGAGGAAGAGCGCACGGCGGAGTACATCGCCGGCCACGTGTCGAAGCCCGTGGTGGGCTACATCGCCGGCTTCACGGCGCCGCCCGGCAAGACCATGGGCCACGCCGGGGCGATCGTGAGCGGGTCATCCGGCACGGCACAGGCCAAGGCCGAGGCGCTCGAGGCCAAGGGCGTGCGCGTGGGCCGCGACCCCACCGAGGTGGCCGAGGTGGCGGCCGAGGTGCTGGGGGCGAAGGTCTAGCTAGGCTCCCGGCCCTCCGGGGTGAAGCTGCTCCAGACGGTCGAGGCCATGGCGCCTCGGTCCGGGCCGTCGTGCAGCTCGAGCCGCACCACCCATTTCACCCACTGGAAGCCGCGACGGCCCGGCGCCACGAGCCGAACGGGCGCGCCGTGCTGGTGGGACAGGGACTCGCCGCCGACCGTTGTGGCCAGCAGGAGATCCCGGGTCTCGTCGAGCCCGAAGCTCCAGCGGTAGCCGGTGTGCGAGATCACCCGGACGTGGCTGGCGCCATGGAGGGGTCCGGCCCGCTCGAGAAGCCGCGCCAGCCGCACGCCCGCGCAAGAGCTGGCGCGAGTAGAAGCCCCCGGTGCAGTCGAGCGTCGCCACCAGCCTGTCTGGGCCGTCGAGCTCGGAGCGGGCCAGCCTCATGTCGTTCCGAACGAGGCCCGAGATCTCGAGCCGGTAGTCGTTCGGATCGAGCGGCCGGGGCCTGTCGGCCACCCACGAGGTGGTTGGGAACGAGTTGCCCTCGAACGAGTCGGCCTCGTAGGAGCCGGTGAAGCGCCGGCGTGCGCCTCGAAGCCCGAAGAACGCCGTCAGCGGCCGCTGCGCCCACCAGGCCGCGTACGCCCCGGCGGCAACGGCGCCCAGTGCCAGGAACTGGCGGCGGCCGGCCAGGTCCGCGCGCCGAATCGGCTTCGCCCTGGCGAGCGCGTGGGTGATCACGACGACCGCCAAAACGGTGCCCAGGGCGAAGTGGACGCTCAGGAGGTTGTAGCCGGCCACGGACAGATCGAGGCCGCTCGACCAGGCCACGCCCGAGACGAGCGCGAAGAGCACGACCGCCGCGGCCGACGCGCCCGCCCCGGTGTGGCGGTCCCAGAGACGCGCTCGCAGGACCCGTCGCCAGACCCGCCGCAGCTTCCAGCCCACGAAGGCGCCGAGGGCAAAGCCGCCCGCCCCGTGGAGCGCGAAGACCCAGGCATCGGCGGGCCGTCCGGCGAACAGGCTCATCACGCCGGTGACGAACAGGAACCCGACGAGCAACGCCAGGCCCCAGTCGGTGGCCCGTGGCGTCACGACGTCACAAAGGGTAAGCGGCGAAGGCGACGCGGGGTGGACCAGAGGACCGCGACACGTGGAGGGGGGCGGCTTTCGCCGCCCCCCTCGGTTGGAGCCCGCCCTGGGGGAGTGCTACGGGCGCCTGTCGAACGTGTCCGAGCCGCGCTCGCTGTAAGACCGGGAGAAAGTCGGCTTGGGGAGCACGCCCCTCGTGCCCTCGTCGGGCCTTCCGTCGTAGCGGAGCCCGGCGGGTGCCGACGTGCTCTCGCTTTGCGCCGGCTCGTCGTCCAGGGCGATCACCAGGGCGGTCGGGATCGCCACCACGACGATTACCGCCACCACCGCCAGCCACGTTCGGAGCCGGAGGCTCAGATCGAGGATCTGGGCGCGGGGATGTGTCAGCTGGGACATGAGTCGTCTCCTTCCTCTGGGTTTCTCATGTCGCCCAGGGGGCGTGACGACTGGGTGAACGGTGTTCGAAAGGGCTGAACGCCGCTACGCGGCCGGCGACTTCGGCGTCTTGTAGCGCTATCCGCCGCGCTTCAGCTTCCGCTGCGTAAGAGCTCCTCGGGGATGTCCTGGAGCGTGGCGAACAGCTCGTCCCGCTCCTCGCGGCCGACGAGCCCCAGCTGGGACGCGAGGTCGTCCAGGAGCTTCGCTCTTCGCTGCTCCACCTGGTCCGCCTCCAGCCCCAGGACGTCGGCGACCTCGTCGTCGGACATGCCGCGCTGCATCGAGAGGTCGAGCAGCTCGCGGCCCTCCTCGTCGATCCCGGCGAGAGCCTGGCCGAGCTCGTTCATCCGGACGGCGACCACGGCGGGAGCCTAACCGGCGACACCGGTCGTTATCGTGGCGCTGTGGCTGAGCTCAAGAACATCTCTCTCGCTCGCGGGGCCCCCTCGCTGGACATCATCGCCGTCGACGAGCTGCGCGCCGCGGCCGATCGCGCCTTCGAGCGCGATCCCACCGGTGCCTTCTCCTACGGCACGAGCGCCGGCTACCCGCGCCTGCTCGCATGGATCGCCGCCAAGCACGGCGTGGCGCCAGAGCAGGTGGTGGCGACCAACGGCTCCATGCAGGCCGACGCTTTCCTCTTCCAGCAGCTCGTGGGGAATGGCGACGTGGTCGTGGTGGAGGCGCCCACCTACGATCGAACGCTGCTCGCGCTGCGGAAGCTCGGGGCCGAGATCCTCGCCATCCCTCTGGAGCCGGACGGCATCGACGTGGAGGCCCTCTCGCGGGCCTTGGCCGCGGGCGCCCGCCCGAAGCTCGCCCACGTCATTCCGAACTTCCAGAACCCCGCCGGCTGCACCCTGTCGCTCGAGAAGCGCCGGCGCCTGCTGGAGCTGGCCGAGCAGTACGGCTTCCTCATCTTCGAGGACGACCCCTACGTCGAGCTGCGGTTCGCCGGCGAGCAGCTGCCCACGATGCTGTCCCTGGACGAGGGCGGCCGCCGGGTCGTCTACGCGTCGTCGTTCTCGAAGACGGTGTGCCCCGGCATCCGGGTGGGGTACCTGGTGGGCGCCGAGGGGCTGATCGGGGAGATCCGCAAGCTCGCCACGCAGACGTACATCTCCCCGAGCATGGTGTCACAGGCGATCGTCGCCGAGTTCTGCGAGTCCGGCGCCATCGAGCGCTCGATCGAGACCGTGAAGAAGGCCCTTCGGGTGCGGCGCGACGCCACCTGCGCGGCGCTCGAAGCGGAGCTCCGCGAGGCGAGCTTCGTCGTGCCTGAGGGAGGCTATTTCCTGTGGGTCGACCTACCCGAGGGGACGGACGTAGAGCCGCTCGAGGCGGCCTCGCGGCAGCGGGGAGTCACGTTCGTGAAGGGCACCGACTTCCTCCTCGAGGGCGGCGGGAACTCGCTTCGGATCGCCTACTCCGGCGTGACCCCCGAGCTCATCCGCGAGGCCGTGGCGCGCGTGGCCTCCGCCCGGCGGGAGCTGGCGGGCGCCGCTGCGTGAACGGGCTGGAGCTCCGCCGGCCCCGCGACATCAACGCGCTGTTCGGTGACGCGCTGCGCGCGTACAGGAGCCACGCCGGGACATTCCTGCTCGTTTCGGCCGCGGTCGTGCTGCCGGCGGAGCTGGCGGTCTCCGGCATCGGCTTGGAGCAGTTGACGGGCCCCTACGACGAATCGCCCTCGCTCGCCTCGACGATCCTTCCCACCCTCGTGGGCTTCCTGGTGGTGGCGCCGCTCATCACGGCAACCTGCATCTACGCACTGCGAGAAATCGCCGCGAGCGGCGCGCCGCGGGCAGGGCGCACGCTCGCCGCCGGGCTCGACGCCTTCGCGCCGATCTTCCTCGCGGTCGTTCTGGCGGCCCTGGGGATAGCGCTCGGACTGCTGCTGCTGATCGTTCCGGGCGTCTTCCTCGCCGTCCGCTGGTACTTCGTTCCCCAGGCTGTCGTGCTCGAGAACGCCACCGGCCCGGCGGCGCTCGCCGCCAGCGGCAGGGTGGTGGAGGGCTTCTGGTGGCGGACCTTCGGGATCGTCATCCTCGCCAACGTGGCCGCCACCCTTCCCGGCCTCCTGCTGTTGGGCCCCTTCATGGGGATCGCCCACTCCACCGATCGGGCCGTGTGGAGCCTCGTGGGCCAGATGGCCGCCGAGACGGTGACCACCCCGTTCGTGGCCCTGCTCTCGACTCTCCTCTACTTCGACTTGCGAGCCCGCCGCGCGGTTGCCGGCAGCTAGGGCCTATCCCGCTCGCGTGTCCAAGTGGGAAGGTCCTCAGCGACCCCAGTGCTCGCGCGCCATCACGAGCTGCTCCGGCAGCGCGGTGCGCGGCGCCGGTGACGGATCGGCCGCGACCGACACCGTCTCCGCCACGCTCCGCGTGACGGACAGCTCGCTCTCGTCGGCCGAAACCACCACCTCGTCGTCGCCGGAGCGCAGGAGCGTCCCCTCCAGACCGGGCCGGAAGCCCGCGTCCTTGAGGTAGTGGAGCAGGTCCTCCGCCTCGTTCTCGAAACGCAGCACCCGGATGGCGGCTCCCTCCTCCACATCCGCCATCGGGACTCCCTGCTCGCGGGCGCCCTCGAAGATCGGGTGGCCGTGCGGGCAGGTCTTGGCGTCGCCGATCGCCTTCAGCATGCGCTCCTCCACCACCGGCGACATCCAGTGCTCCAGGCGCTCCGCCTCCTCGTGCACCTGGTCCCAAGGGATGTCGAAGATGTCGGTCATGAAGCGCTCGATGAGCCGGTGGCGCCGCACGATCTGTGCGGCGTGTTCCCGCCCTGTGCCGGTGAAGCCGAGCGACTTGTCCTCGTTGCGAGTGATGTAGCCGTCCGACTCGAGGCGCCCGATCATCTCGTGGACGGTCGGAGCGGACACCTGCATCGCCCGGGCGATGTTGGCCCCGGTGATCGGCAGCCCCGCCTCCTGCAGCCAGTAGATGATCTGGAGGTACTCCTCCTCCGCGACCGTTGCCTGCTCGTGCGACATCGGCCCAATCATAGGATGGGACTCATGCAGCTGGGGAGCGGGACTCGCGTGCTCGTCACCGGAGCCTCCCGGGGAATCGGGGAGTCGCTGGCGCGTGCGTTCGCGGGACGTGGCTGCGCCGTGGGCCTGGTGTCGCGTTCCGGAGAGGAGCTGAAAGCGCTCGCCACATCGCTACCCGGCAGCGGCCACGAGGCCCTCACTGCCGACGTGGGAGATCGTGATTCCGTGGGAAGTGCGATCGGGCGCTTCGGCGAGCTCGACGTGCTGGTGGCGAACGCCGGCATCGCCTACTACCAGCCCTTCCAGGAGCTGCCGGTCGAGCGGGCGGAGCAGATGACCCGCGTCAACTGGCTGGGCACCCTCTACACCATCGACGCCGCATTGCCGGGCATGCTCGAGCGCCGGAGGGGGCACGTGGTCGTCGTCTCCTCCGGTGCGGGCTTTCGCGCATTTCCTCGGGCGTCCGTCTACGGAGCCACCAAGGCCGCGCAGCGCGCCTTCTCCGAGGCGCTGCGGCACGAGCTCGCCGACACCGGTGTGTCGGTCACCACTGTCTTCCCCGGCGAGATTCGCAGCCGGCTACACGCGCACGAGCGTGACCAGATGCCCGCCTGGTACCGCTCGGACGACGCCGCCGACCCCGACGAGCTCGCCCGGCGCGTGGCGGAGGCCGTGGAACGCGACCGGCGCGCCGTGCACTTCCCGGCGATCGTCCGGCTGCTCGGTGTGGTGCACGGGATCTCTCCGCGCGTCTCGGACGCAATGCTGCGGGCCCTTCGGGGGCGCTCGGCTGCGCCGAGGGCCTGACCGGACCGCATCCCAGCTACGGTTCAGCCGTGGCGCTATCCCTCTCGCCGCCAATACTGCCGCAGCTAGCGCGCTCGGCGAAGGAGCTCCCCGAGGGAGAGGAGTGGTGCTACGAGCCGAAGTGGGACGGCTTCCGGACGATCGTCTTCCGTGACGGCGATGACGTCCGCCTTCAGAGCCGCAACGGGCGGCCCATGAACCGCTACTTCCCCGAGGTGATCGAGCAGGTGCGCGGCCTACCGGCGGCGCGTGCGGTGCTGGACGGAGAGATGGTCGTGATGGTCGACGGCGTGCAGGAGTTCGACCTGCTCTCGCAGCGAATCCACCCCGCCGCCTCGCGGGTGGAGAAGCTGAGTCGCGAGACGCCCGCGCACTTCGTGGCCTTCGACCTGCTCGCCGAGGGCGACGAGCCTTTGCTCGAGCTGCCATATACCGAGCGGCGGGAGCGACTCGAGGGGCTCGTGCGGGAGCCCGTCGAGCTCACCCCCCTCACGCGTGAGCGCGGCGAGGCCACCAAGTGGCTGGAGGGCGCCGGCGAGGGCGTGATCGCCAAGGAGGCCGGCGCGCCCTACCGCCCCGGCGAGCGGACCGGCATGGTCAAGGTCAAGCGGGTACGGACAGCGGACGCGGTGGTGATGGCCTTCCGCTTCGGCAAGCAGGAGGGCACGGTCGGCTCGCTCATCCTCGGCATGTACGACCAGCAGGACGAGCTGCACGTCGTAGGGCACACGTCGAGCTTCCGCGCGAAGCAGAAGCGCGAGCTGCTGGAGCTGCTCGAGCCCTATCGGACCTACGAGCGCGGGTCCGGCGAGCCGAGCCGCTGGAAGTCGGAGGAGGAGCTCGTCTGGGAGGGCCTTCGTCCCGAGCTCGT
>JBKPHP010000144.1:0-13714 GCA_046729895.1 Actinomycetota bacterium
AAGGATGAAGCGTCCGCCGGAGAGGTGATCCATCGTCATGGCCGCCATGGCGGTCGCGGCGGGCGTGCGCGCCGACATCTGCACGAGTGCGGTGCCAAGGCGCAGGCGCTCGGTCGAGGCACCCCACCACGCCAGCGGCGTGAGCACGTCCGAGCCGTAGGACTCGGCCGTCCAGAGCGAGTCGAAGCCCAGGCTTTCGGCCTCGGCGATCGCCTCCGTCACGCCCGGCGGCGGGCCGCTCGACCAGTACCCGGTGTTGAGTCCAAGCCGCAGATCGCGTGCCACGGCGGCGATACTGTCAGACGGTGCCTCCGGAGACGAAGTACGCGCGAAGCGGCGACGTGCACATCGCCTACCAGGTCTTCGGCGAGGGCGAGCTCGACGTGGTCCTCGTGCCCGGGTTCATCACCCACGTGGAGCTCGTCTGGGAGCATGAGCCGTTCGCGCGCGCGCTGCAGGCGCTGGGGTCCTTCGCGCGCGTCATCAACTTCGACCGGCGGGGCTCGGGGCTGTCCGACCCGGTGTCCGAGGCCCCCTCGTTGGAGGAGCGGATGGACGATGTGCGCGCGGTGATGGACGCGGCGGGCTCCGAGCGCGCCGCCCTGATCGGGATCTCCGAGGGCGTGCCCATGAGCATCCTGTTCGCTGCGACCTATCCGGAGCGGGTCCAAGCGCTCGTCAGCTCCGGCGGGATGGCGCGTACCACCGAGGCCGACGACTATCCCTTCGGCGCGCCGGCTGACGCGCTCATCGAGGCGGGCGCCGAGTTCCTCCTGCCGTACTGGGGTCAGGGCGCGCTGATCGAGGTGACGGCGCCGAGCCAGGCCGAGAATCCCGAGAGCCGGGCGTTCTTCGCCCGGCTGGAGCGGTCCACCGCCAGCCCCGGGATGCTGGCGCAGCTCGCGCAGATGTTCCTGGAGATCGACGTGCGGGAGGTGGCCAAGACCGTCCACACGCCGACCCTGCTCCTCCATCGCCGCCACGACCGGCTCGTCAATGTCCGCCACAGCCGCTGGCTCGCCCAGCACATGCCGAACGCGCGGCTCGTCGAGCTTCCCGGCGACGACCACAGCCTCTGGTATGAGAATCCGGAGCTTGCGTTTGCCGAAGTACAGGAGTTCCTCACCGGCACGCGCGCCGAGCCGGAGCCCGAGCGCATGCTCGCCACCGTCGTGTTCACCGACATCGTCGACTCCACCCACACCGCGGCGGAGCTGGGCGACAGTCGCTGGCGCGAGCTGCTCCAGCGACACCAGGGGACCGTCCGGCAGGCGCTCGAGCGCTTCCACGGGCACGAGGTGAAGTCGACGGGCGACGGCTTTCTCGCCACCTTCGACGGGCCCGCCCGGGCCGTCCGTTGCGCTCGCGCGATCCTCGACTCCTCGGAGGAGCAGGGGATCCGGGTGCGCGCGGGCCTGCACACGGGCGAATGCGAGGTGATCGGGGAGGACATCGGCGGTATCGCCGTCCACATCGCAGCTCGGGTCAGCGCCCTGGCCGGGCCGAGCGAGGTGCTCGTCTCCCGGACCGTGAAGGACCTGGTGGTGGGGTCGGGGCTCGACTTCGCCGAGCGGGGCGCCCGTGAGCTGAAGGGCGTGCCGGACACCTGGGAGCTGTACGCGGCCGCCTGATCGGTTTCGAGGATCGCCTCCGGCGTCCGCGACCGCCAGCGGCTGACTCGCGTTTAGACAGCGTCTCAAACGGGCATTATTGAATCGATTTAGTAAATCGATTCAAACTGCCGGGAAGGAGTCGGAACCATGTACACGCCCCTCGCCGCCGAGATCATCCGCCGCCAGACCGCCCAAGCCGCCCGCTCGGAGCCGCCGGCGCGGCCCCGGCGGCAGCCCGCCTCAGTCCGGCGGCGGCTGGCGGTGGTCCTGCGCCGCTCCGCCGACCGCCTGGCGCCCGAGTGCTGAATGGCCGGGCGCGCCACGCTCCAGACGATCGCCGACGCCGTCAGTGTCTCGCGCGCGACGGTTTCGAACGCCTACAACCACCCCGAGCGGCTCGGCGACGAGCTGCGGGAGCGGGTCCTGGCCGCAGCGCGAGAGCTCGGCTACCCGGGGCCCGATCCCGCCGCCCGCCGGCTGCGCCAGCAGCGGGCGGGGGCGGTCGGGCTGCTGTTCACCGAGGCGCTCTCGTACGCGTTCGCTGACGCCGCCGCGGTGGTCTTCCTGGAGGGGCTGGCCCGCCGCTGCGAGGAGCGCCAGGCGGCGCTGCTCCTGCTGCCGCTGTCCGCCGCCGGCGAGGCGGCGGGGGCGGCGGTCCGCGACGCGGTGGTAGACGCGCTCTGCATCTACTCGCTTCCGGACGACCATCCCGCCGTGGCCGCGGCGCTCGAGCGCCGGTTGCCGCTCGTGGTGGTCGACGAGCCGCGCTGCGAGGGCGCCACGTACGTCGGCATCGACGACCGGCTGGCGACGCGACTGCTCGGGGAGCGGCTGGTGGAGCTCGGCCATCGGCGCGTGGCGGTTGTCGTCCCCACGCTCATCCCGGACCGGCGAGAGGGATTCGTGTCGCCGGACCGGCTCGAGCAGGCCGCCTACCACGTCGACCGCGAGCGCCTCGCCGGGTTCCGCGAGGCGCTGGGGGTCGAGTTAAATGACATCCAGATCTACGAGTCCGCCAACCGCCAGGAGGCCGGCGCCCGGGCGGCCAGGGCGCTGCTTGGGCGGGACCCGCGGCCGACGGCGCTGCTGTGCACGACCGACGAGCTCGCCCTGGGCGCGCTTCGGGGCGCCCGGGGGCTCGGGCTGGCGGTGCCCGGCGACGTGTCGATAACGGGCTTCGACGACGTCCCCGGGGCCGCTGGGGCCGGGCTCACCACCGTGCACCAGCCGCTCGCCGAGAAGGGCGCCCTGGCCGGGGACCTCCTGCTCGAGCTGCTCGACGAGGGCGACGGGCGCGAGGTGATCCTGCCGGCCGAGCCGGTCATGCGCTCCACGACGGCGGCGCCGCCCGCCTGAATTTACGTTTCGCCGCCTCCTGGCATGGTGACCCTGCCTGGAGCGGCCGATCCAGTCGATCGAGGAGGGTTACGGACCATGTCCCCCAGCGGGGTGCTGCTGACCGGGGCCACGGGATTCGTCGGCACGCAGGTGCTGGCGCGCTATCTCGAGCACACCGACCGCCCGGTGTACGTGCTCGTGCGCGCGCAGGACGAAAAGGCGGCAGAGGACCGCCTTCGCGGCAAGCTGTCCACGCTGTTCGGCCAGGCCGACCTCCCGGACCGCCTGGTTGCCCTGCCGGGCGACATCGAATCACCCGGGCTTGGCCTCGCCGATGAGGAGCGGGAGCGGGTCGCGAAGGAAGTCGGCGAGATCGTCCACGCGGCGGCATCGGTGTCCTTCGAGCTGCCGCTCGACGCATCGCGGCGGATCAACGTCGAGGGCACCCGCCGCATGCTCGAGCTCGCCGAGCTCGTCCGGGACAGGGGCGGACTCGACAATTTCTCCTACATCTCTACGGCCTACGTGGCCGGCACCCACGGCGGCGAGTTCGGCGAGGACGACTTCGACCTCGGGCAGGATTTCCGCAACCCCTATGAGCGCTCGAAGTTCGAGGCCGAGCGGCTCGTGCGCGACCATGCCGACGACCTGCCGCTGAAGATCTTCCGGCCCAGCATCATCGTGGGGGAGGCCTCGAGCGGCTGGACCGACACCTTCAACGTGCTCTACGCGCCGCTTCGAGCGTTTGCTCGCGGGCATCTGCCGGTCGTCCCGGCCCGCCAGCGTGCCCCGGTGGACGTGGTGCCAGTGGACTACGTTGCCGACGCGGTGTTCGAGCTCTCGCGGCGACCCGTCGAGCATGCCGAGACCTACCACCTGGTGGCCGGCCCTGAGGCGACGACCGTGGAGGAGATCGTCGGGCTCGCCTCCAAGGAGCTCGATCGCGGGGTGCCGCTCGTCGTTCCGCCGCCCCTCTACCGCCGGTTGCTACACCCGCTGCTCCTGTGGCGGAGCGACGGCCGCCGCCGGCGCGCGCTCCGGCGCATGGAGGCCTTCTTTCCCTACTTCGCCATGCGCGTGCGCTACCGCAACGACCGGGCCAGGCGCCTGCTCGAGCCGAAGGGGATCCGCGTCAGCCCGTTCAGGAGCTACTTCGGGCGACTGATCGACTTCGCCCAGCGGGCCGGCTGGGGCGAGCGGAAGCTGACGCGGGCAGGCGCGCCGAAGTAAGCCCGCGGGCCGCGCGGCGCGGCGCCGGTTCAGTTCCGGGCGAGGGGATCCGGCGCGCCGAGCTTGGAGAGCTCCGGCGGCTCGTAGGCCTTGCCGGGGAAACCCCCTATCGCGAGAACTCGCAGGGACTCGTCGCCGGACCAGATCTTGCGCTTCATCCCGGCGCCCACCCGCACGATCGTGTCGGGGTCGAGCCGGTGGCGCTCCCCCTCGATCTCGATCTCTCCGGCGCCGCGCAGCGCCAGATAGACCTCCTCCTGACCGTCCTCGCCGTGGTCGTGCTCGGGGTACTGCGTCGCGTTGGGCGGGAAGTCGAGCACCTGGAGGCCAAACGACTCCACGCCGAGCTCCGCCCGAGCGCGCTTGAAGGCACCCCGGAAGACGGCCTCCATCTCGTCGATTCTCTTCACCGCGTAACCCGCCATGCCGTCTCCTTCCAATTGGTAGGCGACAATTTACCGTACGAACGTTCGTGCGTACCGTAGGATGAGGTCATGGCCACGACGCGGAAGATGAGTGGCACGGCGAAGACGACCGGCACGGCGAAGACGACCGGCACCCGTGAGGCGATCCTCGAGCGCGCCGTGGACCTCGCCTCCACCGACGGCCTCGAGGGCCTCACTATCGGCAGGCTCGCCTCCGATATGGGGCTGAGCAAGAGCGGCCTCTTCGGTCACTTCGGCTCGAAGGAGGAGCTGCAGCTGGCCACGGTCGAGCACGCCGCCCGGCGATTCGTGTCCGAGGTCGTTCGCCCGGCCTACCGGGAGACCGAGGAGGGACCCGACCGGCTCCGGGCCCTGGTGGACCGCTACCTCGACCACGTGGCGGGCCAGGTCTTCCCAGGCGGCTGCTTCTGGGCCGCGGCCTCGGCCGAGTTCGACGGTCGACCCGGCCCCGTGCGGGACGCGGTCGAGGCCGGCACCGCCGCCTGGCTCGCGGAGCTGGAGCGCCAGGCCGAGCTCGCGGGCGCCGAAGACCCCGCGCAGCTGGCCTTCGAGCTCCACGCGCTGGCCACTGGCTCCAACCAGCTCTTCCAGCTCTTCGGCGACCGCGAGGCCTTCGAGCGCGCCCGCCGGGCGATTGAGCGGCTGCTGCCCTGAGGCCCCGGGCCAGAGCGACTTCCGCACCTCCATCTCCCGCTTGGCTTGCGCCCACCGGGGGAGGACGCCGAACGAGCGACGGTGGGGATGGTGCGTACTAACCGAGTAGCTCCTCCAGGTTCCTCGGCTGCAGTCGTTCCTTGGCCTCGTCGTCGGTCCCGGACGACTGGGCGAGCTGGATCAGGGTGCCGTGCGCCTTGGAGGGCCGCAGGAATGCTTCCTTCCAATCGGGGTCGTCGAGGCTGACGTCCACGAGCTCGTAGCCCCGGGCCTCGACCTGAGCGATGGCGGCGCGGATGTCGTCCGTCTTGAACGTCACGTGGTGGAGCCCCTCGCCGTGGCCCTCCAGGAACCGCGACAGGAAGCCCTCTCCGAGCGGCTCGAGCAGCTCGACCTTGCCGCCGCCCGGGTAGCGGAACTGGACCCAGCGCCAACGCGCTCGGCGTCCCTGGCTCACGGATTCCTGGGGTTCGTCGCCGCCCATCAGGTACTCGCCGCCGAGGGCGTCGCGGTACAGCGGCACGGCGGCCTTGATCGAGCGCACCGCCACCGCGACGTGATCCAGCTGCAGCCGGGGCACCGCGGGAACGCTATGCGAACGGAGTGGTTGGGGCCGCGTGGCCCGGGTACGGAAATTCCAACGAGGAGAGGGGAAGGAATCCCAGTGATGAAGCTTCGGTATGCGTTCCTAGCCCTGCTGCTCGCGGCCGTGTCGATCTTGACCGCCACGGGCTGCGGAAAGGCCGGCGGAGGGGAAGAAAGCAGCGGCGTAAAGGGAGGCAAGCTCCCGGTCGGGGCGGCGCTGTCCCTGACCGGCTCGCTCGCCAAGGAGGGCGCGCTCACCAAGCAGGGCTATCAGCTCTGCCAGGAGAAGGTCAACAAGCGCGGCGGAGTGAAGGTTGGCGACCAGAAGGCCAAGCTCGCCATCAGCTACAGCGACGACAAGTCGGAGCCCGACACGGCCGCCCGGCTGATCGACAAGTTCAACGACGATGGCACCAAGCTGATCCTGGGTCCATATGGGTCGCCCTCGACCGAGGCGGCCGCCGCCGCGATCGAGCGCAACGGGCAGGTCATGGCCGACAGCTCGGGGGCCGACGACAACATCTTCACCAAGGGCTACAAGAACACCTTCGCGGTGCTCTCGCCGGCCACCGACTACGTGGCCACGATCGTCAAGGCGATCGTCCAGGACGCGAAGCCCAAGCCCAAGACCGTGGCGATGCTGTCGGCCGACGACGGCTTCTCCCAGACCGCCGCCAAGGGCGGCGTGTCGGAGGCGAAGAAGCAGGGCATGGACGTGATCGCGCAGGAGTCCTTCCCGGAGAAAACGACGGACGTCTCCTCGTCCC
This sequence comes from Actinomycetota bacterium, assembly GCA_046729895.1. Classification (GTDB taxonomy): domain Bacteria; phylum Actinomycetota; class Thermoleophilia; order Solirubrobacterales; family Thermoleophilaceae; genus DASXBA01. Next base: position 6,634 of record JBKPHP010000144.1, read on the forward strand.
TTACCAAGGTGCGCGGCAAGAACCCCGACCTGATCCTCGGCTCGGTCCACGTGGAGGAGGGCATCGCGATCGTCAAGCAGGCGGGCGAGCTGGGCGTGAAGCCGCAGGGCTTCGGTGAGACCGTGGCCCCGCCCACGCCCGACTTCAAGGACGCCCTCGGGGGCTCCGCGAACGGTGTCGTCGGCTCCACTCAGTGGGTGCCTCAGGTCAAGGGTCAGGACGCGATTTTCGGCACCGCCACCGACTACTCGCGGGACTTCGAAAAGCGCTTCGGCAAGCCGGCCGAGTACCACAGCGCCGAGGCCGCGGCCGCCTGCCTCGCGCTGGTGCTGGCCGTCGAGAAGGCGGGCTCGGCGGATCCGAAGAAGGCGCGTGACGCGCTGGCGGACCTCGACACGCCCTCGTTCTTCGGCCCGATCAAGTTCAACGAGCGCGGTCAGAACGTGACGAAGCCGATGTCGGCCATCCAGATCCAGAACGGCAAGGTGACCACCATTTACCCCACGGATCAGGCGGAGGCGAAGCTCCAGTGGCCAGGGACGGGCGGCTGAGCGCGCCAGGAGGGCGCCCGTGAGCCAGTTCCTCCAGTCGACCGTCTACGGCGTGCTCGACGGCGGCCTGCTGGCCCTGGTCGCGATCGGCTTCTCGCTCGTTTGGGGCGTGATGAACATCGTCAACCTGGCCCACGGGGCGTTCGTGGTGACCGGGGCCTACATCGCCTGGAAGCTGAACACGGCGATGGGCCTCGACCCGTACCTCGGGATGTTCGTCGCGGCGGCCGCGATGTTCGCGGCGGGCTACATCGTCCAGCGGCTGCTGATCAACCAGGTGGTGAACGCGCCGATCTGGATGACCCTGCTGCTGACGTTCGGCCTCGACCTGCTGATCGTCAACGGCCTCATCCTGCTGTTCACGGCCGACTTCCGCGCGATCCAGACCGGGATCGGCTCCAAGGGCCTCGCGCTCGGCGACGTCCGAATCCCCTATGAGCGGTTGGTGGGCTTCGGCGTGGCGCTGGCCGTGACCGTGCTGCTCGTGTGGTTCATGAACAGGACGCGGACGGGGCTCGCCATCCGCACGACCGGCATGGACCGGGCGGCGGCGCGGCTCATGGGCGTGAGCGTCCGCCACGTGTACGCGCTCACCTTCGGCATCGCTGCGGGTCTGGCCGCGATGGCCGGCGCCATCATCGGGACGATCAACACCTTCAGCCCGGCCTCGGCGCCGCAGTTCACGCTGCAGAGCTTCGTGATCGCGGTGCTCGGCGGTCTCGGGAACATGTGGGGGGCCCTGGCAGGCGGCCTGACGCTGGGGCTGGTACAGGCCTGGGGCGGCCAGTACCTGTCCGGCACGCTCGTCAACGCGATCGCCTTCGGGGTGCTCGTGCTGGTTCTGATCGTCAGGCCGGCGGGGCTCGTTGGTCGGCCCTACTACGAGGCCAGGGCTGAGGCTTGAGTGGGCTGGCAGCTGGCAGCTGGCAGCTGGCAGAGCGGCTGCAGCTCGAGCGCAACTGGTGGATATGGCTCGCCGCGCTTGTCGGGCTGATTGTCCTTGCGCTCGCGCCGACCTATCTGCTGCTCGAGTCGGAGCAGCGCACGCTGGGCAGCGTGTTCATGTTCGTCGTGCTCGCCCAGGGCTGGAACCTGATCGGCGGCTTTGCCGGCTACCCGAGCTTCGGCAACGTCGTGTTCTTCGGACTGGGCGGCTACACCACGGCGATCCTGATGGCCAAGGCGGGGGCCGGGTTCTGGATCACCCTCCCCGCCGCGGGGCTCGTTGGGCTCCTGTTCGCCGTCCTGATGGGCATCCCCATCCTGCGCCTGCGCGGTCACTACTTCGCCATCGCCACGCTCGGCGTGGCCGAGGGGATGCGGGAGGTGGTGATCAACACCGGCGGCCTCACCGGCGGCAACAAGGGGATCACGGTGCCCGCCGTGGGCGCCGAGGCGACCACCTCGTACCCCGGCAACACCGGCTTCTACTACATGTTCCTGGTCCTCGCCGTGGTCACGATGCTGGTGGTCTGGGGGGTCGCGCGCAGCCGCTTCGGCTACTCGCTGCGCGCCATCTCACAGGACGAGGACGCGGCCGCCGCCGCCGGCATCAACACGACGCGCGCCAAGATCGCGGCCTTCGCGCTCGCCGGCCTCCTCACCTCCCTCGCCGGCGCGATCTTCGCCTTCCAGCAGGTGACGATCTATCCCGATCGCCTGTTCGCCGTCGACACCACGGTGCTGATGGTGGTGATGGCGGTGATCGGCGGCGCCGGGACCGTGGTCGGCCCGATGATCGGGGCCGTCGCGCTGCAGTACCTGTCCGAGTGGCTGCGCGACAACTTCACCGACTACCACACCTTCGTCTTCGGCGGGATCATCGTGCTGGCCGTGCTGCTCATGCCGATGGGCCTCGTCAACTTCACCCGCGAGGCCTGGCGGCAGCGGCGGATCGCCCTGCTCGACGCGACGAGGAAGTACCGGCTGTGACAGCGGTACTCGAAACCAGCGAGCTGAGCCGGAGCTTCGGCGGCGTCGACGCCGTGTCCGACGTCTCGCTCTCGGTCGGCGAGGGCACGGTGCTAGGCGTGATCGGCCCGAACGGCGCCGGCAAGACCACGCTGATCAACCTGATCACGGGACACCTGAAGCCGAGCGCCGGCCGCGTGGCGATCGACGGTCGCGACGTCACCGGTCAGAAGCCCTGGGTCATCGCCCGGGCCCGCGTGGCCCGCACCTTCCAGGTCGTCAAGCCGTTCCGCAACCTGACGGTGCGGGAGAACGTGGCGATCGGGTCGATGTTCGGCCCGGAGCACAGCCGGTCCGCGGCGGAGGCGATCGAGCAGGCCGACGACGCGCTCGATCGCGTTGGCCTCCGGGAGAAGGCCGATCTCACACCGGGGGACCTGTCGGTGGCCGACGCCCGGCGGCTCGAGCTGGCCAAGGCGCTCGCCATGCGCCCTCGGCTGCTGCTGCTGGACGAGGTGATGGCGGGACTGCGCCCGGCGGAGATCCAGCCGGCACTCGACCTCATCCGCTCGCTCCGCGACGACGGCGTCACCGTCCTCGTGGTGGAGCACGTGATGAAGGCGATCATGGCCGTCTCAGACGAGGTGCTGGTGATGCACAAGGGGGTCGAGCTCACCCGCGGGACTCCTGACGAGGTCGTGCAGAACGAGAGCGTGATCGAGGCGTACCTGGGCGAGCGCTACGCGCGGCGCGCCGCCGGCAACGGGGAGAAGCCGACGGATGCTTGAGGTCGCCGGACTGTCCGCGGGCTACGGCGAGGTCGAGGTCCTGTGGGACGTCGACCTCGAGGTCGGCGAGGGCGAGATCGTCGCGCTGGTGGGGTCGAACGGAGCCGGCAAGACGACACTGCTGCGGGCCGTCTCGGGCCTGATCCGGCCCACGGCGGGGGAGGTGCGCTTCGAGGGCCGGTCGCTGACCGGGCTTCGTCCCGAGGCGATCGTCCGCTACGGCATCGCCCACGTGCCCGAGGGACGCCATCTCTTCCAGGGCCTGACCGTGCGGGAGAACCTGCTCGCCGGCGCCTACGCACGGCGGAACGGAGCCGACACGGACGAGGTCATCGAGCTCTTCCCCCACCTCGGCGAGCGCATGTCGCAGCTGGCGGGCAGCATGTCGGGCGGTGAGCAGCAGATGTGCGCGATCGCCCGCGGCCTGATGAGCCGCCCCAAGCTGCTGATGATCGACGAGCTCTCGCTCGGGTTGGCGCCCAAGCTCGTGGACGAAATCCTCGAGCGCCTGGGGGCGGTCGCCGAGCGGGGCACCTCCCTGCTGGTGGTCGAGCAGGACGTGGACGCCGCGCTGCGAATCGCCAGCCGCGGCTACGTGCTCGAGACCGGGCGGATCGTGGCGAGCGGGCCGAGCTCCGAGCTGAGCGAGGACCCGCGAGTGCGCGAGGCATATCTCGGGATCGCGTGAGCGCGCGGGCCGCCGGGCGCCCGGCGGCGGCGCTCGACATGTCGGGACTGCTGGTCGGCGCGGCCGGCATGTTCGCGACGATGTACGCGACCCAGCCGATCCTGCCGGTGCTGGGCCACGAGTTCGCGGTCAAGCCTTCACGCACGGGGCTGACGATCTCGGTGGTGGTAATCGCGGTCGCCGTGGCGGGCTGGGTCTGGGGTCCGGTCTCCGACCGCATCGGCCGGAAGCGCGCCCTGGTCCTGGCCAGCGGGCTGCTGACCGTTCCGACGGTGGCGGTGGCGCTGGCGCCGAGCTTCCCCCTGCTCCTGCTCTTCCGGGCGCTCCAGGGCCTCTGCATGCCCGGACTCTTGATAGTGGGCGTCCCCTACGTGGCCGAGGTCTTCACTCCCGGGCTCGGCGGCCGGGCCATGGGCCTCTACGTCGCCTCGCTGTTCGCGGGCGGCGTGGTGGGCCGGGTGGGGGTCGGTCTCGTCACCGCGGCGACCGACTGGCGCCTGGCGATCGGCCTGCTCGCGCTGCTGCCGCTGACCGGGGCACTCGTCATGCGACGCAGCCTGCCGGAGGGTCCGCCGCCGTCTCGCAGCGGTCGGGCGGCGGCGGCGCTCGTCGGCCAGCTGCGAAACCCCGCCGTGTGGAGGCCGGCCGCCGCGGCAAGCGCCCTCTTCTTCACCTTCGTGAGCACGTACTCCTATGCGACCTTCCGGCTCCGGGAGGAGCCGTTCGATTGGGGGACCAGTACCACGAGCCTCGTCTTCTCCCTCTGGGCGCTCGGAATGCTGAGCCCGCCCGCGGGTCGGCTGGCGGACCGCCTCGGCTGGTGGCGGGTGAGCGCGCTGGGGCTGCTCTGCTCCGCCAGCGGCGTGCTGCTCTCGCTGCCGGCGACGGTGGTCACGCTGCTCCCGGCGCTCGCGCTTGTCATCTCTGGCGTCTTCGTGGGGGTTACGGCCGCCCAGCTGGGGGTGTCAGAGGCCGGAGAGGTGGATCGGGGCGCGGCGAGCGCCGTCTACTTCACCCTGTACTACGTCGCCGGCGCGGTCGCGGGTTTCCTGCCCGGTCTGGCCTGGGAGGCCTGGGGCTGGCCGGGCGTTGCTTTCGTCGCGCTCGGCGTCCTGACCGTGGGCCTGTCCGCACTGCTCGCGCTGGCCCGTCCGAGGATTCGCTCGCGTTGAGAGTCTCAGCCTCATCGTAGGGTTCGCCAGGTGGCGCTGCTCCTGATCAACTGCGGAAGCTCCAGCCTCAAGTTCGAGCTCCGTGAGCTCAGGAGCGGCGGGCGGCTCGCCGGCGACACCATCGAGGGGGTGTCGAACCACGGGGCGGCGACGGAGGAGGCGATCGGGCGCCTGCGTGCGGAGGGCCTGCTCGAGCAGGTGGAGGCCGCCTCACACCGGGTGGTCCACGGCGGCACCCGCTTCGTCGAGCCGGCCCTGATCGACGACGAGGCGCTCGAGGGGCTGCGGCAGCTGGCCGAGCTCGCGCCGCTCCACAACGGGCGGGCCGTCCAGGCGATCGAGGCGAGCCGGCGGCTGCTGGGCCCGGACCTGCCGATGGTGGCGAGCTTCGACACCGCCTTCCACGCGGCCATGCCGGAGCACTCCGCGAGCTACGCGCTGCCGCACGAGCTGGCGGAGCGACACTCGATCCGCCGCTACGGCTTCCACGGCCTGGCCCATCGCTACATGGCCGAGCGCCACGCCGAGCTCCGCGGCGCGGACGCGCGGCTGATCACGCTCCAGCTCGGCGCCGGTTGCTCGGCGGCCGCCGTAGCCGGGGGACGCTCGCTCGACACCTCGATGGGCCTGACCCCGCTCGAGGGCCTCGTGATGGCAACCCGCTCGGGCGACGTGGACCCTGCCCTGCCCGCCTTCCTCGAGGAGCACGAGGGGATCGGGGCGGACGAGACCGAGCGCATCCTCAACAGGGACTCCGGCCTCAAGGGGGTCTCGGGGCGCTCCGGGGACATGCGGGAGCTGCTCGAGCTCGAGGCGCAGGGCGACAGCCGGGCGGAGCTCGCGATCGACCTCTTCTGCTACCGGATCCGCAAGTACGTGGGCGCCTACCTGGTGGTGCTGGGCGGCGCCGACGCGATCGTCTTCGGCGGCGGCGTCGGCGAGCACTCGCCTCCGATCCGCAGCCGGATCTGCGCCGGGATGGGCTGGTGCGGCCTGGAGCTGGACGAGGATCAGAATGCGCTCGCGATAGGCGAGGAGATGCGCATCGACGCCGGCGGCGCGGTGGAAGCCTGGGCGCTGCTCGTGGACGAGGCGCAGGTGATGACGCGCGACGCTGAGGCCCTGCTGGGCGGAAGGGAGGGGCGATGATTCCCCTGACGGACGACGAGCTGCGGCGTATCCACGCCTACTGGCGGGCCGCCAACTACCTCTCGGTGGGGCAGATCTACCTGCTCGAGAACCCGCTGCTCCGCGAGCCGCTCAGGCCCGAGCACGTGAAGCCGCGCTTGCTCGGCCACTTCGGCACGGCGCCCGGCCTGAGCTTCGTCTATGTGCACCTCAACCGCGTCATCAAGGAGCGCGACCTTGGCGTGCTCTACGTCACCGGCCCGGGGCACGGCGCGCCAGCGATCATCGCCAACACCTACCTCGAGGGCAGCTACACCGACGCCTACCCGCACATCACCCAGGACGAGGAAGGGATGCGCAAGCTGTTCCGGCAATTCTCCGTCCCGGGCGGCGTGCCGAGCCATGTCGCCGCCGAGGTGCCGGGCTCGATCAACGAGGGCGGCGAGCTGGGCTACTCGCTGCTGCACGCCTACGGCGCCGCCTTCGACAACCCCGACCTGGTGGTCGCCTGCGTCGTGGGCGACGGCGAGGCGGAGACGGGGCCGCTGGCTGCGAGCTGGCACTCGAACAAGTTCCTCGACCCGGTCCACGACGGCGCCGTCCTGCCGATCCTGCACCTGAACGGCTACAAGCTCGCCAACCCGACGCTTCTCTCGCGCATTCCGCGCGAGGAGCTGCGACACCTGCTCGAGGGGTACGGCTACGAGCCGCTGTTCGTGGAGGGCTCGGAACCCGAGGCGATGCACCAGCAGATGGCCGCGACCCTGTTCGCGGTCGCCGGCCGGATCAAGGAGATCCAGCGCGAGGCGCGCGATGAAGGCCGCACGGAGCGGCCGCGCTGGC
>JBKPHP010000145.1:0-6391 GCA_046729895.1 Actinomycetota bacterium
GCCGCGACATCTTCACGGGCCAGCTTCTGCACGCGCGTGAGTACAAGAATGCGGAGCCGTTCCGCGCCAAGCGAGTGCTTGTGGTCGGCCCGGGCTGCTCGGGGATGGAGATCGCCCACGACCTCGCCGAGGGCGGTGCCAGCAAGGTCTGGCTTTCGGCGCGCACGCCACCGAACATCGTGCTGCGCGAGGGTCCGGGCGGTCTCCCAGGAGACATGCTGGCGGTCGCGCTGCTGCGCTTCCCGGCGCGCTTCGGCGACGCCGTGGCGCGCTTCGGGCGGCGGATGGACATCGGGGATATGACCGAGTACGGCCTGCCCGTGCCCGAGGAGGGCGTCTTCTCACGCCTGAACCGGCTCAAGGTCGCGCCCGCGATCGTCAACAAGGAGGTGATCGAGACGATCAAGGCGGGGCGGATCGAGGTGGTGCGCGGCGTCGAGTCACTCGACTCGACGGCGGTTCGGCTCGCCGACGGCGCGAGCGTCGAGCCGGACGTGATCATCTCCGCCACGGGCTACCGCCGCGGGCTCGAGTCGCTGGTCGGCGGTCTCGGGGTGCTCGACGAGCAGGGCATGCCGCGGGCGGTCGGCGAGGAACCGGCGGCCGACGGCCTGCGCTTCATCGGCTACGTGCCGCGGCCGGGCGGCCTCGGCTACATGGCCAAGGAGGCAAAGCGGGCGGCACAGGCGATCGCCCGCGAGCTGCGGACCGGCGGCGGCGTGGCCCCGCGCCAGGAAGCGGTCGCCATCGCCGGTTAAACGGGGCACTCCCGGCAGCGGTGAGCTAGTAGCCCGCACCGGGTAGGGGGGAGCGATGCTGACCAAAGCGCTGCACGACGTCGGCCTCCGCGGCTGGCAATTTCACAGCGCCGCGATCGGCTCCGTCGGGCTCTGCATCGGCCTGTGGATCCGGGCCAAGACGGTGGACCAGGTCGAGCGCGGCAACGCCGAGCGGCGAGCCCTCTTTGTCGGGCTGTGGCCGCCCACCTTCTGGCTGATAGGAGACTCGCTCGAGCGACGCGCGTCACGGCAGGACAGCCGGCCATGGCGCAGAGGCTGAGCTTCTCGAGGCGGCTCGCCACCGCCGCGCGCTGGCCGCTAGGAGTCGCGCTCACTTCGTGGCGATACATGTGGCGGACTACCCCGATGCATCGTCACGAGACGCGTGCCTCGTGGGAGGATCATGCGCCGCCCCCCCTGCCGCCGGGCGCCGAGCGCAGCGAGGTGCAGTGGCCGAGCGACGGTGTGGGGCCCCTCTTTCACCGCTTCTACAGGGCGCGAATCCGGGACTCCGACATGGGGCCCGACGAGCTCCTCACCCGAGTGAGCAGCGATCCGGACGCCGTGAGCCCGACCGAATTCGCGAGTTTCCAGAAGGTCGAGGGCGACAGCGGTCGCATGCGGGTGGGAGACGAGTTCGTGGTTCGCATGCCCGGCCCGTGGGACGGGCCCGTGAGGGTGGTGGACGTGACACAGACCTGGTTCCGGCTAGTGACCCTCGAGGGGCATCTCGAGGCGGGCCAGATCCGGTTCGGTGCCGAGCGCTCTGACGGCCTCGTCGACTTCTCGATCGAGTCCTGGGCTCGCAGCGCCGACCGGCTCTGCGACGTGCTCTACGACCGGCTGCGGATGGCCAAGGAGGTGCAGCTTCACATGTGGATCTCCTTCCTCGAGCGCGTGGTGGCGCTCTCGGGCGGCCGCAGGGAGGGCTGCGTGGACGTGCTCACGCGCCGGGTCGAGGACGTGCCGGATGACGCCTGAGCGGACCCTCGCGGACCCTGAGGCGAAGCGGGCACTCGACGAGCTGCACGACAAGCCGCTCAACTTCGATCTCTCGGAGCGTGACCGCTACACGCCCGAGAACGGCTGGCGCGTGGACGACTACCGTCAACCCTTGCCCGCCGAGTCGCCGGGCCCGCCGGAGCCGAGCGGCAGCTGGGAGGTCGCCCGGCGCTTGATGTGCGACTACGAGTTCGCCGATCCCTCGATTGTCCGGGCGATCTACCACCCCGACCGGCCGCTCGACCAGCGGGACATGCTCCTCGAGATCCGCTTCCTCGGGCTCCGCTTCCACTCTGGCGTGCGGGTGGGCGGAGTCCGCGACGACAGCTGCGAGGTCGGCGGACGAGAGGTGCGGATCTGGGGCTGGAACTACCGAACACTCTCCGGGCACCTCGAGATGGGGCAGATGGACTACGAGGTGTGGAAGTGGCTCGATAGCGGGCAGGTCGAGTTTCGGATCCACGCCTTCTCGCGGCCGGGGATCATCCCGAACCCGCTGGTGCGACTGGGCTTCCTCCTTTTCGGCAGGCGCGAGCAGCTGAGGTTCGCGCGGCGGGCATGCGAGCGGATGGCGCGGCTGGTGGCGGCCGAGCTGCGAGGTCAGCGCTCGCCGGTCGCGCAGGTGGGACGGAGCGTCACGGTGGGTCCCGCCTCCCGGGCCGATGCCCTCTCGCGGAAGCTCGCCCGGCACGCCGACCGCTGATGGCCCGGCACCGCCTGGGCTTAGCCGCCTTGGAGCGGCACGCTGACCGTGTCGCTCGAGACCCCCTCGGGGCTGAGGCCGCTTCCGAGCACCATGTACCTGCGGTTTTCGAGCGGCAGCGGGTGCTCGACGCTGCCTCGCCGCCCCCTCACCGGGAAGCTCTCGCTCGCCGGCGGCAACTGGTCCTCCGGGGAGTCGACGCTCAGGAGGAGGGCCTTCGCCGGTGGCTGGTCCGGGCTCGGCTTCGGGAACTCGTACTCGACGACGGCGCGGTCTCCCCGCCTGTGGGCCGTGAGCCGCGGCGCCGGCGGAGGCTCGAGCTCCGCCTCGCCGCCCACCCGCGGGGCAGCCACGTCGCGGCGCTCGATGGCCTCGGCCTCGAAGCTCCCCGGTTCGGCCCACTGGCCGTGGTAGCGCGGCCCCCGGGGGCTGTTGCTCTCCGCGACGTTGCGGGCGCGGCTCGACCCCCAGCGCCCCGGCCAGTCCGCCCACGTGGGGTCGCCGTCCGCGATCACCTCGAGCGCCGGGGAGATCGTCGCGCCCTTGCCGTCGGCCTGATCCGGGACGAGCGGCGCCTTGTGCCGTCCGGGTCTCGGATAGGAGGCCTGCGAGCCGCGGGCGACGAAGACCTGCGGCCGCTCGCCGTCGCGCTGCACGTCGCTCCAGGAGCAGCGCTCGGCGTGATCGTGCTGAGCGAAGACCATCGTCTGCGGCTTCCCGTCGTCGCCGAGCCCGATCTGCACCATCTCCCAGTCGCCCTCGTGCAAGCCGAAGCCGAGAAAGGCCTTGTTGTTCCAGTAGTAGAAGAACCAGTACTGGAGGAAGACGCGGCCGCTCGACGGGTCCCGGGCCAGGTAGCCGTAGACGCGGTTGGCGTATTCGCTCCTCGCGTGCATCCGGCGCGCGTCGAGCACGTAGTCCTTGCCGACGGCATCGAGGTAGTCGGTCTTGGCGACCGTCTGCTCGTCGCCGTAGCGGCTCCCGGCGAGGAAGTCGATCGTCAGCTGCGGCTGACCGCTCCCCGGCTTCGCCGCCGCGATGACCTTGCCGCCATCGCGCTTGAGGGAGTTCGACCTCTTCCCGTCGGGCGAGACGTTGTCCGTGATCTCGCGCGCGGCATCGGCGTAGAAGGAGCCCTGCGAGTCGTAGCGCATGATCGGCAGGTGACGAAGCAGGAGCTCGTCGGCGGAGGGCTCGGACACATCGCGATCGTAGAGCGGGCGCCGGCTCGGACGGTCGGCGAGACTCCCCACGCATTCCTGGGCGTGAGATGATCGCGCCCCAAGGCACCCGGACTCGCTTAAAGGGGACTCATGAACGGCAACGGCATTGACGGCTTCAAGGGCACGGTGTTCAGGCCCGACGACGTCGGATACGACGAGGCGCGGACGATCTTCAACTCGATGATCGACAAGCGCCCCGCGTACATCGCACGGTGCGCGGACGCCGAGGACGTGGTCTCGGCGCTTGCCTTCGCGCGCCAGCGCGGGTTGCCGATCTCGGTTCGGAGCGGCGGCCACAGCGTCGCCGGCAACAGCCTCGTCGAGGACGGGCTGGTGGTCGACACGCGCAACATGAGCGCCGTGTCCGTCGATCCCGACGCCGGCACCGCCACGGTCGGTGGCGGAGCGACCTGGAGTCACTTCGATCGGGCCGCGGAGCCGCACGGACTCGCTACCACCGGCGGGCGGGTCTCCACGACCGGCGTGGCCGGACTGACCCTCGGCGGCGGCTCGGGCTGGTTCGAGCGGAAGTTCGGCTTCGCGTGCGACAGCCTGATCTCGGTGGACCTCGTGACCGCCGACGGGCGCCAGGTGACGGCGAGCGAGGACGAGAACTCCGAGCTCTTCTGGGCGCTCCATGGGGGCGGCGGCAACTTCGGGATCGCGACGTCGTTCGAGTTCCGCCTCCATCCGTTGCCGGTCGTGACGCTGGCGCTGCTGCTCTTCACGCCCGACCGCGGGCCCGAGGTGGCGCGGCACTACCGGGACTTTGCCGAGCAGGCGCCAGACGAAGTCGGCGGCGGCATGCTCTATCTCACGGGTCCGCCCGAGGAGTTCGTCCCCGAGCACATGCAGGGGCAGCGCGTGCTGAGCATGGGGCTGATGTACGCCGGCAACGAGGCGGAGGCCCGCCAGGTGGCAGCCCCTCTGCTGGAGCTCTCACCGGACGGCCAGATGATCGCCGAGATGCCCTACGCCGAGCTTCAGTGTGCGCTCGACGACCCGCCTGGATTCCGCAACTACTGGTCGGCCGAGCACCTAGAAGAGTTCCCCGACGACGCGATCGACCTGTTCTGCGCCCGCTCGGAGGACATGATCGTTCCCTCCCCGTCCCAGCAGATCGCCCTGCCCTGGGGCGGTGCGGTCGCGCGGAACGCCGGGGACTGGCCGCTCACCAGCCGCCACGCCCGCTGGACCGTGCACCCATTCGGCCTCTGGGACGACTCCGCCCACGACGAGCGGGCCAAGGCGTGGGCCCGTGCCACCTGCGCCGACGTGAAGTCCTATGCGACCGGGGACGTCTACCTCAACTTCACCGGCGACGAGGGCGAAGAGCGGATTCAAGCCGGCTTCGGCGACCGGTACGACCGGCTCGCGGCGGTCAAGGCCGAGTGGGACCCGGACAACGTCTTCCGGCAGAACCACAACCTGAAGCCGGTGGCCGAGGCCGCCTGACGTCGGCGCCGGGAACGAGAGGCCTGTCCTCCTGGTCCCAGTCCTCAGCGCGCGAACTCGAGCACCTGCTGGTAGGTCGGCCGGTTCGTGCTCGGGAACGTGTCCGGGATCAGGCCCGGCACGAAGCCCGTGAGGCCTTGCTGGATCCGCCAGGCCGACGGGTCCGGGCCCTGCTGGGCGGCGAGCTCGTCGATCCCCGACTTGAGAGCCGCCCACAGCGAGCTCGCGCAGCGCTCCAAGTCCCCACCGCCGCAGTAGCGCAGCGCGAACCGCCCGCGGACGCGACGGCGTAGCAGCGTGCGCAGGTCCTTGTCGGCCAAGCCCCCGGGGCGACCGACCACGCGGACCAGGTCTGCCACGACCGGGCCGAGCACCGGCTCCAGCACCGCGTCGGAGAGCCTCGGCCACGATCTGGCCATGACCGCGGCGCCCGGGAATGGGATTGGACCGCCGGGCGGGTCGCCGAGCAGTGGGCTACCGGCGCGCGACCACTCGTCCACCAGATCCGCGGCGCGCGCGGTGAGCGCGTCGGGCGCCGTGCCCCGGTTCAGCACCGCGCGGATCACGGGCCACACCTGGCTGCCGATGACGTCCTGGGTCGCCGCCTTGTTCATGATCCCGACCACGTCCGTGAGGCGGACGCGCCGCGGCCAGCCGTCAAACATCTCCACCCTGTGCACGGAGCCGTAGTGCTCATCGTCACCGTGCATGAAGCCGGGCGCCGACTGGTTGTTCCAGTTGAGCAGCAGCCCTCGCGGCCCGGAGATGTCGTGCGGGTGCTCGCGTTCGCGCAGGAACCCGCGCCACTCGTACTCCCCCGTGCCGAGCGTGGGAAGCCGGCGGTCGAGCCCGCGCGGTCGCTTAGGGAGCAGGCCCGAGGAGAAGAAGGAGGTGGCGGCGCGGGAGGTGTAGGCCCAGTTGAACGTGAACCCGAAGCGGTTGGCGAAGGTCCAGAATCGCTTGGGGGTCGTCGCGCGCCCCTCCGTCATCGCCTTCAGCGCTCCAAGGTTCGCGCCGTCGTGGCCAAACGTGGAGCGCTTGCGAGCCAGGGCGTAGGGCCGGCCGTCCACAGTCGCCGTCCCGATCACGCTTCCGTGCACGGTCTTCTGGAACGTCACCGGGCGCCCGGCGAGCGTTCCCGCGTTGAAGGTCTCCATGGCCCGGCAGCGATCGCGGAAGACGTAGTGGGTCGAGGCGCGGGTCGGCCCGGAGCCGTCGGGCTCGCAGAG
>JBKPHP010000146.1:0-6410 GCA_046729895.1 Actinomycetota bacterium
TTTCAGGCCCGATATATGGCCTGCAAGAGCCCAGGTCTACGCGGGCTCCGTGACCGCAGCGCGTGACGCTGGAAGGCGGTGCCGGGCGTAGGTGCGAAGGATCCATTCCGCCGCCGGGTGCTCCGCCAGCTCCGAGCGTACGCGCACGAGGGCCGGCGGCAGCTTGCCCCGTGCGCGCCAGGGAAACTCCGGCGGCATGAGCAGCGGTCCCGCCAGGGCCGCCGCGGCGAGATCGGCCACGCTGAAGCGCTCGCCCACCAGGTAGTCGCCTCCGGCGCGCTCGGCCTCGATGCGGTCGAAGCCGGCGAGGATCAGCTCCCGGGCACGGCTCGCGGACTCCTCGCTGATGCCGTAGTAGGACCACAGGGCGGAGCGGATCAGGGGCGCCAACGGCACCGCAACCGAACCCATCATCTCGCGCACGGTGCCCGCCGCCGCCTCGTCGTCCGACAGGAGGTACCAGAAGGCCAGCCGGCGCACCTCGTGCCCGTAGTTCTCGTCGAAGAACTCCTCGAGCTCCAGGGCACGGCGCTGCTCCTCGGCATCCGAGGGGTACAGCGGCGGCTCGGGATAGCGGCGCTCGAGCTCCGCGATGATCGCCGTCGAGTCGCCGATCGAGTGCCCGTCGATCGTGAGGACCGGAAAGGTCCTTTGGGCGCCGCGGGACAGCACAAGCGCCAGCGGGGCGTGCGTTCCATTGGGCGGCGCGCGGCGGACATGCGGCACCCTTTTCCAGTCCAGCGCCCAGCGGGCCTTCTCGTTGAAGTTCGAGAACGTGATGTGCCAGAGGACTACCTCGGCCATCGATCGTGGATGCTAATGCGCCTCATGCGGGTCTGGGCCGATCTCACGAACACCGCCCACGTGGTGGTGCTGCGACCGCTGATCGAGCTCCTCGAGCGCCGGGGCCACGAGGTGGAGATCACGGCCCGTCCGCTGTCGCACACGGTCGAGCTGCTCGATGACTGGGGTCATCCCTACGAGGTCATCGGCCGCTACGGCGGGGCGACGCGGCTGGGCAAGGTGCGCGCCGCGGCGAACAGGCTGCCGGCGCTGATCCGTTTCGGGCGCAAGACGGGCTTCGACTACGGCCTCGGCCACGCGTCGATCGACCTGCCCCCCGCCTGCTCCGCGCTACGAATCCCGAACACGACGATGTTCGACTACGAGTGGGCCACGATCCAGCACCACATCATCTGCAGGCTGGCCACGCGCGTGCTCGTGCCGGATGCCATCCCAGCCGAGCGGCTCCGGCGCTACGGCGCCAGGCCGCCCAAGCTGATCCGCTTCCCGGGCCTCAAGGAGGAGTACTACCTCGCGGACTTCCAGCCCGACCCCGGGGTGCTCGAGGAGCTCGGCCTCGACCGCGAGCGACCCCTCTGCGTGATCCGCACCGCGCCGTCCTACGCCCTTTATCTCGGCGGCTCCGAGAACCCGCTGCTGCCGCCCCTGATCCGCCGAGTGGCCGACGGCGAGACTCAGGTGGTCGTGCTGGCGCGCAACGAGGAGCAGCGCGCGGCGATCCGCGATCTGAATGCGCCAAACGTGGTCGTGCCTGAGCGGGCCGTCGACGGGCGCAGCCTCGTGGCGTTCGCCGACGTGCTCGTCTCCGCCGGCGGCACGATGAACCGGGAAGCCGCCGTGCTCGGCACGCCGGTCTGGTCGATCTTCGAGGGCAGGCTCGGGGCGGTGGACGAGATGCTGGTCGAGCAGGGGCGGCTGCGGGTTCTGCGCGACCCCGACCAGGTGACGGTTGAGCGCAAGCCGGCCGAGGCGCACGAGCAGCGGACGCGACGGGACCTTGCCGACCTCGTCCGACTGGCCGTCCCGCAGGCTTGAATCGCGGGGCGACATCCTCATCCACAGTCCGCAGTCCTCAGTCCTCAGGGTATTGGTCGTTCCTGACGACTGCGGGCTGCGGACTGCGCACTGGCTTAGCGCAGCCCCGCGGTGACGGCCCGCTCCACGGTGTCCTGACGCTCCTCCTCCGTCTCGGGCGGGCCTACCCCGTCGACGTCCTTCAGGAAGCGGCCCAGGCCCATCGCCTTCAGGTGGCGGGCCTTCAGGATCTCGAGCGTGTAGACCATCCACGCCGAGGCCACCAGGACCAACATCCCCACCCCGGCCGCGATCAGCACGTGGCCGGTGTCCCACACCCCGGCCGGCCGGGGCGGGACGAAGCGCAGCAGGATGGCGTACCCCACCAGCAACACCGCCCAGAGATGCAGGTAGGCCGCGGTGCGCCGCTGCGAGAACCCGATCCGCATGAATCGGTGGTAGAAGTGGTTGTGGTCCGCCGCCCACGGGCGGCGGCCGTACTTGAGCCGCTTGAGCACCACGAAGGACGTGTCGAGAATGGGCACCGCCAGGACCAGTAGAGGTCCGACCAGGGCGATCGTCGCCGCCGTCTTGAGCACGCCCTCGACCGCCATCGACCCCAGCAGGAACCCGAGCGCGAGCGCCCCCGAGTCGCCCATGAAGATCTTGGCCGGGTGATAGTTGTGGCGGAGGAAGCCGAGCGTGGCGCCGCACACGATCGCGGCCAATGCGGCCGCCGACGAGCGCGCGAAGGACGCCGACAGCAGCGCGAAGGCGGCCGCGGCGATCGCGACGATCCCCGCCGCGAGCGAGTCCATGCCGTCGATCAGGTTGATCAGGTTCGCCAGGAGCGCGATCCAGAGCACCGTCAACGGATAGGCGATCCAGCCGAGGTCGTGGTTGCCGATGAACGGCAGGCTGAAGTGGTCGATCTTGAGGTCCCACCCGACGACCGGGATCAGCGCGATGGCGCAGACCGCCGCCAGCTTCACGATCGGCTTGATGCCGCGGATGTCGTCCACAAGCCCGAGGACGGCCACCGCAGCGGTGCCGAGCAGGATCCCCGGATAGGGCCCGTCGAGATCGACAGCCACCAGCGCCGGGATGAGTATCCCGAGCACGATGGCGACGCCGCCGATCCTGGGGACGGGACGGGTGTGGACGCGGGGTCTGTCCCCGCCGAGGTCCACGCCGCCGATGCGGGGCGCGAGCCTCGCCGTGATCGGCGTAAGCACCAAGACGATGGCCGCCGACGCGAGGAACCCCCACACCACCGAACCGTCCTCCACGAGCGCGCGCAGGGAGTCCGTGAAGGACATGGCGTGGTTATAGCGTAGCCAGAGGCGGCATCATGGAGGCTCCGATACCGACTGCTAGCATCGCGCCGCTGTGAGCGGAGCGGTTTCATCTGCCGCGGCCAGCGCCTTCGACGAGCGGGTTGCCGCCCGCCAGGCCAAGCTCGGAATCGTCGGTCTGGGGTACGCCGGCCTGCCGCTCGCGATGCTGTTCGCCGAGGTCGGATTCGACGTCACCGGCATCGATCTCGACGAGTCGCGCGTGCGCGCCGTCGGCGCCGGCCGCTCCTACCTGGTCGACGTCCCGGCCGAGCGCTACGACGGGGTGGACGGGCGTCTCCGCGCGACCACGGACTACGCCCGGGTCGCGGAGCTCGACGCGCTCACCATCTGCGTCCCGACCCCGCTCTCAAAGACCCGCACGCCCGACATCTCCTACATCGTCTCCGCTGCCGAGGCCCTGGTCGGCCACCTGCGCGAGGGCCAGCTCATCGTCCTCCAGTCGACGACCTACCCCGGCACCACCGAGGAGATCGTGCTGCCCATCCTGGAGCGGTCGGGCGGCAGGGTCGGCCAGGACTTCTTCCTCGGGTACGCGCCCGAGCGGGTCGACCCCGGCAACAAGGACTGGAGCATCCGCAACACGCCGAAGCTGGTTGCCGGGGTGACGGACGAATGCTTGCAGCGCACCGAATCGCTCTACCGGCAGATCGTGGAGAACGTCGTCCCGGTCTCGAGCCCGATGGTGGCGGAGACCGCGAAGCTCCACGAGAACACCTTCCGAGCGGTCAACATTGCGCTGGCCAACGAGCTCGCGTTGATGTGCGATCGGCTCGGGATCTCGGTCTGGGAGGTGATCGACGCCGCCAAGACCAAGCCGTTCGCCTTCCTGGCCCACTACCCGGGCCCCGGCCTGGGTGGCGACTGCATCCCGGTGGTCCCCCACTTCCTCGCTTGGCGGCTGCGCGAGTACGGCTACTCCGCACAGCTCATCGATGCGGCCCACGAGGTCAACGCCCACATGCCCGTCTACGTCGTGCAGAAGATCTCCGAGGCGCTCAACGACGCCGGCAAGCCGATCAGGGGCTCGCGCCTGCTCCTGCTCGGCATGGCCTACAAGAGCGAGGTTCACGACACTCGCGAGTCCCCGAGCCTCGAGGTCATGCGTCAGCTGCTCGAGCGCGGCGGCGAGGTCCGGTACTGCGACCCCTGGGTGCCGGAGTTCGAGCTCGAGGGGGTCCGCCACGAGAGCGCGCCATGGGGTCCGGAGGCGGCCTCGTGGGCCGACTGCGTGGTGCTGCTGACCCCGCATCGTGAGTTCGCCAACCCGACCGCTTGGGAGCAGGCCAAGCTGGTCCTCGACACCCGCAACGCCGCCCCGCCGGGTCCCAGGGTCCAGTCGATCTAGGGCCGTCCCACTTGGACGCACATCCGGATGCGCCCAAACCGGAACGGGATCGCCGTGCGCGGCATCATCGATAGCTCAGCCGTCGGCTCGCGCCGCCCGGCGCGCAGCCCGGTAGAAACAATGCCCGGACGCACTCCAGGCGGGACGGACCCTTAGTGGCCCGTCTTCTCGTGCTGGGGGCGGGGTACGTGGGCGCCGCGCTGGGGGCCCTTGCGCTCTACGAGGGCCACGAGGTGGTCCTGGCGGACAACTGGTACGCCACCGAGCGCCCTCAGCTCGACGAGCTCGAAGCCCGCGGCGCCCGCGTCGAGTCCGGCGACATACGCTCCGCCCAGGACCTCGACCGCCTGCTCGCCGATCGGCCCTCGCGCGTGTACCTGCTGGCCGCGCAGGCCAGCAGGCCGCTGGCCGAGCGCGAGCCCGACTACACCGAGGAGACCAACCTCGGGGGCGCGAGGCGAGTCGCCGAGGCGGTGGCCAGGGCGGGCGGGCCGCCGCTCGCCTTCGCGAGCTCCTTGCACGTGTACGGCCCGGACCTCGAGGGTGAGGTCGACGAGGGCCGGCCATACGGGCCGCAGAACGATCTCTCCCACCTCTCGAAGGTCTACGCCGAGCTTTGCCTCGAGATGTACGCTCGCCGCCACGGCTTCGACCTCGCGCTGCTCAGGCTGGGGATCGTCTACGGGCCCAGCCCCGTGGCGCACGAGCGGCCCGGGTCGCAGACCGTTGTCGACAAGTTCCGGCGGCTCGCGGCGGCCGGAGAGCCGCTGCCGCTCGATGACGGTGGCCAGGCGACGATCGGGGTCGCGCACGTCGATGACGTCGCCCGCATTCTGCTCGCCTCCCCCGATCGCCCCGGGGTCTCGCGCGCCAATGTCGCCGCCGAGACCGTGACGGTCGCGGACGTCGCCGCGCTGGCACGCGGGGAGGCGCCCGAGGGCGGCGCGGCGTGGAGCGTCGTCTCGCCATTCGAGTACCGGCACCCGCTGGCGGAGTACATGGCGTGAAGCTGCTCGTCACCGGCGCCTCCGGGTTCCTCGGCTCGCGCCATACCACGGTGTTGCGCGAACGCGGGCACGAGATCGTCGCCGTCACGCGGCCGGGCGGGCGGCCGCGCGCGGGGTCGGAGGGGCTCGGCGCCATCGAGGTCGACGCCGGGGACCCGGCGGCGCGTGAGCTCATCCCCGGCTGCCACGCCGTGCTTCACTTCGCCGGCGTGCCCGACCCCGCCACGGCCCTCGCCGACCCGGCGTCGGCGGTGCGGGAGAACGTGGGCACCTCCCTCAACCTGCTGGAGGGCTGCAAGGAGCACGGCGCCCCGCTGATCTATCCCTCCACCGTGCGGGCGGCGCAGAACCCGCCGCCGGACCCCTACGCGGTCTCCAAGCGGTTGGGGGAACAGGCGTGCCGTCTCCATCCCACCCCCGCCGTCGTCGCCCGCATGACGTCGGTGTTTGGCCCCGGTCAGGTAACCGCGGAGGGGGCGACGGGAGCGATCGCGGCGTTCGCCGCGCGCGCCCTCACGGGCGAGCCGATCGCGATCCCCGGGAACCCGTCCCGCACCCGCGACTTCGTGTTCGTCGACGATGTCGTGCTGGCCATCGAGTCGCTCGTCGCCGAACGTCGCTTCGACCAGACGGTGGTGCTGGGCAGCGGCGCGGCCACGCCGCTGATCGAGGCGGCCCGGCTCGTGCTCGAGGCCGCCGGGTCCAGCTCGCCGATCGAGACGCCGGGAGGGGAACTCGCCCCCGGCGAGAACGAAAGCTACGAGACCGGCACACGGCTACTGTTTCCAACGCGACCGCTGTCCGAGGCGGTTCAGCTCTATGTCGATTGGCTCCGAAGCCATCCCGCTGCTCAAGGCAGCGCCCGAGACTGAGCAGATCGCC
>JBKPHP010000147.1:0-3554 GCA_046729895.1 Actinomycetota bacterium
GCGCCGCTCGCTCTACCCGCGATCGATGGAGCTGCTCGAGCAGGCGGAGGAGCTTGGCGCCGTGGGCGCGACGATCTCCGGGGCCGGGCCGGCCGTCCTCTTCTGGTGCCACTGGCAGCAGACCGGGAACCTGATGGAGGCGCTTCGCGCTGCCGCGAAGGATTGTCACGTCCGGCGGGTGCAATTCGCTCCTGGTGGCGCTGATGTGAGGGAGCTATGAGGCTGGCAGCTGGCAGAGCTTTCGCTCTGAGGTCTCCGCTGACTACCCGCCGCCAGCTGCCAGGCCATGAGCCCTGAGGTATTCGCGGCGGGCGGCGTCGTCATTCGGAACGGAAGAGTGGCCGTCGTCCACCGCCCCAAGTACGACGACTGGTCGTTCCCCAAGGGCAAGCTCGACCCCGGCGAGTCCTTCGAGCGTGCGGCGCTGCGCGAGGTCGAGGAGGAGACAAGGCTGCGTTGCCGGCTGGGCCGCGCGTTGCCCAGCACCCGGTACACGGACGCCAAGGGACGTTCGAAGCTGGTGCGCTACTGGGAGATGGCGCCGCTCGAGGGCGACTTCGAGCCGACCGCCGAGGTGGACGAGCTGCGCTGGCTCGATCCCACC
Organism: Actinomycetota bacterium; assembly: GCA_046729895.1. GTDB lineage: Bacteria > Actinomycetota > Thermoleophilia > Solirubrobacterales > Thermoleophilaceae > DASXBA01. The sequence goes on from JBKPHP010000147.1 coordinate 605, forward strand.
GATGCCCAGGATCTCCTCAGCTACGAGCGCGACAGGCAGCTGCTGCGCGCCGTCAGCCGGATGTGACCTCGCGGGCGCTTCCCGCAGGCGCGGGCCTCCTCACGCCCCGACAAGCTCGGGCCGGCGATCGGCCCACGGCCGCGCGGCTTCGATCTGGGCGGCCAGCGAGAGCAGCATGTCCTCGCCGGCCGGCGGCCCGGCCAGCTGCACGGCGAGCGGCAGCCCGTCCGCCCCGTGGAACAGGGGCAGCGAGATCGCCGGCTGCCCGGTGACGTTGAAGATGGCCGTGAACGGCGTGAAGCGGCCGGAGCGGCGGAAGTCCTCCGATGGCTCGTCGCTGCAGGCGTCTATCTCCCCGATCGGCACCGGCCGCTCCGCGAGCGCCGGCGTGAGCAGCACGTCGTAGTCCCTCCACATCCCGACGAGCTCGCGCGTATATCCCTCGAGACGCAGCTTGGCGAGCGCATAGTCGAGTCCGCCGTACTCGTTCACGCCGCGCCAGATCTCCCAGGAGAGCGGCTCCACGAGCTCCTCGGTCGGCTGACGTCCACTCACCTGGCCGCCGAAGAAGACCGCGATCGCGATGCCCGTGCAGAAGACCTTCCAGAAGCCGCCCTCGCCGCCTTTCCCGATCCACGGTGCCTCCACCTCCTCCAGCTCGTGGCCGAGCTCGGCCAGCAGCTCGGCGGCATCGCGCACGGCCTGCTCTGCGTCGCGATGGAGAGGGACGTCTATCGGCGGGCGCGTCGTCACGCCGACCCGCAGGCGCCCCGGCTCCCGGGCCGCGGCGGACGCGAACGGCTCGGTCGGCGGTGGCGCCCAGTTGCCATCCCCGAGCTCGTAACCCGCGAGCAGGTCGAGGACCTCAGCCGTCTCGCCCACCGTCCGCGTGAGCACGCCGTCCTGGACGAGAAAGTCGTCTCCCACCTCCGGGCCGCGCGAGACGCGCCCGCGGGCGGTCTTCAGCCCCACCAGCCCACAGCAGGCCGCCGGGATCCGGATCGAGCCGCCGCCGTCCGACCCATGAGCGATCGGCACCATGCCCGCTGCAACGGCCGCCGCCGCCCCGCCGGAAGAGCCGCCCGGGGTGCGGCCGGGGTCCCAGGGGTTGCGGGTCGGACCGAACCGACGCGGCTCGGTCACCGGCAGGATCCCGAACTCCGGCAAGTTGGTCTTCCCGACGATCACGAACCCGGCTTCGCGGATTCGGCGGACGACGTAGGCGTCGTGCTGGGGCACGAAGTCGCCAAAGAGCGCGGAGCCCAGCGTCAGGGGCAGACCCGCGACGGCGGCGCCGTCCTTGATCGCGATCGGCACGCCGGCGAACGGGCGCTCGTCGCCCGGCTTGATGGCGCCCGCGGTGGCGAGGGCAACCTCCGCGTCGACGTGGACGAAGGCGTTCAACTCGCCGTTCAGGCCGTCGATCGAATCGAGTGACGCCTGCACCAGCTCGCGTGAGGTCACCTCGCCCGAACGGACCAGCGCAGCCAGCTCGGTGGCCGGCTTGAACATGAGCTCCCTCACGCGGGTACCAGCTCGCTCCGCAGGGCGCCCAATCGCTCGCGCTCCTCCTCCAACCCGAGCCGCGCAAGAACTTCGTCGGCCAGCGCGAGATAGTCCGCGCCGAGGTCGGGCGCGTAGTCGAGGATCGAGACGCCCCGCTCGGCTGACTCCGCGTACCGGACCGAGCGCCGGATGACCGTTTCCAGAAGCTTCTCGCCGAAGCGGTCCTCGAGCTGCTTGCGCGCCTCGCGGGCATGCACGAGGCGGAGGTCGGCGATGTTGAGCACCACTCCGAGCCAATCGAGCTCGGGATGGAGCGACTCCCTTGCCAGCTCCACGACCTCCAGCGCCTGCTCCACCCCTTGCAGGGAGAAGTACTCGGCCTCGCTCGAGATGAGCGCGTGGTCGGCGGCGACGAGGGCGTTGACCGTGAGCAGCCCGAGCGAGGGGGGGCAGTCCACCAGCACAAGGTCGTGACGCCGCTTCACGTCACGCAGGGATCGCCGGAGCGTGAGCTCGCGGCCCATCTTCCCGCTCAGGATCAGCTCCGCCTCCGCCAGCCCGAGGTTGGCCGGCAGGATCCCCTGGTGGACGGCGTCGACCGCGCGCGTCTGACCGGAGAGCAAGTCGGCCACGGTGGGCGAAGCGTCCGCCGGCACGTCGAAGTAGTCGGAGAGGTTGCCCTGCGGGTCGAGGTCCACGCACAGCACCTCGAGCCCGATACGGCGGTAGACGTCGGCGAGGGTCCTGACGGCGGTCGTCTTGCCCGTGCCCCCCTTCTGGGACAGCACCGTGATGGTGGTGGCGGCGGGGAGCATCGTCATCGGCAACCGGCCGCACCCTACCTCAGAGCGCCAGGGCTTTCGCGCAGCGATAGGGGCGGGGGGGTTCGCCGTTTGGGGCAGCGCAAGACTGCCGCCCAAACGGGCGGTTTGGGGGCGGCCGACCGCCCCAAACCGGAATCTGACGGCCGGGAATGTCCAGCGGAAACCGGCCGGCGGAACTTCTCGCAATTTCCGCCGTTTTCGCGCGCCCGCCGACAACGCGAACGACCGGCCTCACCTCTATAGTTGCCGTCCCTACCCGTCGCGCGCCCGCTCGGAGAAGGCGCGGAACCCGAGGAGAAGCAAGTGGAACCCCGCTATTCGCCCACGCAGGCATACCGCCCGCGTCGAGCGCCTTCCACAGTCGTCGATCACGACGCCTGCGCGCTCTACGCCGCGGTGTCCAAGCAGGCGCAGCCCACGCACGAGGCCATCGAGGCGGCGTTGCAGGCGCTCGAGAAGATGCTGCATCGCGCCGGCAACGTGGACGGCGAGGGCGACGGCTGCGGCGTTCTCATCGACATTCCCCGCGAGATCTGGGGCGAGGCGATACGTGAGGGTGGGCACGCCTCCAAGCTGGCGCTTGACCCGAGGTTCGCCGTCGCGCACGTTTTCATCCCACG
>JBKPHP010000148.1:0-16201 GCA_046729895.1 Actinomycetota bacterium
GGCTCGGGGTCGTAGCGGAGCACGACCGGTACGGAGGCATGTTCGGGATCTGCGTTACCTGCCGCGTCTTGCCTCCAGACGCTGAATTTCCACGCGCCAGGGCCGGCCACCCTCACGCCCGATATCTGATTAATGCCGAAACCGGTGTACCGGGCATTCCGGCAGGGACGGTCCCCTAAGCAGGCGCGCGCGAACGCGGCAATTATCGGGGCGAAGGCCTCAGGCCTGTTCGGCCAGCGGACAGCGAACCCGTTAGTGCGGCGCCAGCCCTGACCGCCGTCGACCGTTACGTCGACGCGCCCAGGAGCGGTGTTGTCAATCAGTGCAAACGCAGTGGCGCTGCTCGGATTTCCCGCTGCGTCGCGAATCTCAACCGTCAGAGGATGAACCCCGTCACGCCCAAGCCTTGGAGTCAACACGGACAGCCTTCCCGGCCCGTTAGGGCACGGCCCCTGTCGCGCGTAGTTGCATGCCCGCGTCACCCCAGCTACCTGTCGCCCGCCGACCACCAACCTCGCGCTTCGAATCCCCACATTGTCGGTTGCCGCATAAGTGACGCTCTGCTCACCCCTCACCCACCGGAAGCTCGCCAGCCCTCCTCCTAAGATCCGCACCCCGGGTTGGGTGAAGTCAACGACGTATGCCTTCACGTACCTGGTTGCGAGCATCGTTGGCCGCGAGGCCGGGCAGCCGCGCCGGCTTCGGCAGACGACGCGTTGCACCAGGGCGGTGGCACTGCCGACTTCGTAGTTACGGGGCGGCGCGTAGCTTGCGTTCGCGCCACGGGCGTTCGGACAGTCTCGCCCCGCTCGCGCGCGCTTGATGTAGGCGGGCCGTTGGCCTGGGCGGACCGCATAGAGCTCCACCGTCCAGCCACAATCGCTGCGCCGGAGCTTGCCGGACCACTCGAAGCGGACGATTCGTGTCCCGGGCGGTGTCCAGAGGACGACGCTGGCATGCTCGTTTCGGCGCAGGCGCCTGCGGGCGATCCGATTGCTGGTCACTAGTCCGCGCTCGCCCCGGCCGAAGGGATTGCAGCTCCGCCTGATCACCATCCGCTTGCTCGACCGAGCCGCGGCGAAAGCTCCCGAGTCGTAGTCCTCGGCCTTCGCGGCCATGCACGATCTGAGCTCGAACGTGCCGGCGCTTGCAGACTCTGCCGCAAGGGCTGCGGCCACGAGGGCTGCGGCCGGTACGCACCCGAGGACGATCGCCGCTCGAAGCCGCCCTTGGCTCATCTGATGGTTCGGGTCCCTACCGTGAGTTGCACCTGCGTCTCGAAGAGTCCAGCGAGCCTTTTTTCGCCCCTGAGGGCGGCGGCAGTCTACGCTCAGCCCGCTTATCCGGCACCCTCGGACTCCGCAAACAGCGTCAAAAGTTCGCGTTGGGAGAATCGACTCCGGCTAGTCGATGTCCGAGCCAGGGCGGTGCCGGCGGGGCGATCGGGCCCCGGCTTACGGACCCGGCGGCTCGGCGAGCCGGGCGTCCCGTGACGCCAGGCAATCGACGGCCATGACGGCGTCCAGCCGTTCGCCGTCCCAGCGGGGGACGGCCGTGTCCGGCGCGAGCGCCAGACCGGCTCGGCGATTCTGGGCCACGAGTCGCCGCCCCTCGCCCCTTGGCGGGCTTGGCGTGTTGGGTATCACGCGGCCATCGGGCCTGTGGAAGACCAATGCGCCCCGGGTTCCGGTCTGCAGGCCGTAGCCGCCCTCGTGCACGAGCCGGTGGTGGCGGCGGCAGAGCTGAACGAGGTTGGAGAGGTTGGTCTTGCCTCCGTGTGCCCAGTGCTCGATGTGGTGGGCATCGACGAAGCGTCTCGCCGTGCAGCCGGGAAAGCGGCACCCGCCGTCGCGGCTACGGAGCGCACGTGCCAGCGCAGCCGGGATGGTGCGCCTCCTACGGCCCACTGACAATAGCCTGCCGTCGCGCTCGAGGATTCGGATCATGCTCGCGTCGCAGCCGAGCCGTCGGGCGGTCTCCGGATGCAGACTCGGCCCTGCTTCAAGCGCGCAGGCGCCCTCCTCGTGCTTGGCGAGAGTCTCGGCATCCACGTGCACCACCAACTCGCGGCGTTCGCCGCCCGGCGCGGGCGTCGGACCCGACGCCAGCAGGGTCTCCGCCATGACAACCAGGGCGTCGGCCTTGGTCGCTGCGGGTCCGGGAGACGATTCCGCGGAATCGTTTTCTTCGGTCTGAGCCCGACTGGCCGAAGGGGTGGGAGCGCGAAGTTCCTCGCCGGCGGCCTCGAGCGCCTCCAGTACGAGCGCTCCCTCCTCGGCCGGAAGTCGGGCGCTGATCACGAGCGAGCCGTCGTCGTCGTGCGAGTAGATCAGGAAGCGGGTGCGATGGGCGTCGTTCACCTTTTCGAGCTCGCGCGCGAGGACGCCTCGGTAGGACCCGACGAGGACTTCGAGCTGGGCGCCGGTCGCGTGCCGGGCAACGGACAGGAGCTCTGCCTCGATTTCCGGCGTGGCCACGCGGGTCAGGGCCCGGACCTGGGAATAGCTGAGCTCGCCTCGACCGAAGCTCGCAGTGATCTCCGGCAGCTCAAACAGCGCCCTGGCGACGCGCACTTGCTGCCGAGCGGCCGTCAGGCCGAGCCCGCACCGCAGGGAGAGCCAGTGCGCGCACGACTTGCAGCCCCACCCGCGCCAGCCTTCCCGGCGGTCGAGCTCCCCGACGAGTAGGAGCCAGCGGCACGTTGCCGCGTTGATGTGGGCGGCGAGCTCGGTGATCTCGCGCTCGAGCTGCTCGAGCGGCATCTGATCGACGGTGACGGATTCCATCTCAGTCCCTCCCAGGCGTTAGCCGAACGTACGTTCGCACGCTACTGCCCGGGTCGGATGGTCGATCAGCCGTGGATCAGCCAGCCGTCCGTCGCCCTGGCGGCCTCCATCACCGCCTCGGCGAAGGCGGGGTGGGGGTGGATGGTGCGGGCGACCTCGTGGTAGCCGCCCTCCAGCTCGTGTGCGTTCACGAGCTCTTGGATCATGTCCGCCGCCCTGACGGAAACGATGTGGCCGCCGAGCAGCTCGCCGTACTGCTTGTCGCCGACGATTTTGATCATCCCCGACCGGTCGCCGTAGACGGTGGGGGCGCCCACGGCGCCCAGGGGCACCTTTCCAACCACCACGTCGAAGCCCTGGTCGCGGGCTTCGGCCTCGGTCAGGCCGAAGGAGGCGACCTGTGGGTGACAGAACGTGACCGAGGGGACGAACCGGAGGTCGATCGGGTCCGGCTCGAGGCCGGCGGCGTCCTCGACCGCGATGATCCCCTCGTCGGACGCCTTGTGGGCGAGCGCCGGCCCGCGGACCATGTCACCGATCGCCCAGACGCCCTCGCGCGAAGTGCGCAGCCGCCCGTCCACCTTGACCAGCCCGGACTCGTCGCGCTCCACCCCCGCATCCTCCAGCCCCAGCCCCTCCACGTCGGGGCCGCGGCCGGCGGCGATGCAGAGGTAGTCGAACTCCTCGGTCTCGCCGCCGAAGGTCACCTCTACGCCGGAATCCGAGGCCTCGGCCGATTCCACCTTGGCGCCGGTCTCGATCCGCACGTTCTGCTTTGCGATCTCTCGCGCGCACGCGCGCGCGATGTCTTTGTCCTCGAGCGGGAGGATCCGGTCGAGCATCTCCAGCAACAGCACCTCGGTGCCCAGCCGGCCGAGCGCGGAGGCCACCTCTGTGCCGGATGCGCCGGCGCCGATCACGCACAACCGCGAAGGCCGCTCGTTCAGCAGCCACTGGCCTGCGGTGTCGAGAACCCGGCCACCGAACTCGAGCCCGAGCAACGGCTTGGGGACCGAGCCGCAGGCGAGGATCACCTTGTCGGCCTCGATCTCGGTGGCGTCGAACTGACCGCCAATCCTCACGTTGCCGTCGTCGGTCAGCGCGCCGAAGCCCTCGATCAGCTCGACCTTGTTCTTGTCGAACAGCATCGAGACCCCCGAGGTGAGCGTCTTGACCACCTTGTCGCGGTGCTTGGCAGCGCCCGTCCAGTCGAGCGAGGCGCCGTCCACGCTTACGCCGAACGCCTTGGCGTGCTGCACCTCGGAAAAGACCTCGGCCACGCGCAGGATCGCCTTGGCGGGGATGCAGGCCTCGTTCAGGCAGCGGCCGCCGACGTTCTCCTTCTCGACCACAGCAGTCTTCATGCCGAGCTGCGCGGCACGGATCGCGCCCACGTAGCCACCGGGGCCGGAGCCGATCACGACACAGTCGTACTTGGATTCGGGCATTGCCATCGACCCTACTCGACGGGCCTTGACAGCGACCGTCGCGGAGCATCAGTCTGCGTCCGACCAACATGAAGAGGAGGAACTGAATGATCTGCACGCTCACCGCGCGCCGCCTGAAGCCGGGCAGCTTCGAGGACTTCCGGGCCGCCTGGATGCCGAGCGAGCAGCAGCAGGAGGCGAGCAGCAGGTGGAATCCCGTCTACGTCTGTCGGGACGTGAACGACGAGAACGTCATCCTCGCCTTCGGCATGTTCCAGGGCACCGTGGAGGAGCTGCGCCAAGCCCAGGAGGAGTACGGCTACGAGCAGAACGTCCAGGACGCCTCGCAGTACGTCGACGACGTTCTGCTGGACGGCGCCTACGAGGTGATCGAGGAGATAAGGCCGGGTTAGCTCGATCCGGGCGTCGGCTGGCAGTGTCGCGACGACTCGGGGCCGCGGACGGCCGCCTGGTCACCGACTTCGGCTCGCGCCGGGCCGCTCGGGCATCTGAATCCTGGCCATTGCCTTGACCAGGAACCAGAACAGCGTGCCCGCGGAGCCGACGATCGCGCCGGCGAGCACCGCATACCCCACGCTGCTCGCGAAGAGCAGTGCCAACGATGCGCCCACAATGATGAAGCCGAGGATCGTCTGCATCCCGAGGACGGCCCAGTAGCGAGCCCGCCACATGCCTACGGCGACGAGCCAGGCAATAAGCGTCCCAACCACGAGGGGCCCCCGCTGCCCGAACCCGAAGAGGAGGCCGACGAGGTTGGATAGGCCGCCGATCGCGGCGACGATTGCTCCCACCGTCACCGCCACAGGGCGCTCACCCCGCTCGAGCGGCTCGAGTGCCGCGCGGGTCTCCTCGTCCTTCTGTCTCGCGCGCGCGTAGCCGCGGGCCATGGCCTCTGCGCCGGAGGCCTGCCGAGACGGCTGCGTGCGCCCCGCGCCGGAGGCCTGCCGGGAGCGCTGCTTGCGCTTGCGCTTCTGGCGACTACCTCTCTCGGGCATCCTTGGCCGCCTCGTCGAGCGCCGCGCGCAGGCGGGCAGCGGCTGCGCGGGGATCGGCGGCGTCGCGGATGGCGCGCACCACGACAATCCGCTCTGCCCCTGCGGCCAGCACGTCTCGCACGTTATCGAGGTCGATCCCCCCGATCGCGAACCAGGGCTTGGAGCCCCCCCGGGCAGCCGCGTAGCGGACGTAGCCGAGGCCGGCGGCGAGGCGCCCAGGCTTGGTGGGTGTCTCGTGTACGGGTCCCACGCTCAGCTGGTCGGCCTCCGAATCGAGCGCCGCGTCGAATTGCTCGGGCGTGTGCGTGGAGAGCCCGAGCAGAACATCGGGCCCGAGCTGGTCGCGCGCCTCGCTCAAGGGCATGTCAGCTTGGCCCACGTGCACTCCGTCGGCGCCGGCAGCCATCGCGAGGTCCGGCCGGTCGTTGAGCCAGAACAGCGCGCCGTGCTCGTCGCAGGCGCGGCGGAACGCGGCGGCGGCCTTGAGGATCTCCTCGTCGCCTGCCTCCTTGTCCCGCAGCTGGATCATGTCGACGCCGCCGGCGAGCGCGTCGCGGGCGGCGCCCAGGCCCGCGATCTCCACCACGAGGTAGAGCCGGGCGCGGCGAAGCCGATCGCGCCGATCCACGGCTCCTAGGTATCAGATTCGTGCCGGCAACTTCCTAGGTCGGTGGCCCCTCCCCGGTCTGCTGGCACCCGGCCGCTCCCTAGTCTTGCCGCCGTGCAGGTCTTGCTTCTGCTGACGCTCGCCGGAGGCGTGCTCCGCTTCGCCACGCTCGATGGCCAGAGCTTCTGGTACGACGAGGCGGTCACGGTCCGGTTGCTCCATATGGACCTGGGCGGGATGCTCCACACTATCCCGAACAGCGAAGCGACGCCGCCGCTCTACTACCTCCTGGCATGGCTCTGGGCGAAGCCGTTCGGCACCGGAGAGGTTGGTCTGCGTTCCCTCTCCGCGCTCGTCGGAACCGCCGCCATCCCTGTCTTCTACGCGGCCGCAACGGAGCTCTGCTCACGCCGCGTCGGGCTGGTGGTGGCCGCCCTCGCCGCCTTCAACCCGCTGCTCATTTGGTACTCGCAGGAGGCGCGGTCGTACGCGTTGCTCGTGCTGCTGGTGGGACTGTCGCTGTGGGGCTTTGCCCGTCTGCTGCGACGACCGGACAGGACCGCGGTCGTGCTGTGGGCGGTGGCCTCGGCCCTGGCGCTGGCCACGCACTACTTCGCCATCTTCTTGATCGCGCCCGAGCTCGTCTGGCTGGTGGTCGCACCGAAGACGCGGCGGCCGACCCTCCTCGCCGCCGTCGCCGTGGTCGCCGCGGGCCTCGCGTTGCTGCCGCTGGCGGTGCACCAGCGATCGCTCGATGTGAGCGGGTACATCGACGAGTCGCCGCTCCTCGAGCGCGTCGCGCGTACGGGCAAGGCCCTGCTGCTCGGCTACGAGTCACCGCTCGAGGCCGTCACCAGCGTGACCGCCTTCCTGATCGCGGCGGCGGCGGCGGCGTTTGCGCTGGCCCGCCCGGAGGCGGCTGACCGGCGAGGCGTGCGGACCGCCGCCGCGCTCGGGGCCGCGGGCCTGGCCCTCCCGCTGGGCCTGGCCCTCGCCGGAGCCGACTACGTGCAGCCCCGGAACCTCATGGTCCCCTGGCTGCCGCTCGCGGTGGTGGCGGGTGCGGGTTTTGCAATGCTCTGGAGGAGGTCGCTCGGAGCCGCGGGCGCCGCCTTGCTCTGTGCGCTCGGCCTGGCGAGCGTGGTGGGCGTCGCGCTGGAGCCCTCCTGGCAGCGCGACGACTGGCGCGGCATGGCGCACGCGCTCGGGCCTCTCAGCAGCGCACGTGCCGTCGTGGTCGCGCCCTCTAACGGCGTCGTGCCGCTGGAGATCTACATGAGAGGCCTCAGTCTTTTCCCCCCCGCGGGGGCGAAGGTCCGGGAGATCGCCCTGATGTATCCGGTGCAGCACCTATCCGGCGGACTCCACTCGGAGCCGCCTCCAAGGCCTCCCGCGCCCCCCATCCCCGGCTTCCGGGTGGTCGAGCGGCGCGAGACGGAGAGCTACACGCTGGTCCTGCTGAGGGCGCGCGCCCCGGTGCTGGTGCGGGGCCAGGCGCTGCTTTCACAAACGCCCGTGCCCGGCGAGGCGCCCACGATTCGCCTGCAGCGACGGGGGCGCACCGGGTAAGCGACGGCGGCGGGCCGCAGCGAGCGGGCGCCGGAGTAAGGTGGCCGCCGCACGCCGCTAGCGAGTCCGGCGTACCTGGTGCGGCGCTAGCCTGGCGGCGCCGGCGGCAGTGAGATCGCGCGCCCCGGGCGCTTGACCTTGCGCTGATGGGCCCTGTACCAGCGCACGAGCGTGTTGTACTGCGGGTACTTCCTCCCGCTCGTGGTCAGCAACGCGAGGTTGAAGTAGGCGGATGTGGACCCCGGCGGCGGGGCCGCAATCAGGTACTGGAGGTTCGACTTCACCCGCCGGTTCTTCAGCGCGATGTTCCAGCCCTGGTACAGGTACTTGGTGCGCTTGCGCCTGGAGAGGGCGCGGGGCCCCGTAGCGAAGTAGCCGTACTCCGTCAGGAAGAGGGGAATCCGCCCGCGGCCGTTCTTGCGCAGAGCGCGGCTGCGGGAGAAGCGGTCCAGGGCCCGGGTCAGGTTGCCCAGGGTGCCCATCGTCGCGTTGTCCTTGCCCCGGTAGCGGAAGTTGGCACTGTGCGCGAAGTCGTACGGGTGGTGGGCGTAGCCGTCGGTCTTGAGCTTGGGGCAGCTGCGCCTGCGCTTCCCGCGCTTGCTCACGCAGAGAACCTTGCGAAGCCAGGCGATCGGATTCGTTGCGAAGCCGCGGCGCCCGTACGGCGAGGTCTCGCCGAACAGCACCTTGGCCCCCGGTGCACCTGCCTTGACTGCGGCGTAGCCGCGCCGGTACAGGTTGCGGTAGATCGACGGCGATGAGCCCATGGGCGACAGCCAGGGCCTGAGGTTGCCCTCGTTCCAGATGCTGAAGCGATCGACCCTTCCGCGGAAGTGCCTGGCGGCGATGCCCGCCCACTCGGCGAAGGCCGTTGTGTTGGGCCTGAACGGGCCAACCCGCCCGTTCCCCGTCGCCCAGGCTGGCGCTGGACCCGTGAGCGAGACGTGGACGCGCATGCCGAACCTCGCTGCCGCGTCGATCGCGGAATCGACGAGCTGGAACTCGTAGCGGAGTCCAGGCGGCCGGGTCGTCGCGTCGCGCGGCCCCGGCGGGAGGGTGAAGGCCCAGTTGACGTTGATGCGCAGTCGGGTCACGCCGAAAGCTCGGGCCAGCCGGAGCGCCCTGTCCCGGCTGAACCCGTACTGCTCGTATGACTGGGTGACGAACACGGCATCGTCCTGCAGCACGATCTCCATGCCGCGGGCCGCGTGAGCGTCCGTGGCGCGCAGTCCGGAGACGATCGCGATCAGCACGAGCGCCACGACAAGCGCGACGCCTGCACGAAACAGCTGGAAACGAGGGGACAGGCTCAAGGGAGACTCCTCCTGGGCGGGGTCAGCGCCGGGCCGGGCGCTTCGTTCGAGAGTAGCTGCCGATGGTGATGCGGTAGACACGTCGACCGGGGGCGGACACGCGGAACAACTTGCGGAAGTAACCGGCGGCGTTCAGCGTCGCCGTACCCAGCTGGCGATAGCTGCCGCCGCGCTTGCGGCTGAAGATGGTCGCGGTGGAGCCGGGCGAGAAGCGGAGTCCGCCGAACACCTCGGCAGAGCGCCCCAGGGCTCGCACGAACGCGGGCATGCGGAAGGCGTCGTAGACCCCGGGCTTGGGCGTGCCGTTCGCGAAGCGGAGGCCCTGCTGGAAGCCCGCCCAGCGCGTGAAGACGCTGCCCGAGCCCGCGGCGTCGTCGACCAGCGTGTACTGGTCGTAGCTGCGCACGCGACCGCTGCGGAAGGCGATCCACTCGCTTTCGTCGAGGTAGCCGGGCACGCGCCGGATCGAGTACTGGAACGGGTCCGGCGGATTGGTCTGGAAGCCGAACTCGGTGATCCAGATCGGCGTGCGACGCGGCAGCTTGCGGCGGGCGGCGAGCCTGCTCAGCACGCGCGACAGGCGACCGAGAGTGGTGATCGAGGCCTCGTCGCGCCCGGGCCGCTTCCGCAATCCGCCGCGTGGCGTATACGGATGGTAGGCGAGGCCGGAGGTGGGGATCCGCGTGACGCGCTTGCAGCCGCGGGCCTTAGCCGCGCGGCCGCGGTATTGACGGTAGCGGCTGTTGAGGCACACCATCTCGCGCAGGAAGGTGAGCGGCGGGATCTTCTTCGCCGAGCCACGGCCGAGCGGCATGAGCTCGCCGAGCAGGAGCGTGTCGCCTCCGTGCCCGGAGTCGCTAAGGCCCCTGTGGAAGCCGAGGTACAGGTTGCGATAGAGCGAGGGGGCGATCGGCACACCGTGCCTGCCCCGCTGCGGCTGGAGCCAGCTCGACAGGTTCGCCTCGTTCCAGGCGGACCAGATGTGCACCTGCGGGAAGTGGCGACCGGCGGCCTGCGAGAAGAGGCGGAACTCCCGGGCGCTGGGGCGGTAGGTCCCGTTGTGACTGCGGGTCTTCTTGCGAATCGCCCAGTCCGGAGCGCGTCCCCCGAGGGAGAGAAAGGGCTGCATGCCCCGCGCGAGTGCTCCGCTCACGATGGCGTCGTAGGCGCTCCAGCTGTAGTTCGAGGGATTGGCGCCGTCGAAGCCCGCCGGCTTGCTCGGCCCCGGGGCAATCTCGTTCCAGTACACCTGCACCTTCACGACGTCGGCACCCAGCGCCTTCATCTCGTTGAGGGTGGCTGTCCGTGTGGAAGAGTCGCTCCGGTAGAGGTGGGCGTCATCCTGCATGACCAGGAGCTGGCGGCTGCTCGCGGACGCGTGGCCGGGCAGGCCGACCAACGCCACGGCGGCGCATAGGAAAACGGTGGAGAACGTCGCTCGTCTCATCGTCGAACGCGACTAGAAACAGAGCGGGCAGCCGGAGTTGCGGTGCCCACCCGTCGACGCCGCGCGCGCCTCCCTGTAAGCGCGGCGGCGGAGAATACCTAGCAGATCGCCTGTTTCCCGCCCGCCCGCCCCGGCTACGATCCCCCGAGATGGGGATAGGGATGTCCATCTTCCTGATCGCCGTGGGGGCGATCCTGCGCTACGCGGTCACGATCACCGTCTCCGGGGTGGAGCTCCAGACCGTGGGGTTGATCCTGATGATCGTGGGCATCATCGGGCTGGTGATTTCGCTCGCGGTCGAGTTCATGGGCGGCGGGCCCCGCGACGAATACTCCCGGCGTCCCTAGCTCTGCGGGCTACCATCTAGGAGAACGGGAGCTCGGAGGCACCGGGCTGAGAGGGCGGCTGTGCGCCGCCGACCGTGGAACCTGATCCGGGTAATGCCGGCGCGAGGAAGGTGAGCGTTTTGCAGGAGAAGAGCTACGACGCCGTTTTCGTCGGCGCGGGCCTTATTGGTCTCTCCTGCGCCTGGAGGGCGGCGCAGCGCGGGCTGTCGGTCATCGTGCTCGACCGCTCCTGGCCCGGCGCAGGCTCCTCGGGGGTGGCGGCGGGAATGCTCGCGCCGGTCACCGAGGCGGCGTTCGGCGAGGAGGAGCTGCTGCGCTCGAACCTCGACTCGCGGGCGCGCTGGCCCGGCTTCGCGGCGGAGCTGGAGGAGCGCGCCGGGATGGCCACGCACTACCGGGACTCGGGCGCGCTGGTGGTTGCCGCCGACCGCGACGACGCCGAGGAGCTGCGCAGGCTGCACGCCTTTCAGCGCTCGCTCGGCCTCGAGGCCGAGTGGCTGGGCCCCCGCGACTGCCGGCGGCTCGAGCCCGGTCTTGCGCCCCGCATCGGCGGGGGGATCTTGGCGCCGCAGGACGGCCACGTGGACCCCCAGGCGGTGGTGCGTGCGCTCGTCGCCGCGCTTCGCCAAGCGGGCGGCGAGATCCTCAGCGGTGCGGAGGTGGCCGCGGTCGAGTACGAGGACGGGCGAGTCACGGGGGTACGCACCACAGGCGGCTCCGCGGTGGCCGCCGGGGCCGTAGTCGTGACGGCCGGGGCCTGGAGCCCGGCGCTCGCCCCTGTGGGCGAGGGCCCGCCCGTGCGTCCGGTCAAGGGTCAGATCCTGGAGCTGCGGGCGCGCGGCGGGATGCCGGACCCGTTCCGGCGGATCGTCCGGACCCCGCGCTGCTACCTGCTGGCGCGAGGCGACGGGCGCGTGGTGCTGGGGGCCACCGTCGAGGAGCAGGGCTTCGACACGTCCGTGACCGCCGACGGCGTGTACCGCCTGCTGGAGGCGGCCTGGGAGGTGCTGCCCGACGTCGGCGAGCTGGAGCTCGTGGAGGCGCGCGCGGGTCTCCGACCCGGGACACCTGACAACGCTCCCCTGGTTGGCCCGGGCGAGCTCGACGGACTCTGGTGGGCCACGGGGCACTACCGCAACGGCGTTCTGCTTGCCCCGCTCACCGCGGAGCGCGTGGCGTCGAGCCTCGCCGGCGTGGCCGAGGTGGCGGGATGAGCGACGTGCTCCTCAACGGCAAGCGATGGGAGCTGCCGCGGGGCGCGACGGTCGAGACCGCCGTGCTCGAGGCCGGCCTCGAGCCGGAGGGGCGCGGTGTGGCGGTGGCGGTGGACGGCGAGGTCGTCCCGCACGGCGCTTGGTCGGAGACCGCGCTTCGAGACGGACAGCAGGTCGAAGTCCTGCACGCGGTGCAGGGAGGGTAGGCGCATGGGGCTCGAGATAGCGGGGCGCAGCTTCGACTCCCGCCTGGTCATGGGCACCGGCGGCTTCCGCAACCTCGAGGTCATGGCGCAGGCCGTGGAGGCCTCGGGCGCCGACGTGGCCACGGTTGCGATGAGGCGCGTGGAGCCCGCCGGCCGTGGCTCGATCCTGGAGGTGCTGGAGGGGGCCGGCTGCTTCGTGCTGCCCAACACGGCCGGCTGCTTCACGGCCCGCGACGCGGTGACCACCGCTCGGCTCGCCAGCGAGGCGCTCAAGACCGACTGGGTCAAGCTAGAGGTGATCGGGGACGACCGCACCCTGATGCCCGAGCCGGCCGACCTGTTGGAGGCCGCCGAGACGCTCGTGGCCGACGGCTTCACGGTCCTTCCGTACACGAACGACGATCCTGTGCTCGCCCGCCGCCTGGAGGATTCGGGGTGTGCCGCTGTGATGCCCCTCGGCTCGCCGATCGGGAGCGGCATGGGGATTAACAACCCGTACAACCTGCGGCTGATCGTCGAGCACGCCCGGGTGCCAGTGATCCTCGACGCCGGCGTCGGCACGGCCTCCGACGCGGCCATGGCGATGGAGATCGGCTGCGACGGGGTGCTGCTCGCCAGCTCGGTGTCCCGCGCCCAGGACCCGCCCGCGATGGCGCGGGCGATGCGACTGGCGGTTGAGGCCGGCTTCGAGGCGCGCAGCGCAGGGCGCATCCCACGGCGTCTGTACGCCGAGGCCTCCTCGCCCACCGAGGGTCTCCCGGAGCTGGACGTCACGTGGCCCCCGAGCTAGCGCGCTCGGAGCTCGACTCGCTCTCGCAGCGTTGGCGTCGGGCCTGGGCCGGCGAACTCGACTTCGGGGACTGCTGCACGCCTGACGTCGGCTACGAGGACCCCGTGGCGGTCGCGCCACTCGCCGGGATCGAGGCGCTCGAGCGACACGCCGCCGGTCTGCGGGACACCCTGCCGGACCTGAAGGTGGAGGCCAGCTCGTCGCCGCTCGCTCGTGGACCTCACGCCTGCCTCCCCTGGCGCCTCGCCGGTACACACCGAGGCGATACCAAGATCCTGCCGGCCACGGGTCGGTTCGTCGTCGTGCAGGGCTTGCACTACGTGGAGCTCGCCGACGGGCTCGTCCGTCGCGCGCGCGGTTTCTTCGACCTCTACGACGTGGCCACGCAGCTCGGTTTGCTCCCGGCCCGAGGCGGGGTGGGTGAAGCCGCGCTCCTGTTGCTGCGGGGCTTCGGGGTGCGCCGCCAGCCGCCGGCTACTTGACGGTGACGGTTCCCTCCATCCCCGGATGGATGGTGCAGCGGTACTTGAAGGTGCCGGCCTTGTTAAAGGTGTGCGAGAAGGTGTCGCCGCCCGAGAGGCCGCCGGCGCTGCCCGACTTGAAGTCCGACCCCGTCACGTCGTGCCCGACGCTGTCGTCGTTGGTCCACTTCACAGTGCCGCCCTTCGCCACCGTGACGCTCTTCGGGTTGAACTGAATGTTCTTCATCGCGACGGAGGCCGACTTGGCGCCCGTGCCGCCGCCTCCCCCCGCGGGCTGCTTCTGCTCCGACCCTCCGCCTCCGCCGCCTCCCCCACCGCCGCCGTTGTCGCCGCCTCCGCATCCGGCTGCGACCAGAGCGAGCGCGAGGCATGCGCAGAGCGGTGCCAGGAACTTGGTCATCTCGGTTGACCTCCCCTCGGGCGTGTTCGCAGCCGAACACTAGTGACCGACGAGGAGCTCCAGCAGAGCCTTCTGCGCGTGCAGGCGGTTCTCGGCTTGGTCCCAGACGGCCGAGCGCTCACCGTAGAGCAGCGTCTCGCTGATCTCCTCGCCGGGATGGGCGGGCAGGCAGTGGAGGACCACGGCGTCCGGCCGGGCGTGGGCCAGGAGCTCCTCGTCCACGCGGTAGGGCGCAAGCAGTTCCCGCCGGAGCTCGGCCCCTTCCTCGTCGCCCATGCTCACCCAGACGTCGGTGTACAGGGCGTGGGCGCCCGCGGCCGCCTCTTGAGGGGAGACGCCATCGGTCTCGGGCAGCGACAGCTCCGGCGGCGTGGCGAGGGCGACCTCGACGCCCGCCAGCCCGCCCAGGACAAGGAGCGACCGGGCCACGTTGTTGCCGTCGCCCACGTAGGCGAGCTTGAGCGCTTCGAGCTTCCCGAAGCGCTCGCGGAGGGTCAGGAGGTCTGCCAGGACCTGGCAGGGGTGGTGATCGCGCGTGAGCATGTTCACCACGGGCACCTTCGAGTAGGACGCGAGCTCCTCGACAACGGCGTGGGGCCCCGCGCGGACCCCGACCCCCTGCACGTAGCGCGACAGGACGAGGGCCGTGTCCCGCACCGATTCCCCGCGCGAGAGCTGAAGCTCCCCCTCCCCCAGCACAATGGGATGGCCCCCGAGTTCGGCGACGGCCACCTGGAAGGACACCCGGGTGCGGGTCGAGGGGAGCTCGAATAGGAGCGCGACGCTCTTGCCCGCGAGCGTCTGGGCGCCGGTCCGGTCGGCCTTGAGCTCCAGCGCCCGCTCGAGGAGCGAATGGAGCTCCGCGGTCGTAAGCTCCTTTCCGGTCAGCAGGTGGCGCGTCATCCGGGCATGGTATTGGGGGTCCTGTCATGGAACCTCGCGCACGGCCGGGACTTCCCGCCGGACCCGGCCCTCCGGACCTGGCGCTCGCGGCTGCTCGGTTCCAGCGAGCGGGGTGCCACGCACATCCAGGTCAACCGCCCGCTGCGCGACGAGTTCGCCGCCTGGCTCGCGGACAGGGAGTGGGCGTTGGCGCTCCTGCAGGAGGCGCCCCCGCGCTGGCAGCGCGCCCTTGCCGGCCGGGCTGGGGCTAGCTCGGCGATCGCGCTCACCTCCCGCAACTTGTTCGCTGTCCTGCGCCGCGCCATCGCGGACGTGAACCCGGACCTGATTGCCTCGAACGAGGGCGGTTCGAACCAGCTGCTGGTGCGGCCGCCGGCCAGGATCCTCGAGGTCCGGCGCCTCACGCTTACCAAACGACCCGAGCGGCGGCGGATGCTCTGGGCCCTCGTTGGCACTGCTGATGGGGCGCGCGTCGCCGTCGCCAACCTGCATGCGACGAGCGGCGATCCGGATAGCGCCGCGCGCGACGTGGAGCTGGCCGCTCAGCGGGCCGTCGAATGGGCGGGGGCACACCCGCTCGTGTTCGGCGGAGACCTGAACCTGCGGCCAGCAGAGGATCCCGACAGCTTCAAGCGCCTGCGCGCGCGGCTGGGGCTTGCCGAGCCGACCGGGGAAAGGGCGATCGACCACCTGCTGTGCCGGGGCCTCGAGCGGGTCGCTCCGGCGACTGCCCTCGCCCCGGGGGAGCGGGAGGTTCCTGGTCCGGACGGGCTGCGCATCCGGCTGTCGGACCACGCGCCCGTCGTCGCGTCGTTCGGCATGAAATAGTCCGTTGTTGGAGCACGCGTCCAGGGCGAACAGAGGGAGAAGTCATGGCGGAGAGAAGGCGCAGCACGCGAAGCGGCAGCAGCTCGAGCAGGTCCCGATCAGCGGCCTCGAGTCGCCCGCGCTCGTCGTCCGGCGGGGGCTCGACGCGCGGGGCCAGCGCGCGCAAGGCGGCCGCCGGCAAGGGCGGACAGGCACGGGGTCGGCAGCAGCGCGCTCGCAAGCAGGCGCGGACCGCCTCGCGCACGGCCGGTAGGGGCGCTCGGGCCGCAGGAGTCGAAGCGAAGACCGTCGCCGAGTTCCGGGAGGCGCTTCGCAAGAACCTGATCCGGCCGCTGGACCTCGTCATGCTCACGCGGGACCGGATCGAGGAGGTGCTGGAGGAGGCCGTCTCGCAGGGCAGCCTGACCGCCAAGGACGCGCGGAAGATCGCACGCGGCCTCGTGGATCGCGGACGGAAGCAGACCAACGACGTGATGAAGGACCTCGAGCAGCTGGTCGGCCGGGGGCGGGACGAGATCGAGGGCCGCACGGCGGGGGCCCGCAAGCGCGGCACCAGGGCGGCCAGGGACGCCCGCAGGCAGGTCGAGGGAGCCACCCGCGGCGCGACCACCCGTGCGGTCAAGGCGGCAGACCCGGCGCTCGCCCAAGCGGACCGCGTGCGGCGGGCCGCAGGGGTCGGACCCAATTTCCCGATAACCGCCTACGACGAGCTCACCGCTGCGCAGGTACAGAGGCGGCTCGGGGACCTCACCCCGGCCCAGCTCCGCAAGGTCCGCGACCACGAGCGGCGAAACGCCAACCGCAAGTCGGTGCTGAACGCCATCGAGCAGAAGCTGAATCGCTAGACAGGATGGAGCGGCTGCCGA
>JBKPHP010000149.1:0-4537 GCA_046729895.1 Actinomycetota bacterium
TCGGCGAGGCCTGGGCGCGGCGGCAGCGCTAGCTGTCGGGCTCGTCGAACTCCGGGAGGTCGCGGATGCCCTCCCGGGTTTGCCACTTGGAGAAGTTGTCCGCCATGGCGTCGATCAGCTCCCGCATGAAGCGGGGAGAGAGATTGATGCGGGCCACGACGACGCCCGGCACCTCGCCCTCGTCGACCTCGTGATCCACGCGCGCGAAGGTGATCGTGAACTCGTAGTCGGAGTGCGAGACGTTGGCGAAGTTCGCGTAGTGACCCGCCATCGTCTCCGGATCCGTGTGGATGTTGAAGTGGCGCTCGTCGTTCTCTTCTTCAGGCACGGCTCTAGTATCGCAAGCCCTCCCATGCGGATCTCCGTCATCGCCGTCGGCCGGCTGCGTCCTCCCTTCGTGGACGACATGGCGCACTACCACAAGCTGCTCGCGGGGCTCTCGCGCGTGGAGGTCACGGAGGTGCGCGAGGACGAGAAGGTGCCGGCGCGAATACCCGATCGCGCGTATCTGGTGCTGCTCTCTGGCGACGGCACGTCCTACGACTCGGTCGGATTCAGCCGCTGGCTCGAGGAGAGGCGCCGGGAGGGACGCGACCTGTGCTTCGTCATCGGGGGCCCGCGCGGGCTACAGCTCGAGCGCTGCGACCTGAAGCTGTCGCTTGGCCCGATGACCCTGCCTCACCAGCTCGCCCGGGTGGTGCTGCTCGAGCAGCTCTACCGGGCCCACAAGATCCTTGCCCGGGAGCCCTATCACTATTAGCCAATGGCCGATCCCGTTTCAGATCTCCGCGGCGTCGTAGGCCAGGCTGCCACCGAGCTCCGCGGCGACGGCCTGGTGGACCTCCCGCGCCTGGAGCGCCCCCCGAAGCCCGACTTCGGCGACTACTCAACCAACGCGGCGCTGCTCCTCGCGCCCGAGCTGGGTGAGCCCCCGCGGGCGATCGCGGAGCGCCTCGGCGACGCGCTCGGCTCACGCCTCGGACCCGCCGTGGAGAAGGTCGAGATCGCGGGCCCCGGGTTCCTCAACCTGTTCATGGCCGACGCCTGGTACCTGGCGGCCGTGGCGGGGCTGGTTGCTACCGGCGAGGGCTACGGCGCGCCCGAGCCCGCCGTCCGCGAGCGCGTGAACGTGGAGTTCAGCAGCGGCAACCCGACGGGCCCGCTGACGGTCGCGCACGGTCGACACGCGGCCTACGGCGATGCGCTGTGCCGAGTCCTCGAGCTCGCCGGCCACGAGGTCGAGCGCGAGTACTACCTGAACGACTACGGCACTCAGGCCCGCCGCTTCGGGGAGTCGATCAGGGCGCGGGCGCGCGGCGAGGAGCCGCCCGAGGACGGCTACCGCGGCGAGTACGTGCACGCGCTCGCACGGCAGATCGAGGGCGCGGCGGAGGGCGACCCCGACGAGCTCGTCCACCAAGCGATGGATCTGATGCTGGAAGACGTCCGCTCCACGCTGGAGCGCTTCCGCGTCAGGATCGACCGGTTCTTCTCCGAGCGCTCGCTGCACGAGTCCGGCGCCGTCCTCGGTGCGCTCGACCTGCTCGAGGAGCGCGAGCACGTGTACCCACTCGAGGGCGCCGTGTGGCTGCGCAGCACCACGTTCGGCGACGACAAGGACCGCGTCCTGATGCGATCGACCGGCGAGTTCACCTACCTGGCCGGCGATATCGCCTACCACGAGAACAAGCTGAGGCGTGGCTATGACCGGGTCATCGACGTCTGGGGGGCCGACCACCACGGCTACGTGGGCCGTATGCGGGCGGCCTGGCAGGCGCTCGGCGGCGATCCCGAGCGGCTCGAGCTCTTGATCGTGCAGCTCGTCAACCTGACCGAGGGCGGCAAGCCGGTCCGGATGTCCCGGCGCCAGGGGGAGTTCGTGTCGTTCGACGACCTGATCGACGACATCGGCGTTGACGCCGCCCGATGGTTCCTCCTCCAGCGCAGCCACGACACGACCCTGGACCTGGATCTCGAACTCGCCCGCCGGCATACGCAGGAGAACCCCGTCTATTACGTGCAGTACGCGCACGCCAGGATCGCGAGCATCCTGCGCAAGGCGGGGGAGGAGCGGGTCGCACAGGCGCTCGCGGCAGACCTCGCCGCCAGCGCGGAACGGTTGCACCCCTCGGCGCGCGGCCTGATCAAGCGGCTGCTCGAGTTCCCTGTCCAGGTCGCCGAGGCTGCGGAGCGCCGCGCCCCTCATCGCCTCACCACCTACGTGCACGAGACCGCCCAGGAGTTCTCCGCCTTCTACCGCGACTGCAAGGTGCTGGGAGCCGCCGAGGAGGGCGGCGACGAGGACGTACGGCTCGCGATCTGCGTGCTGACGAAGCGGGTGATCGCCCGCTCGCTGGACCTGCTAGGGGTCGAGGCGCCGGCGGAGATGTAGCCAGGCGGCCTGCCGTCCTTCGCGGTCCCCCAGGAGGGGCAAGCAGGACCCTTCCCTGGTCAGATGTCCGAGAAGAAGTTGATCCCCAGGTCGTCCATCGCCTTCAGGGCCTCGGAATTGAGCCGGGTCAGCTCGTTGGTCACGAGCAGAAGGCCCATTCCCACCAGCACGAGGCCGGAAAGGACCGTGATCGCCGTGTAGTGGTCGCGGAAGAAGCGGAAGACGCCCGAGACGGTCGAGAAGGCCAGCGCGCTGAGGACGAAGGGCACCGCGAGGCCGAGGGCGTAGAACGCGAGCAGGACGCCGCCGCGGCCGACGGTGTCGCTGTTGCCCGCCGCCGTGAGGATCGCCCCGAGCGTGGGACCCGTGCAGGGCAGCCAGGCGACCGCGAAGGTGAGCCCCGCCACGATCGGCCCGCCGGTGTGGGCGCGCCGCAGCAGCGCCTCGGGTCGCCACTCGCGGTTGAGCAGCGGTACGAACAGCATCGCGATGAACAGCACCCCCATCACGATCAGCACGACGCCCGACGCCTGACGCAGCAGCTGCCGGTGGTTCTGGAGCGTCTCGCCGAGCCCGGTGGCGGTCATCCCGAGCGCGATGAACATGGCACTGAAGGCAAGGCAGAAGAGGAGCGCCGGGGCGAGCACCTTCGCCCTGCTCCGGCCCTCCTGGATGTCCGCGAAGGAGACCCCGGAGATGGTGGACAGGTAGCCAGGCACGAGCGGCAGCACACACGGCGAGATGAAGGAGATGAAGCCGACGGCAAAGGCGGCAACGACCGTCGTGTCCACCCCGTCGCTGGCGGCGAGGATGAGGCCGGGGGCACTCACAGGTCGTAGCGGTCCATGTCCCTGTCGAGCCGCTTGGACGCGACCGGCGCCGTGCTCGAAGCGGCTTCGCCCCGCCGCCGCCGCCAGCGGGTGGCCCCCAGCGCGATCCCCGCAGCCGCCAGCAGGATCGCTACCCCGGGCACCACGTAGACCAGGAGGTCGCCCAGGTCGTCGTCGCCCTCGTCGCCGGGCAGTGCCAGCACCTGCTCCCCGAACTGCCCCACGAGCGCCCGCTTGATCTGGTCCTTCGAGCGGCATCGGTCTATGAGCCGCTGGATGAAGGCCCGCTCGCGCTCGGCCTGCGGTGCCTCCTCTGCCAGGTTGAGTGGCGTGCCGCAGACGGGGCACATGACCTCGTCCTCGACGTCGCCCAGGCTCGTGCGCGGACAGTCGGCGGCCAGCGCGGACGGCGCCCCCGCCAGCGCGGCGGCCACCACGACCAGGATCAGCGCCCTTCTCACGAGCGCTCCCGCAGCAGCGGAGCTACCCGACGGCGGAGGAAGCGCTCGTCCACCGGCCCGCGGCGGCTGGCGGCGATCCGCCCGCTCCGGTCGATCACGAACGTCTCCGGGTAGGCGATCACGCCGAAGGCGTCCAGCGTGTCGCCGTCCTTGTCGCGCAGCATCGGATAGCTCAGGCCGAACTCGCGCGCGAACCTGCGGGCGTCGGAGGACACGTCCAGGACATCCACGCCGAGCACCGTCCCGTCGCGCTGAGAGATCCGGCTGTGCCAGCGCTCGAGCAGCGGCGACTCCTTCCGGCAGGGCACGCACCACGAGGCCCAGAAGTTGAGCACCACAACCTTTCCGCGCTGGTCCGCGAGCGATTCCCTCCCGCTGCCCGACAGCCGCGGCAGCTCGAGCGCCGGGGCGCGCTTGCGCTCGCCCTTTGAGATGGCGCGCTCAATCCCGCGGTCGGGCTCGTTGGCGCTGAGCCCGTACGCAAGCAGCCCCACGAGGGCCGCGACGCCCAGGATCACGGCGATCGGAATGGGGGACAGGACCCTCCTCATCGAGCCAACCGAAGGGTAGTCCCGCCTCTAGAATGGGCCGCCGGAGCAGGGCTCCACGCGCGGACGTAGCTCAGCTGGTAGAGCGTCGGCTTCCCAAGCCGAAGGTCGCGGGTTCGAGACCCGTCGTCCGCTTGAGCCACGTGCTAATCGTCGGTCCCGGCGTCTCGCGGCGGATGGAGCACAACTACTGGAACCGGGCTGTGGTGGAGCACGGCGGTCGACACGGACCCGAGCAGGGCGCCGGTGACGCGACCCCGCCCGCGGGCACCCATGCACAGCAGGTCGAAGGGCCGCTCGCGGAGC